>CAZFKN010000017.1:23491-37771 GCA_964519805.1 uncultured Gemmatimonadaceae bacterium
CGCCGCATCATCGCGGGGAGCCGGAGGCTGATCTCGTCGCCCACCCGTCCATCCTTGAGCGCGCGCCCCAGCGGCGATGCGAGCGAGATATGCCCGGCGTCGATGTCCATCATCTCCGCCAGCACGACGGTGTAGACGTCGGTCTCGTTCGTCTCCAGATCCAGCACCGTCACCCGTGATCCCAGGCCTACCCGATCGGTCGGCGCCTCGGTGTTGGCCAACTGGGTCAACTGGTTCAGTCGGTGATGGAGCTGGCCAAGGCGGGCCTGGACGAACTGCTGTCGTTCGAGCGCCGACTTGTATTCCGAGTTCTCACGGAGATCTCCAAGAGCCACCGCTTGCGCGATGGCTTGAGGAAGGAGGACGTTGAGCTCGTGGCTAAGCTGGTCGATTTCCTGGCCCAGCTTGTCGCGCATTTCACGTATCATGACTTTGACCGGACGTACAAGAAAACGAGGCCCCGGAAAGGGATGCTTTCCGGGTCCAATCAACAACGAGCGAAGAAGATACCACCGTTGGGTGAGGGGCCGATAGATGGCGCACGTAAGTAACGTCGCCACAACGAGTTCTGTGATCGTTGTCACCGCCTGGTTGTACGCCGGCCTCCTTGGGTGTGGGCAGCCGCCTGCTCTGCAACCCGCGCCCGCTGCGGGGGCAGCCACGTCGGCTGGGCCGCGACAGCCGGTCGAGGCCGACTCGCTCGCCGCACTACCGGACGCGGTCGCCGAGTCGGCCCTGGTGGACGTTCGGTCACTCGATCCGACGATCCTGGTCGAGCTGCGGTACGCGACCACCAACAACTTCACCGGTGCGGTGCTGCCGGGGTACGGTGCGCAGCGCGCCCTGCTTCGCCGAGACGCGGCCCGGGCCCTTGCGCGCGTCGAAGCGCGGCTCCGGGCCAGCGGGCTCGGTCTCAGGATCTGGGACGCCTATCGACCGGTCCGGGCGACCGCCGCGATGGTAAGCTGGGCGGAGCGGGCGGGACGCACTGACCTGCTGGACCAGGAGTACATCGGCCGGCGAAGCCGGCACAATCTGGGTGTCGCAGTGGATCTCACGCTCGTGGATCTCCTGTCGGGCACCGAGCTCGACATGGGCACCCCGTTCGACACGTTTACCGAGGCGGCGCACACCGCGAACGCCGGCGGAGCGGTCCAGAGGAATCGCCACGTCCTGGTGCAGGCGATGGAGTCGGAGGGGTTCCAGAACTACGAAAACGAATGGTGGCACTTCAGCTACCCGCTGGCGGCCGCTCGGCCATTCGATCTGCCTATCCAATGAGGCCGCGCCGGCCGAGTTCCGCTAACGACTGGCGTGCCACGTCCCGACCAGAGTGTCGTGCATGCCCGAGAAGGTGAGGACGCAGGTAATCGACCCCCCCATCTGATTGGTCGGCGTGCCGGTGATGGCCCCTACGTAGCGGCACGTGGTGATCTTGAACGACGCGGTGGCGCCCGTCACCTGGCCCGAGTCGATTGCGGCGGCCACCGTGTCGGCCGGGTGCGTGCTGCCGATTGTGCAGCTGTCGATCCGAGTCCCCGTGCCGCTGATGGCCGCGCCGCTCTGCACAATCGTGGCGGATCCATGGCTCGCACAGGACGCCGGCAACGTCGCGTTCGTCATGCTCCCGCTGAGGGTCCAGGTTCCGGCAATGTCGAGGGGGGTCCCGGGGCCGGTCGAGCCTCCTCCGGCGGACCCGCCGCAGCCGGCGAGAAGGGTCACAAGCGCAAGACTGCCGAGATGGGTGCGGTTCATGGGCCTTCCGGTTCAGTGTAGGGACGCGCGGCAAGCTAGACGATCCATTACCTAGCGGCCACTGCCCGGCGGGGTTCACCCGCGATGCTCTGTTTGACCGGCCGATCCGGTAACTTTCGCGGCCCGTAGACCGTCGTGCTTCCCATCCCCGCCCGGAGAACGTCGTGAACCGCCTGCTCGCCGTCCTGCTGCTCGTCGTCATTCCGTCGCCGGCGACCGGTCAAGCCGGCTCCCCGGCCGGTGCCGTCCCCGTCGAACGGCTCGAGGCCAGGAGGGCTGCGCTGGCGAAGCGAATCGGCGAGGGCGTGGTGGTCCTGCGGTCCTCGGTCCAGCGCGACATCGAGGGCGACTACCCGCAGGACAGCGACTATCGCGAGGACAACGACTTCTTCTATCTCACCGGCGCGGAAGCGCCCCAGTCGTGGCTGGTGCTGGTGGCGCGGGACTCGGCGCTCGCGCAGGCCATCCTGTATCTCCCGGTCCGCGATACCGTCACGCCATACCGGAGCGAGCAATGGGTTGGTCCCCGACTCAATCCAGGCCCCGCGGCCACGGCATTGACCGGCATCCAGGACGTGCGGGCGACGGACCTGGCGACGAAGGAGATCCCGGCGCTGGTTTTCGCTTCCGAATCGCCGGCCCGGCGGGGGATGCTCTATGTAAAGGAGGGTCGGACCCAAGCGGACTCGCCGTTCATTCGCGACTCCATCCTGGCCCCGGCCAAGGCGGCCGGCGAGATACGGGTCGGCAATCTCTCGCTGGAGACCGCTCCGCTCCGCCTATTCAAAGATGAGGACGAGCTTACTCGGCTTCGGCGGGCGATCGCCCTCACCACCAGCGCCGAGCGTGAGGCCATGGGGGCGATCAAGCCGGAGGCGTACGAGTACGAGATCGAGGCGCTGATCGAGTACACCTTCAGGAGAGGCGGCGCCGAGCGGGTGGGCTTCCCGAGCATCGTGGGCTCGGGGCCGAATTCGGTGGCCCTCCACTACGACACCAACCGGCGAAAGATGCTGGCCGGGGATGTCGTGGTGATGGATATCGGGGCCGAGTTCGGCTACCTGACCGCGGACGTGACCCGGACCGCCCCGGTATCGGGCAGGTTCAGCCCCCGCCAGCGGGCGATCTACCGTCTGGTCCTGGCCACGCAGCAGACGGCGATCGACTCGGTGGCACCGGGAATGGATATCGCTAGGCTCAACCAGATCGCCCGGGCCTACCTGCGGGCCCACTCCGACACGCTCTGCGGTAACGTCACGTGCGATAAGTACTTCGTGCACGGCTTGAGCCATTGGCTCGGCATGGATGTGCACGATGTCGGAGACAACCGCACCCCGCTCGCCCCGGGGATGGTCCTCACGGTGGAGCCGGGGATCTACCTGCCGCAGGAGGGATTGGGGATTCGGATCGAGGACGACGTGCTGGTTACCGCAAACGGGCACGAGGTGCTGTCCGCCGCCGCCCCGCGGCAGCCGGAAGAGGTGGAGGCACTTATGCGCAAGGGACGGAAGCGCTGAAGATTGTTCTTGACGTGCCTCGATCCGGTGGGTAAAGTCTGTCGTCCCAAAGCTCCGTGGCCAATTGGGCGCGAGATCCCTGGCTGACCGACAGGACTTCCACGACATGCCCCTTGCCGCCCGAGCCGTCCGGCGTCTGAGCCGGCTGGCCCCCCTCTTCGTTCTCGTCCTGGTCCTCGTCTGGACCGCGTGCTCCCGGGATTTTCCCCAGACCACGCTTGCGCCCAAGGGCGATCTGGCCCGGATCGAAGACGACATCTTCTACACTACGGTGAAATGGGCGGCCCTCGTGTTCGTGCTGGTCGAGGGGGCGCTGATCTACGCCATCTTCCGTTTCCGGGGGAAGCCGGGCGATCCCGAGCCCGAGCAGGTGCACGGCAACACGGTCGTGGAGATCATCTGGACCGTGATTCCGGCCCTGATCCTGGCGGCCATCGCGGTCCCGACGGTGAAGGCCATCTTCCAGGAAAACGAGACGCCCAAGGGCGGCAACGTGCTGACCGTGGAGGTCACCGGCCACCAGTGGTGGTGGGAGTTCCGGTACCCGGAGCTCAACCTTACGACGGCTAACGAGCTGCACGTTCCGGTGGGACGCACGGTCTCGCTCAAGATGGGCGCCTACGATGTGGTCCACAGCTTCTGGCTGCCGCAGTTCGCGGGCAAGCGGGACGTGTTCCCCAACCGGGAGACGCGGCTCTGGTTCACCGCTGAGAAGCCGGGCGAGTACACCGGGCAGTGCGCTGAATTTTGCGGCATCCAGCACGGCCGGATGGCCTTCCGGGTGATGGCGCAGCAGCCGGCGGCATTCGATGCGTGGACCGCGCACATGAAGACGCTCGCCCAGCCGGCCGCGGCGGCCAGCGCGGCCCCGGACTCGGTGCGCACGTCGACCGCGGGCGCCACCGTGCAGCAGCAGGCCGCCAAGCCGGGTGCCGCGGCGCCGGCCGCCGCCGACAGCGCGCAGGCGGCTGCTTCCGGGGGGGATCCGCTCGTAGCGCAGGGCCAGAAACTGTTTCTCATGAAGGGCTGCGTGGGCTGCCACTCGCTGGTAGCCTACAACGCGCCCGAGGGCATGCTCGGCCCCAACCTCGCGAACGTAGGGGCCCGGACGTACATCGCCGCGGGCACCCTTCCGAACACGGATGAGAACCTCACCCACTGGATTCGCGACCCGCAGGGCGTCAAGCACGGCGTACTGATGCCGAACCTCGGCGTCACCGAGGACGAGGCGAAGGCCCTGGTCGCGTTCCTGCGCACCCACCGGTAATCCCTCCCAGGACGGCTAATGGCTACCACGGTTCTCGGACAGGAAGCGCGCGTTGCCGCAGGGCACGGCGACAACAAGGGTCTCTGGAGCTGGATCACGACCGTCGATCACAAGCGGGTCGCGATCCTCTACGGGATCAGCGCGCTGACGTTCTTCCTCCTCGGCGGGGTCGAGGCGCTGCTCATCCGGGTCCAGCTGGCGAAGCCCGACAACACCTTCCTGTCGCCGGAGCTCTACAACCAGCTCTTCACGATGCACGGCACGACGATGATCTTCCTCGCCGTCATGCCGCTGAGCCAGGTGTTTTTCAATTACATGATCCCGCTCATGATCGGGGCGAGGGACGTCGCCTTTCCGCGGCTCAATGCGTTCGGCGTGTGGGTGTTCATTCTGGGCGGCGTGTTCCTCAACGCCAGTTTCCTGTTCGGCGCGGCGCCCAACGCGGGATGGTTCGGCTACGCCAACCTGACATCCAAGCAGTTCTCGCCCGGGCTCAACGTGGATTTCTGGGTGGCGGGTCTGCAGATCCTCGGCGTCTCGTCCCTGGCGGCGGCGGTGAACTTCTTCGTCACGATCATCAATCTCCGCGCGCCCGGCATGCGCCTCATGCGGATGCCGATGTTCGTCTGGATGAGCTTCATCACGATGGTCCTGCTTCTGCTCGCGTTCCCGGTGATCACGGTCGCGCTCATCATGCTCATGTTCGACCGTTTCGTCGGGACGCATTTCTTCGTTCCCGCGGGCGGCGGCGATCCGATTCTCTGGCAGCACCTCTTCTGGATCTTCGGTCACCCGGAGGTCTACATCCTGATCCTGCCGGCCTTCGGCATCGTCTCCGAGGTGCTGCCGGTGTTCTCGCGGAAGCCGCTGTTCGGCTACGCGGCGATGGTGTTCTCGGGCGTGTTCATCGCGTTCCTCGGGTTCGGCGTGTGGAGCCACCACATGTTCTCGACCGGCATGGGGCCGATCGCGGACACGTTCTTCTCCCTCGCCACGATGCTCATCGCGATCCCGACCGGCGTGAAGATCTTCAACTGGATCGGAACAGTCTGGGGCGGCTCGCTCCAGCTCAAGACGCCAATGCTCTTCGCGCTGGGCTTCATCGCGATGTTCATCATGGGCGGCCTGTCGGGCGTGATGCACGCCTCCCCACCGGCCGACCTGCAGCAGACCGACACCTACTTCGTCGTGGCGCACTTTCATTACGTGCTGTTCGGGGGGAGCATCTTCGGGATTTCTGCCGGCGTCTACTACTGGTGGCCCAAGATGTTCGGGAAGCTCCTGAATGAGAGGCTCGGCAAGCTCCACTTCTGGCTCCAGCTGATCGGGTTCAACCTGACGTTCTTCCCGATGCACCTGGTGGGGCTGCATGGGATGCCACGACGGGTGTACACCTATCCCAAGGGTCTCGGCTTCGAGTGGCTGAACCAGCTCGAGACAGTCGGCTCCTTCATACTGGCGCTGGGCTTCGCGGTCTTCCTCTACAACGTCTGGAAGACCTGGCGAAGCGGACTGCCTGCCGGGGCCGACCCCTGGAACGGTGCGACGCTGGAGTGGTCGATCCCGTCGCCGCCGCAGGAATGGAACTTCGCCGAAATCCCCACAGTCCACGGCCGGGATCCGGTGTGGGAGGCCAAGCGCGAGCGGGGCGGGCCCCTGCCGGAGCCGCCGCGCGTGAGCGGGCGGGGAATCCACATGCCCGCGCCGTCCTACTGGCCTCTGGTAACCGCCTTCGGAGTGAACCTGCTCTTCGTGGGGCTCCTGCTGTCGCCGAAGGTGGGGCCGTGGGGCGTGGTCGTCGCGATCGGCTTGCTGTTCTTCGGCCTCTACAATTGGTGGTTCGAACCGAGTTATACGTCGATACCCGGAGTTCGGGAAAAAGCCATTGGCCATTAGCTACGAGCCGTTAGCTAAGGCTAATGGCTAATCGTTCCACTAGCTCGAGGAGATCATCTTTGTCCGACGCCCAAGCCGCTCATCTCGAGACCTCCACTGGGCTCGACAGTCGCAAGCTCGCCATTTGGACCTTCATTGGGTCCGAATGCATGTTCTTCGCGTCGCTGATCTCGACCTACGTGGTCTACCGGAACAAGAGCACGGTGGGGCCATTCCCGCATCAGCCGTGGACCGACCCGGCCACCGGGAAAGTGGTCGAGGGGGTCATCGAGATCCCGCTGGTAACGGTCGGTACGGCGCTGCTCCTGTTCAGCTCGCTGTTCGTCGTGCTCGCGCTCTACGGCGCCCAGAAGGGCAACCGCAAGATGCTCCTGGGCTGGCTGGGCGCGACCATCATGTGCGGACTCTTCTTCGTCGGGATGCAGGTGTACGAGTTCACCCATTTCGTGCACAAGGGCCTGACGCTCCAGCGCAACCTGTTCGGCGCCAGCTTCTTCACGCTGACCGGCTTCCACGGCACCCACGTGACGATCGGCGTCATCTGGCTGATCACGATGTTCGTGCTGGCGCTCCGCAAGCAGCTCCCGCCGGAGAACGCGATCAACCTCGAGATGGCCGCGCTCTACTGGCATTTCGTGGACGTAGTGTGGATCATCATCTTCCCCGTCGTTTACCTGATGCAGTGAGGTGTCAGGCATGACTGCACACGTGACCGCCGCCGAGCACGAGCGCGGCCACCCGACCCCGGGGACGTACACCAAGGTCGGGCTGGTCCTGTTCATCCTCACCGCGCTCGAGGTAGCGCTCTACGAAATCACCTTCGGCGAGCACGCCGGCGCGCTGGGCGACCTGCGCATGGTGTTCGTGCCGGCCTTGCTCACGCTCTCGTTCGCGAAGTTCGCGCTGGTGGCGATGTTCTACATGCACTTGAAGCAGGACAGTCCGCTGTTCGCCGGGGTGTTCGTTTTCCCGCTCATCATCGCGGCGGTGGTGATCCTGGCCCTCGCGGCCCTGCTGGCCTACCACATGGCATTCGCCAAGTCGGGAGGCTGATGGTCGCTGGGCTCGCGCCGCTCCTGCTCGACACGCGGCCGAGACCCACCGTTCCGTTCGAGCCGAGCTGGGCACTCCATCCGAGCGTACTGATAGGCACCGGGCTTCTCGGTGCCTTGTACGTTTGGGGGATCGGCCCGCTTCGCCGGCGTTTCGGCCTGGGCCCGCCCGCGCCGGCCTGGCGCGTGGCCTGCTTCATGGCGGGCCTGGCCGTGCTGCTGGTGTCGCTCAACGGACCGATCCACGACCTCAGCGACTACTACCTGTTCTGGGTCCACATGGGGCAGCACCTGCTGCTCACGCTGGTACTCCCGCCGCTCCTCATCGCCGGGACGCCGGGCTGGCTGCTGAGTCCGCTGGTCCGCCGGCCCGCCGTCCGCAGCGTCGCACGGGCGCTTACCCACCCAGTCGTGGCAGCGCTCGTGTTCACGATTACGCTCGCCGTGTGGCACACGCCGCAGGCCTACGACCTCATGATGCGGGACCACGACGTCCACGTGTTCACCCACATCCTGTTCATGGCGGCGGCGGTGATCATGTGGTGGCCGGTCATGAGCCAGGTGCCGGAAGTGCCGCCGCTCGGGCTGGGCGTGCGGATGCTGTACCTCTTTCTCGTCAGCATCCCGATGCAGCTCGTCGCGGCGATCATCACGCTCGCCGACAGCGTGCTGTACCCGTGGTATGCGGCGGCGCCGAGGACCTGGGGCCTGTCGCCGCTGGACGACCAGAAGGTGGGCGGGCTCCTCATGTGGATTCCCGGCAACCTCTACATGTTCTTAGCGATCGGCGTCGTGTTTTTCTTCTGGGCGAAGCAGGAGAGCTAGCGAAAAAACCGACTTCCGACCGGGGCGTCTTGAATCAGCGCCGGAGGGCCAGCGCGAGCGTGAGCCAGGCGGCGAGGAAACAAAGTCCCCCCAAGGGAGTTACGGCGCCGAGCCAGCGCGCGCCGGTCAGGGCCAGCGCATACAGGCTGCCGGAGAAGAGCAGGGTGCCGGCGAGGAAGAGCCAGCCGGACCAGACCACCAGCTGACTGGGCCACCGAGCGGCCGCCCAGGCCACCGCCAGCAGCGCCAGCGCGTGGTACATCTGGTAACGCGCGCCGGTCTCGAAGGCCGCGAGCAGATCGGGGGCGAGACGGGCGCGGAGGGCGTGCGCACCAAACGCACCGGCCGCAACGCTTACGAACGCGGACAGCGCGCCTGCGACAACGAAGAAGCGATCCACTGCGGGGCGGCTACTGCGGGCGGTCGGCAGGGACCAGCCAGTGCCCGCCGTCCACGACGAAGATCGCGCCGGTGATCCAGTCGCCGGCGGGGCTTGCAAGGAACGTCACCATTCTCCCGATGTCCTCCGGCGTGCCCCAGCGGCCCGCGGGGATCGCCTGCCGCGCGTAAGCGCCCATCTTGAAGAGGTCGGGCGTGGTGGCGTCCGGTGGCGTGAAGGCCTTCTTGACGCCCTCGGTCGGGATCGGGCCGGGGGCCACCGCGTTGACGGTGATGCCGTCGCGGGCCCACTCGAGTGCCAGCGTACGGGTGAGCGCATCGACACCGGCCTTGGCCGCCGTCGCGTGCGCCATGAGCGGCCACCCGCGGTAGTGCAAGGTCATCGACACGGACACGATGCGACCGCCGCCCGCGGCCTTGAGGGCGGGATAGGCCGCCTGGCAGCAATGGAAAGTGCCATAGAGATCGGTCTCGACGACGGCACGCCAGGCGTTGGCGGAGAGGGTGGCCGACGGCGCGTAGAAGTTGCCGGCGGCGTTGTTGACGAGGATATCGAGCCGGCCCAGGTCGCCGGTGACGCGAGCGACCATGCTCGCGACCGATTCGGGCTCGCGGACGTTCGCGGCCACGGCCAGAGCACGGGACCCTAGGCCGCGCAGCTCGGCGACCGCGGGCTCCAGATGCTCCGGCTTCCGGCTCGCGATCGCCACCGACGCGCCGGCCTGCGCGAGGCAGGTGGCGATCCCGAAGCCGATCCCGGTGCCGCCGCCCGTCACCAGGGCGACCTTACCCGCGAGCAGGTCGCGCGCGAACACCGGGCGGCCGGTCACCGGGACTGCTGGTCCCGATTGCTGCGAGCCAGGAAGGCCGCGAGGCGGCGCTGAAATTCCGGGCTCAGGAACGCGTCGGTCTGGGCCTCGCCCTCCGCCTCGAGCGCGCGCGCGAGGCCGGCCTGCTCTTCGGCCCGGCAAAGGCGCTTGATCGACGCGAGGCTCGCGGGTGCATTCGCGGCGAGCGCGCCGGCCAACTCGGTCATCCGCGCTTCCATCTCGCCGTCGTCGACCACTTCATCTACCAGCCCCCATCGAAGCGCCGACTGAGCGTTCACGGTTTCGCTCGCGAGGAGAAAGCGGAGCGCCGCGCCATCCCCGATGAGACGGGGCAGGCCGTAGGTGGAACCGCCGTCCGGCACCAGACCCATGCGCGAAAAGGCCGACGTGAAGCTGGCGCTCGTCCCGGCGAGGCGGGTATCGCAGGCGACGGCGAGATCGACGCCGAAGCCCGCCGCCGTGCCCCGGATGACCGCGATCACCGGCACCGGCGCCCGCACAATCGCCAGGATGGCCGACTGGAACTGCCGCAGCCCCCGCTGGATTTCGTCCCGCGAAGGCGTCGCACCCAGCGTCTCCAGCCATTGGAGATCGAGGCCGGCGCAGAAGTGACCGCCCGCCCCCTCGAGCAGGATGACCCGCACGCTGCCGCCCGTGCTCACGCGATCGATCTCACGCGCGAGCGCGTGCGAGAGCGCGGGCGTGAGCGCGTTGCGGCGGGCGGGGTGGTTGAGCGTGAGACGCCAGGCGGGGCCGTCGGCTCGGCTGATCAGCTCATCCATGCGGTCGGTCCGGACGCATCACGGGGTCGGCGCCGGCGGGGCGACGGCCATGCCCATCGCGTGGTAGCCATGGTCGACGTAGACGACGCTGCCCGTGATCCCCGCGGCCAGTGGGCTCAGGAGAAACGCGGCGGTGTTGCCCACGTCGGTGGCGGTGATGGGGCCCGGCAGCGGCGAGTTGGCGCTGGTGTAGGCGATCATCGTGTCGATGAACCCGATGGCCGACGCGGCGCGAGAGGCCCACGGGCCCGCGGAGATGGCATTCACCCGGACGCCCCACTTACGGCCGGCCTCGAAGGCCAGGGTCCGGGTATCCGCCTCGAGCGCCGCCTTGGCGCTGGACATCCCGCCGCCATAGCCGGGGATCACGCGCTCGCCCGCCATGTAGGTCAGCGAGAGAAAGGCCCCGCCGGGCCGCATCAGCGGCGCGAGATGCCGTACGAGCGAGATGTTGCTGTACGCGCTCACGCTCACGGCGGCGAGATAGCCGGTGCGGCTCGTTTCCAGTAGCGGGTTCCTGACCTCGGGGGCGTTGGCGAGGCTGTGGACGACGAAATCCAGGCCGCGGTCGCCGAAATCCTCGCGCAGCCGCGCGGTCATCCCGGCGACGCTGAAGTCGCCCTGCTCCTTGTAGCGCTTGTTCTCCCGGATGTCGGCGGGCGCGTCGGCCAACGTGTCGAACGCCGCGTCGAGTGGATAGATCCGCTCGAACGCGAGCTTGCGTCCGTCCGCGAGCCGCAGCGACTCCTCCATCTTGCCCCGCTCGAGCAGCTTGAGGAAAATGCCGAGCGCGGGAGGCCAGCTGCCCACGCAGACCGAGGCGCCCGCTTCCGCGAGCGTCCTGGCGATGGCGAACCCGAAGCCGCCGTCGTCGGACACGCCGGCAACCAGCGCGCGCTTCCCGCTGAGGTCGATCCGGAGCATGAGTTCCCTGGTGGAAGGGGCGGAGGAATTTACAGCCGCGAGCCGGCTGCTACCACCGAGCACCACCGGTGGCTACCACGAAGCATCGCAGCCGCTTAGAGTCACCTGCCGGGAGGCAAGGTAACAGGCCTGGTAGCCCAATCGCACCCGCCCATACAGATTTTGATTTGTCTCTTACCGAGGCCGGCACCCCTGGCCGACGTTGCGGCGTCCCTCCGCCAAGCTCTCCACGGTCGGTACACGATCGACCGCGAGCTGGGTCGCGGGGGGATGGCTACGGTCTACCTCGCCCAGGATCTCAAGCACGACCGTCCGGTCGCCCTCAAGGTTCTGAATCCGGACCTCGCCGCCACGCTAGGCCCCGAGCGCTTCCTACGCGAGGTCCACCTCGCGGCTCGGCTCCAGCATCCGCATATCCTCACGGTCCTCGATTCCGGCGACACGGCGGGGCGGCTCTGGTTCACCATGCCGTACGTCGAGGGCGAAAGCCTCCGGAACCGACTCAGTCGCGAGCGGCAGCTGCCGCTGGAGGACGCGCTCCGCATTGCCCGCGAAGCGGCGCTGGCGATCGAGTACGCGCACGAGCACGGGGTGATTCACCGGGACATCAAGCCGGAAAACATTCTGCTCACTAAGGACGGGAGCACGCTGGTTGCCGACTTCGGCATCGCCCGGGCATTTGGTGGTGCGAATGACCAGCTCACCGAGACGGGGATGACGATCGGGACTCCCGCCTACATGAGCCCCGAGCAGGCTGCGGGTGAGCGCACGCTGGATGCGCGCACCGACGTCTACAGTCTTGGAATCGTTCTGTACGAGATGCTGGCCGGCGAGCCCCCATACACGGGGCCGACTGCCCAGGCCATCCTCGCTCGCCGCTTCAGCGAGGCTCCGCGACCACTTCGGACGCTCCGGGAGACCGTTCCCGACGCGATCGACCAGGCCGTGCAGAAGGCGCTAGCCAAGGCCCCAGCCGACCGGTTTTCGACGGCAGCTCAATTCGCCCACGCGCTCGCCCTGACTGCGACCACGCCGACGGCCACGCCGACCATTACGCCGATGATCGTGCCGCCGGTCGCCCCCCAATTCGCTGGGCCGAGTCCCACGCGGGCAAGCGAGGCCCGCCGGCGCTTCCCGGTCGGCCTGGCGACGCTCGGCATCGGTTTCGTGCTCGGGCTCGGGGTGCTCTTCGCGTGGCGGCGCGCCCATCGAGCGCCTGAGATCGAGGGGGTTAAGCACCTCGCGGTGCTCCCCTTCGAGAATCAGGGCGACTCGGCCGATGCGTACTTCGCTGACGGGATCACGGACGAGCTGCGCGGGAAGCTCGCGGGCGTCCCGGGGCTGGAAGTAGTGGCAGGGCGGAGCTCGAACGAGTACCGGCGCACCACGAAGGGGCTTCCCGAGATTGCCAGAGAGCTTGGGGTCGACTACCTGCTCGTGGGCAAGATTCGGTGGGTCAGGGGCCAAGGTGTGAACCGCGTGCGCGTGAGTCCGGAACTGATCCGGGTGGCGCCGGGCGCGGCGCCCACCACGAAATGGGAACAGCCGTTCGATGCGGCGCTCACCGACGTGTTCCAGGTGCAGGCTGACATCGCGGGTCGCGTCGCCCAGGCGCTGAACGTCGCGCTGGGCGCCGGGGTCCCCCAGGCGCTGGCCGCGCGCCCGACGACGAGCCCCGAGGCCTACGATCTCTACCTCCAGGGCAACGAGTACTTCAGTCACCAGAACCGCGTCGACGGCCCGATCGCGGGCCAGCTCTACGAGCGAGCCATCAGACTCGACTCCAGTTTTGCTCTCGCGTGGGCGAGGCTGGCGATCACACACGGCCGAGCCTATTGGCTGGGGTGGGACCCGTCCCCCACGCGATTGGCGCTGGCCCAGCACGCCGCCGAGCACGCGCTTGCGCTCCAGCCCGACTTGCCCGAAGCCCATCTGGCGATGGGGTTCTATCACTACTGGGGCCATCGTGACTACGACCGGGCGCTGGCGGAATTCGCGATCACCCAGCGCACCCAGCCGAACAACGCCGACGTCGCGGAGGCGGTGGGGTTTGTGCAGCGCCGGCAGGGCAAGTGGCAGGACGCCCTCGCCTCGCTCAAGCGGGGCGTCGAGCTGGATCCGCGCTCCTACGAGAATCTCGTCGAGTTGGGCACGACCTACGCCTTGATTCGAGACTATCCGGAAGCGGAACGGGTGGAAGATCGCGCGATCGCCCTCGCGCCGGACCTCCCGACCGCCTACGTCGACAAGGTGGCGTTGTACACAAATTGGGAGGGACATCTCGACCAGGCTCGTGCTGTTTTCCGCGAAGCCTTGGGCCGTGTGGACTTCGGGAAGCTCATGGCCGAAGCCCCCCTGGGCGCGCTCTTCGCCGCCGACTCGGCCTACGGCGCGCAGTTGGCTGCCCTGCAGCCGGCCAGCTACGGGAAGGATCTGCTGGGGTACTTCCGGCTCAAAGCGAAGGCGTACCGACTACGCGGCGAGCGCGACCGATCCCGCATCTACTACGACTCGCTCGCGGCCGCCGCGCGGGGCGAACTGCGCGACCGGCCGGACGACGCTCTGACCTATGGCACCTTGGGCGTGGCGGAGGCGTACCTGGGACAGCGAGCCCAAGCTATTAGGGATGGGCGGCGCGGGCTCGAGTTGCTGCCCCTCTCGAAGGATGCGTTCTACGCGACCATCGCCAACGTTGACCTTGCGGAGATCTACATGGTCTTGGGCGAATCCGACGCCGCTGTTGAGCAGCTGCGCGCCGCGGTCGCTGTGCCCTCCTTTTTCTCGGCAGCAGGCTTCAATGCCGACCCCACCTGGGCCCCGCTCCGGGGCAACCCGCGCTTCGAGCGGCTGGTGGCGGGGAAGTAGCCGGTCCGACCGACGCCTCACCGGATGCTGCGGAGATGGTTGAAGCCCCTCTTGCGAACCCGATGACAGTTGTCCAGCCGGCGTCCCACTGGATCTGCCAACTAGCGGGTACTCCACTCCGAGGTCCCTCCCGATCTCGGAGAGACCCTTAGCCAAGAGGCGGCAGCC
>CAZFKN010000018.1:0-37647 GCA_964519805.1 uncultured Gemmatimonadaceae bacterium
GGGCTGAAGACGTAGAGCGGGCGGCGGCGGCTTTCTGGGGGAGGGTAAGCGGTAAACAGTGAACAGTGAACGGTGAACAGTGGAGATTCAGGTCGTCGCCGAGCTCCCTGTTCACCGTTCACTGTTCACTGTTTACCGCTTTTTCCAACCGCCTCACCTTCCCGACATTCCGCAGGTGTTCATCGTAGGTCCTGCTGAACAGGTGCCGTCCGTCCGGCCCGGCGACGAAGTAGAGATACGGCACCCGCGCCGGGTACATCGCGGCCTCGATGCTCCGCCGGCTGGGGGAGTTCACGGGTCCGGGCGGCAGACCGGGGTGGAGATACGTGTTGTACGGCGAGGGGAAGAGATAGTCCTTCTGATAGAGTCGCGGTTTGCGCTTGCCGGTGGCGAGCAGGATGGCGTATTGGACGGTGGGATCCGCCTGGAGCGGCATTCCGATGCGGAGCCGGTTCCGATAGACGCCGGCGATGGTCTCCCGCTCGTCATCCGCCCGGGCTTCGCCCTCCACGATCGACGCGAGAGCCATCAGCTCGATCCGGCGCTCGCCGAGCGTGTCGAGCCGCGCGGTCCACTCGGGCCGCCACTCCGCGTTGAAGGTCTCCACCATCATGCGGGCCACGTCCCGAGCGGAGGAGCCGAGGGGAACGGCGTAGGTGTCGGGCCGGAGAAACCCCTCGAGCGACGAGCCCCGAATCCCCAGGTCCCGGGCGAGCGCCGTATCGCGTGCGGCGTCGACGAACGAGTCGGCCGGGATCCCGACCTGCTCGGCCACAATGGCCGCGACCTCGGGAATCGTGAGTCCTTCAGGCACGGTCACCCGCACGCTGGCGGTGCGGCCCTCGGCGAGCGCGGTGAGGACCTTGGGCGTCGGCGCGTTCCGCGGCAGTTCGTATACGCCGGCCTTGATGCTGCGATCTACGTGCTTGAACCGGGCGACGAGCTTGAACCAGAGTCGGTTGCGGATGACGCCGTGCGCGGCGAGCGAGTCGGTGACGGCGGAGAAGCTGGCCTTGGGCGGCACGGTGACCCGCTCGATCGGCCCCGGTTCCGCCGACCGGCACGCCACGAGGGCGCCGACGACCGCTATGAGTGCCGCACCCGCCCGGCCAGCGACGATGCTGCTCCTATCGGCCACCGCCGCGCCTCGCGTCGAGGAATGCCTGAAGGAGCACGGCAGCCGCCAGCGCGTCAACGTCCTCCCTCCGACCCCGGATCGAGCCGTCCTGCTCCCGGACGAGCCGAAGGGCCCGGGCCGTGCTGAGCCGCTCGTCCCACAGCTCGACGGGAAGACCGGTGCGCTTCCCCACCGAAGCGGCGAGGGTGCGCGACTCGGCGGCACTGGGGCCCTCCTCGCCCTCCAGGGTGAGCGGCAGTCCCACGACGACGCCTACCGGCGCGTGAGCCGCGACGAGGTCGAGCAGGCGGGGCATGGGGAAGCGCTTGCCCCGGCGTCGGATCAGGGTTTCCAGAGACGACGCGAGCGTCTGCGTGTCGTCGCTGAGCGCGAGGCCGATGCGCAGCTCGCCCCAGTCGATACCAAGGATGCGGCCGGCGGGTGGGATGGCCATGACCGGGTGAACAGTAAACACTGAACAGTGAACAGGGGGACCGCCGATCGCCGGAGCCCCCCTCTCACTTCTCACCTCTCACTTCTCACCGTCGTCATTGCGCCATCGTGGCGAAGAACTCCTTGTTGTTCTTCGTGCGCTTCATCCGCTCGAGCAGGAACTCGAGGGCTTCGACCGGGGGCATGTCGGCCAGGAAGTTCCGCAGCAGGTACACCCGGTTGAGCTCGTCCTTGTCCATGAGGAGCTCTTCCTTGCGGGTGGAGGTGCGCTGGATGTCGATCGCGGGGTAGATGCGGCGGTCGGCGAGCCGGCGGTCGAGCACCAGCTCCGAGTTGCCGGTGCCCTTGAACTCCTCGAAGATCACCTCGTCCATGCGGCTGCCGGTGTCGATCAGCGCGGTGGCGATGATGCTGAGGCTCCCGCCCTTGTCGATATTGCGGGCGGCGCCGAAGAAGCGCTTGGGCTTCTGGAGGGCGTTGGCGTCCACACCGCCCGACAGGATCTTGCCCGAGTGCGGGACCACGACGTTATGCGCGCGGGCCAGGCGGGTGATCGAGTCGAGGAGGATGACGACATCGCGCCCGTGCTCGACCAGCCGTTTGGCCTTCTCGATCACCATGTCGGCCACCTGCACGTGGCGGTCGGCGGGTTCGTCGAACGTCGAGGAGATCACCTCCGCCTTGACGTTCTCCTCCATGTCGGTCACTTCCTCGGGCCGCTCGTCGATCAGCAGCACGATCAGGACGATCTCCGGATGGTTCTCGCTGATCGCGTTGGCCAGCTTCTGCATGAGGATCGTCTTGCCGGCCTTCGGCGGGGCGACGATCAAGGCGCGCTGGCCCATGCCGAGGGGCGAGAGAAGGTCCACGACCCGCATCGACAGGTCGCCGTTCTTGCGCTCCAGCCGGATGCGCCGATCAGGGTACCGGGGCTTCAGGTTGTCGAATGCGATCCGGTGCTTGGTCTTCTCCGGCTCCTCGAAGTTGACGCTCTCGACCTTGAGCAGGGCGAGGTAGCGCTCGCCCTCCTTCGGCGGGCGCACCTGACCCATGACGGTGTCGCCGGTGCGGAGGTCGAAGCGCTTGATCTGGCTCGGCGAGACGTAGATGTCGTCGGGGCCGTAGAGGTAGTTCCAGTCCTGGCTGCGGAGGAAGCCGTACCCTTCGGGGAGGATCTCGAGGACGCCCTCCCCGCGGATCACCGTGTCCTGATCGAGCAAGGACTGCTCGATCCGGAAGATCAGATCCTGCTTGCGGAGCCCGGAGTAGTTCGTGATGTTCAGTTGCTCGGCCAGCTGATGCAACTCCGCGACGGACTTCTGTTTTAGCTCAGCGATATCCACGGGCGGAACTCCACACTAAGGACCCCCGGACGGCGGACCGGCGGGCGCGACGGATTGGGCGGGGCAAGCAGTGGTGTCGGTGTATGGTGATGCTCCGCGGCTGCGGAGCGGGTGCATCGAGATGGTCTGGGGAGATGACGTCAATCGCAGAAGCGCTGCAAGTTAGACCGTGCGGGATGAGGCGTCAAGAGGTCTGAGCCTGGATCCTCTCACCGCGACCTTCGAGGCCTGGCGTACCCATACGCTCGGTCGCCGGGAGTACACCGAGGCCCTCGTTGCCCCGGAGCACCGGGGCCCCTCGCCGGTCCTGGGCCGGGCGCTCGCCGCCTGGCCGGGTCGGTACTACTGGGCCGATCCCGAGCACACCCAGCTCGTCCTCGTCCGCCCCCTTGGAGCCGAGCGCCGGGAGCGCTGGGTGCTGCACGCGGCGCTCTTCGTCTTGACCATCGTCTGCGCGCTCGGCGCCGGCGCGGCCTTGGCGGGCGGCTGGACTCCCGCCGACCCGGGTGGGGCGGGGGTGGTCTCCGACGGCCTCAGGTTCTTCGAGCAGCTCGGGGGCCGATGGCGCGACATCGTCGCCGGCTGGCCGTTCGCCGTGCCGCTCCTGGGAATCCTGCTGATTCACGAGTTGGGCCATTATTTCGCAGCCCGCCGCTACGCCATCGACGCGTCGCCCCCGTTCTTCATTCCCGTGCCCCCGACGCTGTCGCCCATCGGCAGTCTGGGCGCATTCATCCGCCTGCGGTCGCCGGTGCTCGATCGGCGGCAGCTACTCGACGTCGGGGCGGCCGGGCCGCTCGCCGGGTTTGCGGTGACGCTGGCCGTGCTGGTGTGGGGCTTCGCCACGTCCCACGCCGATGCCGCGCTTGGCCCCGGTCGCAGCTTCATCATGCTCGCCGGCGAGCGCATCGGGCTGGGCGATTCGCTGCTGATCGCGGGATTCCGGCGCCTCCTTCTCCCAGGCGCGGCGAGCGTGCACCTGAGCCTGCCCGCGTTCGCCGGGTGGGTAGGCGCGTTCGTCACCGGCCTCAACCTGCTGCCCCTGAGCCAGCTCGACGGCGGGCACGTGCTCTACGGTCTCGTGGGACGACGGCAAGCCAGGGTGGGCTTCGCCGCCGTGGTCGTGCTGCTCGGGCTCGCGCAGCTCTCGTGGAACTGGTACGTGTGGGTGGCGCTGGCACTCTTTGTCGGCGGCGGTGGATGGGCGCATCCGTCGGTGCTCGCGCCGGCCCGCCCGGTGCCGACCGGTCGCCGGTGGATCGGGTGGGTGTCGGTGCTGGTATTCGTGGTGACGTTCGTGCCGGTGCCGTTTGGGTAGGAGCCGTTAGGTGTTAGCAAATGGGCTAACGGCTATTGTCCACCCCCATCCGCTCTGTATCTTTAGCCAAACCCGCCAGGACGTCGCCTGATGGCCTTACAAACCACGGTTCTCCCACCGACCCGGGACCCCCGGGAGCCCGTTCAACACGAGCTCGATTCCTTCCGCTGCGCCGGCTTACTCGTCCACCTCTCGCTGATTCTTCGCCGCACCGAAGACGGCGCGTGGCGCGGGCGGCTCCGCTTCATCGATGCCGAGTCGAGTCGCGAGCGGGAAACGGCGGAAATTTTCTGTGCGGAATCCGAGGCCGGCCTGTGGGCCTCGGTGCGCGACCTGCGGGATCACCATATTCGTGATCTGTACCGGTCGCTCGACTGAGCCGCCGCCATGACAGACGCGGAGCGGCTGAGCAAGCTGCGGCACGATCTGTCCAATCCGCTCTCCGCGCTGCTGGCGGAGATCCAGTTGATGCTGCTCAACGAGAGTCGGTTCGACGCCGAGACGCTGGCCGGTCTACGGGAGATCGAGAAGCTGGCGATCCGGATGCGCACGCTGCTCCGCGAGGCGTGACGCCCGCCAGCGCGCCCCCCGTCTCAGGTACCCGACGAGGAATGCGAGGCTCGCGACGCTCGCCGCCGCCCTGATCGGGAGGCCCTCGCCCCCTACCGAGAGAAACCCCTCGATCGAGCCGGCGATCACCAGGAACACGGCGACCGCTCCCATCATCCGTACCGCCACCCGACCGCTCGCGACCAGCGCATCGGTTCGCGAGCGGTCCCCCGGCGCCACGATCGACCGCCCCAGCAGGAACCCCGCCGCTCCCGCCACCCAGATCGCGAACAGCTCCAGCGCGCCGTGGCCGACGAGAAACTCCAGCAGGTACCCCAGCAAGCCCAGGTTGGCGAAATGGCCGGCGAAGGTGCCGAGCGCGAGCCCGTTGTAGGCGAGGAGGACGAGGGAGCCGACGCCGAGGAAGATGCCGCCGGCGAAGCAGGCGATTGCCACCCGGATGTTGTTGGTGATGATGAAAGACGCGGCGAGGGGGCGGCCGCCCCAGTTCACCGAGACGTACTTTCGACCCTCTGCCGCGCGGGTGCGCCCCGCCTCCGCCCGGCGGAGCATGACCTCCGGCAACAGCTGGCTCGCCAGCGCCGGCCGCTCGCGCATCAGGGCGTAGCCGCCGAGGCCGGGGGCGGTGAAGAGAATCCAGGCGAGAAATACGAGCCAACGGGCCTCCACGACCGCCGCAGGAAACTCGCGGGACACCGCCGTCCACACGCGCGCCCACGTCTGCTGCTCGTCGCGATACAGGACATTGTGCCCCGCGGCCACGAGCCGCTCCAGCCGCGCCAGGGTCGCGGGGTCGGCGCGGTAAGTGCGGGCCCGCGCCAGGTCGGCGGCGATTTCCCGGTAGCGGGTGGCGAAGCCGGGCAGCTCGTCGGGCGCGAAGCTGTCCAGGCCCGCGGAGGTCGCGCGTTCCGCCAGGCCCTGGAAGGCGTCCCACCGCTCGCCTTGGCGCGCCGAGAGTCGCTCAGCGAGACCGTCGCGTCCCGCGAGCCGTCCGCGCCGGCGCGCCCGCTCGCGCGCGTGCAGATCGAGCAGGAATTCGGTGACGGTAGCGCCCGGCGGGCGAGCGCGGTCGGCGAAGCGATCGGCCAGCGAAGCCGCGATGCGATCGCGGCTCTCCGCCGGCAGGTCCGTCCGGTCGGCGAAGCGGACGAGCAACCGAAAGCGTTCGTCGTCGAGTGGGACTACGGCTGCGGGCTCGGCGCGGCGATCCGCCGCGGGCGGGGCGGCTCCTGCCGGCGCCAGCCGATCGCGCACCACCGCCGTTCCGGCGACGAGGTCGCCGAGCCGCTTCCCCCGGGGATGAAGGGCAACCAGCGCAAGGCCCAGCAGGTACGGCGGCGGCAAGGCGTCGGCGAGGCGGAGCAGGTTCCGGATCACGGCGGCGCCCATAGTGACCGGATGCCCCGTGTCCTGCACCACCCGGATGCCGGCGAAGCGCTTGCCCGGCGTCTGTCCGGCACGGAGACCCTCGAAGAGGATGAAGTAGCCGTTCCAGAGCACGAAGCCGCCGGCGATCAGCAGGGCCGTGACCCACACGCTGCCGGCACCCGTGCCGGGCAGCATCCCGTAGCTCGTGAGGACGGCGACCAGGAGCACGCCCGCGGTGCCAGTCACGGCCAGGATCGCCGTGTCCACGAGGGCGGCGACGAGTCGTGATCCGACGCCTGCGACCTCGAGATCGAGCACGACGTGCTCGGGCGTCTCCACCTCGAGGTGCTGGCGATAGTCGGGCGCGGAGGTCATCGGTCGAATGGCTAACAGCTAATGGCTAATGCCTGATGGCTGATGGCCAACGGCTACTACCCAGCGTAACTTCTACCCGTCCCCCCATCGCCCGCCAGCACGAGGTGCCCATGACCGGAGTCACGCTCCGTCCGCTCTCTGTCGGCGAGATCATCGACGCATCCTTTCAGGTGTACCGGCGATACTTCGGCGCCTTGGCCATGGTGGTGCTCATCTGCAACAGCATTCCCCTACTGTTGCAGATCTTCGTCGAAGCGTCCGGCGGTCCGCGGGACCATCCGATCCTCGCCATTGGCTACTCGCTCATGTTTCTGGTGCTGGGCTCGGTCGCCACCGCGGCCACTGTGTTCATCGTCTCCGAGAGCTACCTGGGCCGTGCGATCACGGCGCGCGACGCGCTCAATCTGGCGGCCCCCTTCGTGGGACGGGTGATCGCGACGTCGATTCTGGTCGGGCTCATGGTCGGGGGCGGGGTCGTGATTCTCGTGGTGGTGCCGGCGCTGGTGGCGCGCCCGCTCGCGATCGTTGGGTTCCTGGCGCTCCTGGTGTTCGGCGTCGTGGGCGTTTGCGGCTTCGTGGTCACCACGCCGGCGCTGGTGCTCGAGAGCCTCCCGACGGCGGCCGCCGCCCTCCGCCGGTCGTGGGCCCTCACCCGCGGTTACCGCCTCAAGATCCTCGGTCTGTTGTTCCTGCTGGGCGTCATCATGATGCTGCCCTGGATGGCCGTCACCGGCCTGGCGGCGATCGTCGGCGCACTCGCGGCGGCGGGCGGCGGGGGCGGGGCCGGGGTGGCGGTCCTGGTCGCCGTGGTGGGCATCGTGCTCGGCGGCCTGGTGCTGTTTCTCCTGCAGCCACTGCTGCACGGAGTGCTGACGATTTCGTACTACGATCTTCGAGTGCGCAAGGAGGGCTTCGATCTCGAGGTTCTCGCATCTTCGCTGCACGCGGCCTGAGCGCTCGAGGGCCGGCTCCTGATCACTCCTTCACCGCCGGTCCAGCCAGATTCGCTGAGGGCCGTGCTGGATACGGTCTTTGCCGGCCCCGCCTATGCCTGGGGCCAGCAGGGCCGCCCGCTCGAGTCCCTGACTACATGGTGGCGGAGCTTCAGCGAGTGGCTGTCGGCGACGCGCGAGACGCACCCCACGCTGTTCCAGGGACTGACCCTGGTGCTCAGCGCGGTACTGGTCGGGATCCTCGTGCACGCCGCCTACGTTTTCCTGCGTACCCTCCGCGGCGGCTCTCGGCTCGATGGCAGGGTCGCCGCGCAACCGGCGACCACGTCTTGGCGGGATGCCGCGTCGTACCTGCGGGCCGCAGACCAGGCGGCGGCAGCCGGGCGTTTTCGCGAGGCGCTGAGCCTCGCCTTCGAGGCCCTGGTGCTCCGGCTCGACGAGGCGGGTGTGTTACACTGGGGACCGGGCAAGACGGCGCGAGACTACGCGCGAGAGGCGCGCCTCACGCCGGCTGAGCAGGAACGGCTCGGCGGCCTGGTCGGCCTGCTGTATCGGTGTGTCTACGGCGGGGCGCCGTGCGGCCTCGACGAATATCGAGCGGTCCGCGTCGTAGCCGAGGGTGAGTGACATGCGGCCACAGTTGGAGCTGGCCGCCGGCTTCGCGGTGCTGGCGCTCCTGGCGCTCGGAGCGGCCGCGCTGGGCGCTCGGGGTCATGCCGAGACCGATCTCGACCAGCGACGCTCGACCTTCCTGACGGGTCCCGACGGCGCGCAGGGCTATGCGGAGGCCCTGGAGCATCTTGGCGTGTACGTCGACCGGTTCCGCAGCCGACCCGCGGACCTGCCCACCGTTGACACGCGCGGCGATCCGACCGTCCTCGCGATCCTCGGTCCGGCCGACCGGCCGGACCTGCTCGACGCGATGTCATACATCGCGTTCGCCGCGCACGACGACCTGCTGCTGGCCGGCCCGCGCAGCAATGCGGTGATGCGCTGCTACGGCTTCGCTGCCCGCGCCCGGCCAGCGACGATGCCAGCGGTGCGCCCCGGCCATCCGCTCGAGAGCAGCGACCTACAGGTAAGGGCATTCCTCGCGCGGACCACGAGCGTGACGTTGCGCGACTCGACGGCGTGGAGCGAGGACGGGACGATCGCATCCTGTGACGTGCCGCACCCGCTCGGGGTGGATACGCTGTTGCTCACGACGAGCGGGCGCCTGGCGGCGATCCGGCTGCGGCTCTCCGGCGGCCGGGCCGTGACGCTGGTGGCGGACGATCGGATTTTCTCCAACCGCGCGCTCCGTGACACCGACGCAGGCCCGTTCGCCCTGCGGCTCGTGGCGGGACGTTACCGCCGGCTTGTGGTCGACGAATATCATCAGGGCTTCGGGCCCTCCGGCTCGCTGTTGCGGGCGCTGGTCGGGTGGAGTCTGCGATCGCCGTGGGGGTGGGCAGGGTGGCAGCTTCTCGCCGCCGGGCTCGCCGCCCTCGCGGCGGCGGCGATACGCTTCGGGCCGATCAGGCCGTCACCGGGTCGCCGGCGGCGGTCTCCGCTCGAGCACGTGCGCGCGCTGGCGACGGTGCTCGCCGCAGCGCGTGGTCACGACCTCGCAGTCCGACTGATGACGCAGGGGCTCCGCCGCCGACTCTCGCGAGGCGCGCAGGCAACTCGCGCCGCGGGACTCCGGGCCGACCCCGGTCCGTGGCTCGCTGAGCTGACATCGCATCTGCGCTCCGGTCGAGCGCGCGAGGCCGCGACACTGCTCACCACGCTCGCCGACGGGCCGCAACGCGCGGAGGGCGTGCTTCGAGCCGCCAACGCAGTGGAGGACGTATGGGAGGACCTGAAGCCCTAGCGCCGGACGAGGAAATCGGCCGCCAATCGGAAGCGGCCCACGCGCTGGTTCGCGCGCTCGGCAGCGTGGTGCTGGGGCAGGTGCCCGCCATCCGCGAAGCCCTGACCGCGCTTATCGCCCGGGGGCACGTGCTCCTCGAGGGAGTGCCGGGCACCGCCAAGACCCTCCTCGTGCGCAGCCTGAGCCTGGCCCTGGGGCTCGAGTTCCGGCGGATTCAGTTCACACCGGACCTGATGCCCTCCGACATCACCGGCGTCAATCTCCTGGCGGAAGGGAGGTTCACGTTTCGCCCTGGCCCGATCTTCGGTGACCTCGTGCTGGGCGACGAGATCAACCGGGCCCCGGCGAAGACCCAGGCGGCGCTGCTCGAGGCGATGCAGGAACGGAGCGTGACCGTCGATGGCACGTCGCATCGGCTCTCGCGTGCCTTCACCGTCTTCGCCACCCAGAATCCCATCGAGTTCGAGGGTACCTACCCGTTGCCGGAGGCCGAGCTCGATCGGTTCCTGGTGAAGGTCGTCCTCGGCTATCCCGGGTCGGAGACGGAGCAGGCCCTGCTCCAGCGGGTCTTGGGCGGCTTCGAGGCCGACGACCCGACGAGCTACGGGCTCGGACCGGCCTTGAGCGGCGAGACGCTGGAGGAGCTCCGGCGCGCCGCACGGCGGGTTCGGGTCGAGCCTCCGATCGTGGCGTACGTCGCGTCGGTCGTCCGCGCCACTCGAAGCAGCCCGTCGCTCACGCTCGGCGCGTCGCCCCGAGGCAGCGTGGCGCTCCTCAAACTGGCCCAGGCGACGGCGTTGCTCGAGGGTCGCGGCTACGTGGTCCCTGACGACGTGAAGACGATGGCTCCGGCGGTGCTGCGGCATCGCGTCAGCGTCGCGCCCGAGCTGGAGCTCGAGGGGGTCACGGCCGATGCGGCGCTCGCCGCGATCCTCGAGCAGGTGGACGCGCCGACGTGATCCCGATTCCCTCACGGCGCTGGCTCGCGGTGGCGGCCGGGCTCGCCCTCGCGGGCCTCGCGGGGCTGGTGTGGCCCGTGGGGCTCCCGCTGATGCTGGCCCTCGACGTGGTCTGGCTCGTGGCGCTCGCACTCGACGCCGCGGCCGCCGCCAGCTCGTATCCGATCGAGGTCGAGCGCGCCGCGCCCCCGGCGTTCTCGGTGGGTCGTGCGCTGCCGGTGCGGTATCGCTGGCGCCACGACAACCCCGGCCCCCGCACCCTGTTGGTCCGGGAGTCACTGCCCGCGCCGCTCGGGTTCGCGACGACCGTGCGACGGCTGCGGCTGGTGCCGGCGGTCACGACCGTCGAGGAGCTGTTGGTGCGCCCAGCCGCCCGGGGTCGCGGCACGGGCGGGCGCATGACGCTCCGGGTGCTGGGCCCGTTGGGGCTTGCGTGGTGGCAGAAGCGTATGGATCTGCCCTGGCGCGTGACGGTGTTCCCCAACCTGGTCGGCGCCTCCCCGCGCGCGCTCCCGCCGCAAGCCCGGCGGCGGCGCGAGGCCGGACTCCGCAATGTGCGACGCCCGGGTGAGGGCCGCCTGTTCGAGGGACTGCGCGAGTGGGTCCCGGGCGACGACACCAGGATCATCGACTGGAAGGCCACGGCGCGACGGGGCAAGCCGATCGCGCGCCAGTACGAGGACGAGCGACGAGAGTACCTGCTGATCCTCATCGACGCCGGGCGCCAGCTCACGGCCGAGAGCGACGGCGTTTCCCGCCTGGAGTGGGTGATCGACGCCGCGCTGAAGCTCGCGCACGCGGCGGTGGATCACGACGACAACGTGGGGGCGATGATCTTTGCGGACACGATCCAGCGCTTCGTCCCGCCGGCGCGGGGCACGCGGGGCCTGCGCGCGGTGCTGGAGGCGCTGGCGGTCGCGGAGGGCCGGCTCGTCGAGCCGGACTATCCCGCCACCTTTCGCTACCTCGCGGCCCGCAACCGTCGGCGGGCGCTCACGGTGTTCTTCACCGACGTGATCGATCGGACGGCGAGCGAGGCGCTGGTCGCGCAGGTGGCCACCCTGCAGCCCCGGCACGTCCCGCTCGCCGTCACGCTGCGGGATCCAGCGTTGGAGCGCCTGGCCGGAAGCCGGCCTGGATCGGAGCGTGCCGCGTTCGAGCGGGCGGCGGCGGAGGAGCTGCTGCTGGCTAGGGAGGAAGCGCTGATGGAGATGCGGCAGCGGGGGATCCTGGTGCTCGACGTCCCGCCGGCGGGCGCTGCGGGTGCGGTAGTCGAGCGCTACCACCAGCTCAAGCGGCGGGGCGTGCTCTGATCGGGTCGGTCAGTCCGGCAGCGGAAGCGTCGCCGGGTCGGGGAACGCCGTGGTGAACGCCGAGACGGCGTCGGGGTCGAGCTGGGTACCGGCCACGTCCCTCAGCTCGCCCAGCGCCTCGGCGGGCGCCCGCGGAGACCGGTAGGGTCGCGCCGAGGTCATCGCGTCGAACGCGTCGGCCACTGCGACGATGCGCGCTTCCAGCGGGATGGCGTCGCCGTGCAGGCCGTCGGGGAAGCCCGCCCCATCCAGCCGTTCGTGGTGCGAGCGGACGATCCGGAGCACGCTGGGCGACTCGCGCGCAAGCGGCGCCAGCATCCGCTCGCCGAGCACCGGGTGCTCGCAGATTTGGTTTCGCTCGTCGTCCGTGAGCCGGCCGGGCTTCTGGAGTACGGCTTCCCGAGTTCCGATCTTGCCGATGTCGTGCAGCTCACCACCCAACCGGATCTGCTCGATCAGCGGCTCGGCGACGCCGAGGCGCTTCGCGGTCTCCACGGCGTAGAGGCTCACCCGTACCGAATGCCCGCGCAGGCAGGGGTCCTTGGCCTCGAGCGCGCGCGCGAGCATCTGCACGCCCTCCAGGAACAGCTCCCGGATGCGTTCGGCTTGTTCCTGCACTCGGCGCTCGAGGTGGGCCTGGTAGTACCGGTTCTGCATGACCAGGGCGCGCTTCTCGAGCGCCCGCGCCACCCGGGCGTGCATCTCGCTCACGGAGACCGGCTTGGTCAGGAAGTCGGCGGCGCCGAGGTGGAGGCACTCGACCGCCACGCTGGTCTCCGCCATGCCGCTCAGCATCAGCACCGCGGTATCGGGAAAGAGGCGTCGGACTTCCGTCAGGAACCCCATCCCGTCCAGCTCCGGCATGCGGAGGTCGGAAATGATCAGCGGCAGCTCGCCGGTGCCGCTCAGCACCTCGAGCGCCTCCCGCCCGGAGCCAGCCTCGAGACAGGCGAAGCCCTGGGCCTCGAGCATGCGCCCGACTGCGCGGCGGACGACGGGCTCGTCGTCCACCACCAGACAGCGCATCACGACGCCACCACCGCTTCGCTGTGCCGACCCCGCGCGGCGTCCAGTACCTCGCGGACCTTGGTGGCGAGTGCCTCCGGCGAGAAGGGCTTCTGGAGGAACGGGGCCCCAGGCGTGAGCAGGCCCCGTCGGATGATTTCGTCGTTGGTGTAGCCGGACATGAAGAGCACGGGGAGCCCCGGCCGGAGGCGGGCGAGATGGTCCGCCAGCTCCCGGCCGCCCATGCGCGGCATCACCGCGTCGGTGAGGACGAGGTCCACCGCGTCGGGCTCCGCCCGCAGCAGCGCGAGGGCGTCCACCCCGTCGCTGCTCTCCCGCGTGAGATAGCCCTCGTTGCGGAGGAACCGGCAGGCGAAGTCCCGCACCAGCTCCTCGTCTTCGACCACGAGAATCCGTTCGCCGGCCCCTCGAGGGGGCGGCTCCTCGGCGATCCAGGCTGCCGGGATCCCGCTGGCCTCGACCTGGGGCAGATAGATCTTGAACGTGGTCCCCTCGCCCGGCTCGCTGTAGACCCAGATGTACCCGTTGCTCTGCTTCACGATCCCGTACGCCATCGACAGCCCGAGGCCGGTGCCGTGGCCGACCGGCTTGGTCGTGAAGAACGGGTCGAAGATCTGCGCCTGGGTGGGGGGGTCCATGCCGCGGCCGGTGTCACTCACGGTGAGGAGCACGTAGGCGCCCGCCCGGACCACGGTGGCCGGGTGAAGCCGGGCGTAGTCGGTGTCGAGGGTGACGAGCGACGTCTCCATGGCGAAGCGGCCGCCCTGCGGCATGGCATCGCGGGCGTTGAGGGCGAGGTTCAGGATGACCTGCTCCAGCTGCGTGCGATCGGTCTTCACCCAGCTTGCCAGGCCGCTAAGGCGGAGCACGACGTGCCGGTCCTCACCCATGAGGCGCCGCACCACCGATTCCATCTCCAGGAGCACATTGTTGAGCTCCAGCACCCGGGGCTGGAGCAGCTGGCGCCGGCTGTAGGCGAGCAGCTGACGACTCACCTCGGCGGCGCGCTCCGCCGCGCGCGCGATCTGGGCGACGTCGCCCAGGCGCTCATCCGCCTCCTCGAGGCCCTTCGCGAGGAAGGTGCAGAAGCCGAGGATGACCGTCATCATGTTGTTGACCTCGTGCGCCACCCCGCCTGCCACCCGCCCGATGGCCTCCATGCGCTGAGCCTGCCGCAGGTGTTCGTCCACCCGCTTGCGCTCGGTGAGGTCGCGCACCACGAATGCGCCCGCGAGGACCCGGCCGGTCTTCGCGTCCCGGATGCCGAACGCGTTGCATTCCACGTCGACCGGCTCGCCGGTCCGCACGTGGCGCAGGCGGCCGTCGAAGTCCCACGATTGGCCCTCGGCCAGCCGCGGGAGGACGTCCCGCCGGACGGCCTCGCGCGAGTCCTCGTGCCAGAGCCCCGTGATCGGCATGTCGCCCACCATCGACTCCGCCGGTAGACCCACGAGCGCCCGCCCGGCCTTGTTGAGGTAGAGGATCCGCCAATCGGGGCTCACCATGGCGATGAAGTCGCCGGCGTTCTCGACCAGGGACACGAAGCGCTGCACGTCTTCCTCGATGCGCACGCGCTCGGTGACGTCGGTCGCGAGCACCAGTCGCGCGCGCATCCCGCCGAACAGCACCTCCTGGCTCGCGATCTCGACCTCGATCGTGCTCCCGTCCTTTCGCCAGTGGCGGAACCGCCCGCCGACGGTGACACCGGGACCGCGGGCCCGCAGTCGAGCGTCGAACGCCGCCAGGTCCTCCGCGGGCCGGATGTCGCGGATGCTCATCCGGAAAAACTCCTCCCGGGTCCAGCCGTAGTGATCGATCGCGGCCTGATTGACATCGAGGAAGCGGAGGGTCTCGTAGTCGTACACCCACATCGGCGAAGGCAGGCGATCGAAGAGGCTCCGGTACCGCGCCTCGCTCGCGAGCATCTCCGCCTCGGCCCGCTTGCGCTCGCTCTCGTCGATCACGAAACAGGTCCACTCGAGCGGCGACTGCCCGGTGATCGCCCCGCCGATCACCACCGGCACTCGCGAGCCGTCTTTTCGGAGGAACTCCTTCTCGAACGGCCGGACGACGCCGGTCTCGCGGAGCTCCTGGAGCGCGCGGGCGTCGGCGTCGGCGAATTCGGGCGGCGTCATCCCACCCCACTGAATCACCCCGGCGCGCATCTCGTCCCGGGAGTAGCCCAGCAAGTCGAGGAAGGCGTCGTTGGCCTCGATGATCCGCTCGGCGCTCGCCACCAGCATTCCGATCACGCCCGACTCCGACAGCGCCCGGACGCGTGCCTGGCTCTCCCGCAGCGCCGCGACCAGGCGCTCGCGCTCGTTCTCCGTGCGCATCCGTGCCGTCATGTCCAGCACCGTGGCACCGACCCAGACCACCCGCCCGTCGGGGCCGCGCACGGGGAACAGATTGCCGTAGAAGTCGCGCACGGGTTCCGATGCGCTCGGCTCGCCGAGGCGGACGTGCACGCCGAGCACCGGCTCGCCGGTGTCGAAGACGCGCCGAATCAGCGGCTCGGCGACGGCCACGGCGCGGGGCGGCAGCAGCTCGCGCACCGGACGACCGACGTGCGCCTCCGGACTGATGCCGTTGAAGCGGGCAAAGGCGTTGTTGACGCGGACGAAGCGGAGATCGCGATCGGCGAATCCGATGCCGATCGGCGTGACGGCCAGGGCCGATTCGAGCATGCCGGGGGAGGGAGCATCCTCCGGGGCCAGCGCCCGGGCGCGGCGGGCCCGCTGCATGAGCCCGCGCGCGACCCACCCCGCGGTGGCGGCGGCGAGCATCGCCAGCACCAGGACGCTCCCGCCGATTCCGGCCTGCGCCGCCGGATCAGCCGGGTGCATGACACCCTTCTGTCGCCCGCGTCACCGACTCGTGACGCGCTTCAGCTTGCCCGCGCGGACAAGCGGGAACTCGGCTTGGCACCTGGGCGCGCTCCGGTTGTTTTCCGAGAGAACCCACTCACCGTTGGTGAGACGAGCGTAGGTGCAGAACTGCACGACCATCGGGTGGCCGCCGGCGTCCATGCACTCGGGCCACGTGCGGCCGGTCCCCGAGTCCGCCCAGGGCCCCTTCGACTGAATGGCCGCCTGACACGCGGGCGTCATCGCCGCCACTGTCGGGCTCTCGGGGGTCGTGAGCAGCGCGGCGACGGTTTCCGTTGCGGGAGCCTTCGTGCGCGCCGCGACCGGAGACGCCGGCGTGGGGGCGGCGGGTTTGGGGAGTTCGGGGTGGATCCTGGGTTCGGCGGCGGTAGCCGGGGCCGGTGTCGCGAGGGATGGGGAGGAATCGGGCTCTGGGGAGGCCGCCGGATTCTCCCTGAACTCCGTCGGCGCGAGCTCGTCCGTTCGGCCGACGCGTTTCTTCTCGGCATTCGCCGCGAGCCACATGGCGACGGCGACGCCCGTCACGACGAGGGCGAAGAGCGCCACCCACAACGCGCGGTCGGCCTCCTTGCGCTTGAGCACGCGCCGCTGCATGTGATGGATCTTAGAGACTTTGGCCCGCCGGCGCCACGGCGCTGGCAAGATGCCGCCAGTCCGGTACCTTATGCTACGCCCTTGAACCCGCGGCGCGCCGCTGCCCATGGACCTGCCCGACACCCTGCTCGATTTGCCCGCCGACGAATGCGCCCGGCTCATCGCCCTCCGCTTGCTCGAGGACGTCGTTGCCGCGCGGCTCCGCCTGTCCCGGCCCGACGATCACGAAGGGCTCCACGACTTCCGGGTCGCGCTCCGGCGCCTGCGGAGCGCGCTCCGGGCGTGGCGCCTGCCGCTCGGGCCGTCGGTTTCCAAGCGGGTCCGCCGCCGACTGCGTGAAATTGCCAGGGCGACCGGCAGAAGCCGGGATCTCGAGGTCCATATCGCCTGGGTGGAGAGCCGGATGGCCGGCCTCCGGGACTATCAGCGGGCGGGCGCCGAGTGGCTGCTTGGCCGGCTGCAGGCGAGGAAGGAGCGGGCGGACCGCCGGCTCGAGCGGCGCCTCGCGCGCGACTTTGCCCGCACGGAGGCAAAGCTGCGGACCTCGCTGCCGGGCATCCGGGTGACCGTCGTGCCGCCGCTGACGGTTCCGCCCGGCGGTAGCGGAGGCGCCGTGCTCGGTCGGCTCATGGGCGAGCTGGCCGCGGGGCTGGCGACCCAGCTCGCGCTCGTGCGGAGCATCGGCGATCAGGTCGAAGCGCACCGGGCGCGGATCGCGGGGAAGCGGATCCGCTACCTGGTCGAGCCGGTCGCGCCGCGGGTGGAGGAGGCACCCGGTCTCATCGCCCGGCTCAAGGAGCTGCAGGACGTCCTCGGCGGCCTCCACGACGCACACGTCTTTGCCGGCGACCTCGCGCGGACGCTTCAGGTTGCGGCGCTCCATCAGGCACGGCGGGCATCCCGCGAGCTCCTGGCCTGGGCCGAGCCCGAGGCGGCGGCACGCGATCCGGAACCCGGTGAGGACGACCCGCGACTCGGCCTCGTGGCGCTGGCGCACCGCCTCCGGGAAGAGGCGGAGGCGTCGTTCGCCCGGTTGCGCGCGGAGTGGCTCGACGGAGGCGGTACCGCGCTCGTAAGCGACGTCGAGACGCTGGCGCGGCGGCTCGCGGCGGCGGAGTCCGCCGCCGGCGTCAGCGCCTGAGCCCTATATTCCAGCATGCGGTCCTTGCACGCCCTCTTCTCGCCAATGTTCCGGACTTGCGCCGCCCTCGTCATCGTCGGCCAGACACTCGGCCCCGCGGCGCTTGCCCTCAGTGGGAGCGGGCACTGTGCCGGGGGTCACCGGCACGCCGGGCATGTGGGGACCCTAGCCCACGTCGCCGCGGTGCGAGCGCCGGTGTCCCTGCCGGCGGGGTGCGCCCATTGTCCCGCGCAGGAGTGCGCGATCCTCGTGCAGTGCTCCGGCACCGGAACCGCGGCCGTCTCGGCGGGCACGCCGGTCGTGCGCGCCGGCGATGTTGCGCGGCCAACCGCGCTCGACGCCGCGACCGGCCTTCGATCTCTCGCCCTCACCCCTCCCACGCCACCGCCTCTGCCTACCTCGTAGCGCGCCCGCGAATTCCTCGCGGTCGCCCGCCGTCCACCGACTACGAGGATCCCGCATGCGAAGCCTGTACCTGACCACCGCCGTGGTGGTCGCCGCCTTGTGTCCCATGGCGTCCGCCGTGGGGCAGACCGACTACCGCAACCTCGACGACAGCCGCCCGGTGCATACCGAGGACGCCTATGCTGTGGAACGCTACGCCTTCGAGCTGATCACGGGCGCGGCGCTGGAGAAGGACGCCGGCGGGCTCGAGACCACGACGTTCACCGCCGAGCTCGAGCACGGCGTGGTGATGAACGGCCAGATCGGGCTTGCGGCTCCCCTGGCGTTGGTCAGTCCGGCGGGCTCGGGGCTCGGGACACTCGGCCTGGCGGGCCTCCGGCTGCATGCGCTCTACAACTTCAACACCGAGAGCGGGGGCCTCCCCGCGCTCGCCCTCCGGACCGATCTCGCATTGCCGGTCGGTGCGCTGGCGGGCGACGTGGCCCGGGTGACGCTCAAGGGCATCGCGACCCGGTCGTGGGGGCTCACGCGGGCACACGCGAACGTGGCGTGGAGCTTCGGCTCGGAGAACGGACTGGCGGACGCGGACGTGGCCCCGCGCTGGTCGGCGAGCCTCGCCGTGGACCGGACGCTCTTCCGGTCGAGCATCCTCCTCCTTGCGGAGGGGCTCATCGAGAAAGCCGTCCGGGGAGCGCCGACCGTCGTGACGCTCGCCGCGGGCGGCCGGTGGCAATGGTCACCGACGCTGGTGCTCGATTTCGGTCTTGCTCGCCGCGTCACGACCAACGGGGCCGATGTGGCGGTCACCATCGGCCTTTCGCGGGTGTTTGGTGCGCGGGGGTTGCTGCCCGCGGGGCGGAGGTGAGGCGGAGATGCGCGTGATCACCCGCCTGGTTGCCGCCGCCCTTCTGGCGGCGCCCCTGCTCGGCGCCAGCCCGCCACCGGCTGTGGCGCAGGACCGGCGCGACGAACAGTTCTACTACCCCGGACAGTTCAACTGGCGCTTCCTGGCGCGGTATCCGGAAGCGGCCCGGCTGTTCAACGCCTTCGACTACGGGCACGCTGTGCTTTACGAGACGCTGCTGACGCGGCGCGGCGAGGACGCCTCGCGGGCGCTGGACCGTGCGTACGGGTATCTCGTGGGCGATCTCCTCGTGCGCCCGCCTCGCTTCGCCGTGCCGGAGGAGGCGATCGAGCCGCGGTACGCGAAGCTGGTGTGGCGTGCCAAGGTGATGTTCGATTGGGCCCACGTGCTGCACCGCCAGATCTACGACGTCTACGCCGACGCCCGGCTGTCGATGACCGCCAAGGATTCCCTGATCGAGCGGATCACCGACTACTACCTGTCGAGGAAGGGATACGCCTTCGCCGCCGCTCCCAAGACGATGGAGCTGATGGACGGCCAACCGTTCAGCCAGGTCTTCCGGCGGACGCATCCGCAGTTCAACGGGCTCATCTGGGCGTACCACTGGCTTCAAGTCGGGTTGTACGAGCCGCTGATCGTCTACCAAACGGAGGTGGAGCGGCACGCGGGTGTGGACGCGACCGTGGCCCGATTCCGTCGGATGCTCGAGAACCCGCCGGGGTCCATGCCGAAGGTGATGCCGATGACGGCCGCGGTCGCGCCCGAGTTCGCCAGGCGGCATCCGCGCGCGGCCGCGGTCTTCGACAACCTGCACATGATGCACGACATCGTCTCGGACCTGCTGATGGCCGACAGCCTCGACAACGGCGCCAAGCGCGCGGCGATCTATGCCCAGCTCGACGAGTTCCGCGACTCCAGCCGGAATGTCATGCCGCTGGAGCACTGGTGGATGATGGGCGACATGATGGGGGGCGTGGACCTCATGGGAGGGACCGGGATCGGTCCAGGGACACTCGCGCGCCCCGACACCGCGCGGTAAGATGGGTAGCGCGATCGCCCGCCCGGAGGCCCATGCGCGCAGCCGCCGCTCGTCTCACCACCTTGCTTGCGCTTGCCCTGGTCGTCGGGGCGCCGCCCCTGCCGGCACTGGGGCAGGCCTCCGGCGACGGCGGGGGGTCGCGGCGGCCGCGCCGGCTGTTCCGGGACGATGCCCCCGTCGCCCTCACGCTGGCGGCGGACTTCCGCTCCCTCTTCAGCCACCGGGACACCGTGAACCCCGTGCAAGTGCCGGCGCGCCTCACCTTCCCCGGCGACTCCGGGCCGGTTACCGTCGCGGTCGAGCTGAGCAACAGAGGACATTTCCGCCTCAAGCCGTCGATCTGCTCCTTCGCGCCCCTCAAGGTGCATTTCCCCAAGGACCAGTTGAAGGGGACCCTGTTCGGCGGGCAAGGCTCGCTGAAGCTCGTCACCCACTGCGACAAGTCGCCCAAGTACGAGCAGAACCTGCTGGTCGAATACGGGATCTACCGGGCCTACAACCAGCTCACCGACATGAGTCACCGTGCCCGACTCGCGCGGATCACCTATGCCGACACGCGCGACTCGACCAGGACGATCACACGGTACGGGTTCTTCCTCGAGACGGACAAGGAGATGGCGGAGCGGAACGGAGCCCAAGTCCTGGAGCACGCCGGCGGAAGCTACTCGGAGATGGATTCCGCGCAGATCGACCTGATGACGGTGTTCGAGTGGCTGATCGGGAATACCGACTGGTCAGTGATCATGAACCACAACGTCCGGCTGCTTCAGATTGCTGACAAACCGTGGCTCTATCCCGTTGCCTATGACTTCGACTTCTCCGGACTGGTCGACGCGCCGTACGCGATCCCGGACGGACGCCTGCCCATTAAGAGCGTGCGCCAGCGCCTCTATCGCGGCATGTGCCGCCCGCCGGCGGTGATGGCGACGACGCTCGCACGCTTCATGGCCAAACAGGACGGCATCAACGCCGCCTTCAGCACCCTCCCCGATCTCGATCCGAAGCGCCTCAAGCAGGCGATGGACTACCTGAAGGACGGGTTCGGCACGCTCGCCAAGATCAAGGACTTCATGCCGGAGCAGGATTACAGCTGCGCCCGGGCTGGGCATTGAGTCTGCCCTGGCGCGGGCTGCTTGGGCGACGCGTGGTGCTCGCTGGCCTCGGCAACGTTGGCCGGAGCTTCCTCCGAATCCTTCAATCGCAGCAGACGCTCCTCGCGGAGCGCTATGGCGTGGCGTTCCAAGTGGTTGGGGCCGCCGACTCGGGCGGCCGCGTCGTCAGCCCGAGCGGCCTCGACCCGGCCGCGATCCTGAGCGTCAAGCAGCGCGGCGGCTCGGTAGCAGGCCTGCCTGGCGGCCGAGCGGGCGCGCCCGCGTTGGATCTGCTCGAGGGCACCGGCGCCGACGCGTTGCTCGAGGCCACGCCCGTGAACCTCAAGACCGGGCAGCCTGGGCTCGACCTCACCCGTGCGGCGCTCGGGGCGGGGGTGGCCGTCGTTCTGGCGAACAAGGGACCGCTCGCCCTTGCGTACGGCGAGCTGGCGGGGATGAGCGATCTCGCCGGTGGCCGCACGCCGCTCCGATTCAGCGCCTGCGTCGGCGGAGCGATGCCGACCATCAATCTCGGCGTGCGCGATCTCGCCGGCGCCAGAATTCTCCGGGTGGAGGCGGTGCTCAACGGGACCACGCAGGGCATCCTGAGGGCGATGGAAGCGGGTGGGAGCTATGCGGACGTGCTGGCGGATGCGCAGCGCCGGGGTCTCACGGAAACCGATCCGTCGCTCGACATCGACGGGTGGGACGCGGCGAACAAGCTGGTCATTCTGGCCAACGCGGTCCTGCGCCAGCCCACAACGCTCGCGGACGTTGCGGTGGAGGGGATCGGCGCGCTGGCGCCCGATGCGGTCCGGGCAGCGCCGGCGCGGGGCGAACGGATCGTCCTCCTGTGCCTGGCAGAGCCCAACGGCACCGACGGACGATTCCGGTTGAGCGTTCGCCCCACGCCGCTACCGCTGGAGCACCCGCTGGCGCGGATGAGCGGCGACGAGATGGGCGTGGTGTACTACACCGACATCGCTGGGCGAATGAGCGCGACGAGCTCCGAGCGCGACGCGGTGCCGACCGCGGCCGCGATGCTGCGAGACCTGCTCGAGGTTGCGGTTACCCCCCCAAAAGGTGGCGGCCGAACATGATCAGGCCGACGGCCCCCAGGCCCAGGGACCCCAGCCAGACCGGGCGCGAGCGCGTGAGCGCCGCGAGGGCGCCGAGCGCAATCGATACCTGAAACAGCGCCACAGCGTTGGCGAACCCATGATGGCGGTGCATCAGGTGGTCCGCCTCGGCTGAGCGTGCGTCCCGCTCGTGCTCCTTCTCCTCGGCTTTCTTCTTGATATCCTCCTGCTCGCCCTGATACCGCTGGATTCGCTCCGTCAGCTCCGCCGGCGCCGGCTTGCCCGCCGCCGTGTACGGTGCGGTCGCTGCTTCGGCGACCGCGGACTTGATCCCCTTCGCTTGATAGTAGGCCCACTGATCCGAGGCCTCCGCCTGTAGCCTCGTGGCTTCGGTCTTGAGCACGAGCGCCTCGTTCGCCGTGCCGCCGGCCTGAAGTGACGCCACGGCCGCGAACGCGGCGAGGATCGCGGTCGTCAGCGCGATCGTGCGCAGAAAGCTCCCGCCCTCGCGCTCGAGCTCCTCGGCCACGGCTTCACGGAGCTTCTCGGTCTCGACTTCGGGTTGCTCGGGCATGGAATGGGGGGTGGGAGAGGCGCCGACCGGCCCCGGGAAAGGTAGGGGCCGTCGATGCGGGCGGAAGTCCCCTCAACGAGGTCCGCCGGGTCCGCGTAGTTCTGTCGAGGCAATTCGCGGCCGTCCCGTCGGCCGCCTGGCGGATCGGAGGACTCGTGGTCGTCGCCATCGTGACGTTGTTCTACTCCGGCCTCCTGCTTGCGAAGTCCCTCCTTTTGCGGCTAGCTCTAGCTGTCCGGTCTGCGGTGAGACCCCTCACCCCCCCGGGAGCCAGTCCCCGGCACAGACCGTAGTCGATCCGCGGCGGCGTCGTTTCTGCAGGAGGCGGCAGAGCTCGACTTGCGGGAGGCGTAAGTGCGCATTGCGCTGGTGGCGGAGGACTACTACCCGCAGCTGGGCGGCGTCCCCGAACACGTACACAATCTGGCGCTCCAGTTCCGCGCACGAGGTCACACCGTTACCGTCGTGACCTCGAGGATGCAGGACGCCCATCCGGACGACGACTTCGTCCATCGCCTCGGACGGAGCCTGGTCATCTACGCCAACGGCGGGGTGGCGCGGATCACCCTCGGCCTCCGCCTCCGGCAGCGCCTCGAGGCGCTCTTCCGCGGCAACTTCGACGTCATACACGTGCACGGCGGGCTCGCACCGACGTTCGGGGTGCTCGTCCCGCTCGCGGCGCGCACTGTGGGCATCCCCGTCGTCGCGACCTTCCATTGCTGGTTCGAGAGCTCGCCGGCCTGCCTGCTGCTGCGTCGCCCTCTCCAGCGGCTGCTGGACATGCACGCGGCGCGGATCGCCGTCAGCGCACCCGTGGTTGACGCCATGTCACGCTATTTCCGGGCAGAGTGGGAGGTGATCCCGAACGGGGTGGACCTGAGCCACTTTCAGGCAACGGGACGGCGGCCGCCGGGACCGGGGACCTTCGCCCCGAAGCTGCTGTTTCTCCATCGCCTGGAGCCGCGGAACCACCTCGGCACGCTGCTCGACGCCATGCCCGGGGTCCTGGCCCGCTTCCCGGCGGCCCAGCTCGCGGTGGCCGGCGACGGTCCCTGGCGCGGGTACTACGAGCGCCAGGCCGCCCCCCTCGGTTCCGCCGTGCGCTTCCTGGGACGGATCGCCGATCGCCCCGCCGAATACCGCTCCGCCGACCTCTACTTATGCCCGACGACGCAGGGGTCCTTCGGCATCACGTTGCTCGAGGCGATGGCCTGCGGAACCCCGATGGTCGTCGCTGACAGCCCCGGGTTCCGCGCGCTCGTGAACGGTGGCCGCGAAGCCGTCACACTGCCTCATGACAACCCGGCCCAGTGGTCACAGACGATCGTGGAGCTGCTGGGTGATCCCGGGCGTCGGCGCGCGATGAGTGCGGCCGGCGTGGCCAAGGCGGCGCGCTATGCCTGGCCGTCCGTGGCCGAGCAGGTGCTGGCCGTCTATCGAGGCGTGCTGCATAAGTCAACGCACCCCCGCCGCCGGAGCGTCAGGAAGTTGACCCTGGTTCGACCGGGATAGTCGCCCGTCGCGTCTCTCCGCAGCGGGTCGGTCGGATATCACCTGCCCGCCGCGAGACGCATCACATGCGCTCCGAGAGGCACCGCGTACCGGCGAGGTGACGGTCGGCGCGGCCCCACCGTCTTCGGCCCGCGAACTTCGGGCGGATGACGATCTCCCTCATCTCCCGCATTCGGGACGCCCTGGTTTCCGGGCCCTCTGCCCCCGCCGCATTCGTACGAAGGTTCGCGCAGGAGACGCTGCCGCCGGGTCTGAGCCGGGTGCTCCCGAGCGGAGAGGACCTCTACGAGATCGCTCCGCACCTGGGGCGGCTGCTCGCCAACCTCGTCCTGCAGGACGGGCGGCGCCGCGTGCTCGAGTTTGGTGCCGGCGCTTCCTCCGAGGTGCTGGCGACGGCGCTTGCCGCGACGGGTGGTGGCATGCTGACGTCCATCGAGACCGATCCGGCCTGGTGCCGGGACCGATGGTCGGCGGTCGAGGCAACCGGCGCCGATGCGGTGCTGGTCCCGGCGACACTCCGGTTCGCGATCTCCTCGTTCGGGGCCTACTTCGCGCAACCCGCCGCGATGGCCGCCGTGCGCGAGCGGGGCCCTTTCGATCTCGTCATCATCGATGCGCCCGACGGGCGGCACGGTCGCACGGGCACGCTCCACCAGGTGGCGCCGTGGCTGGCCCGAGGCGCTCTGGTCGTCGTCGACGACGCGGCGCGGCCACTCATCCAGGGCATGCTCACCGGTTGGCTCAGGATCTACCGGGGGCTCACGCTGCTGGGTCAGGACGTGTCGTTCGGCGGGCGTGGCGTAGCGGTCCTCCGGTGGGACGGCGGCACCGCCGCGTTCTCAGTTCGATCATGGCTCACCAGCGCCTACGAGGCACTCAGCCTCGAGCGCCGCCGCCACGAGCGCCGGCGACAGCGGGCCGAGTATTGACCCGGCAGATACTCACCGTCCAAACGCTTTGGTGGCCGAGAGCGGCGGCCGCCGGTCAGTTCGCCGCCGGCCGGCGTCGTTCTCGCCCCCGGATCTCGACCGTGCGCTCGAGCTCGTCCGCGTGCTGGAGCACCTTGCGTCGAAGGTCGAGCGGGAGGGCGCGGTGCCGGTCGAGATACTCCCGCACTGTGGCGAGGGCGCTGTCGCCGGTCTGACCGCCCAGGAACGCACGGAGCCAGTCTTCCAGAAAGAAGATCCGCCGGTTGGCCTGGATGAACGGAAGCGAGTCGAGCGCGGGCCGCAGATAGGGAAGCGTGAGCGTCTCGTGCTCGATGGCGTTGAACGCGTCGAGACTTCCGGATGCCCAGTCCTCGTTGAGTGTCTGATCTTCGAAGTACCGCGAGAAGTACTCCCGCTTGGTTCCGGCGTTCCGCCTGCCCGCGGCGGCGATGAATCCACGGCGCTTGCCGTCCGACGTGGTGTCCCGCGCGACCTGGACCATGTAGCGGTCCTGCGCCTGCGGGGCAGCGAGCACCAGCAGGCGCGTCACGATCTCCCAGCGGGTCGGATCGCGCAGCGGCTCCCCGGCCGCGGAGTCGGCCGACAGCAGCGAGTCGAGCCTCGCCACCCCGCCCGGCGATCCCGCGAGGTCGATAAACGCGTCGAGATACGCCTTTCGCACGCCGTACGCGCGAGACCGATCGGTTGCCTGGTCCCCCAGTGTCCTCTCGACCGCCGCCGTCAGTACCTGCCGCTCGCCCGGATCCAGATACGCGGACACGGCACGCCCCAGCCGGCTGAGGACGACCGGCACGATCTGCTCGTCGGATTCCCGCGGCAGGTCGCGGAGCACAAGTTGCACGAAACGGGTCGGCGACATCCGCAGCTGTCGCACCTCGTCCCAGAGGGCCCCCCAAAGCATGGCGCGCAGGAACGGATCGGTAACCTCGGCAAGTGCGCCCCCTTCCACTGCGCGGACGCTCATGCTGTCGAGCAGAAGCAGGAAGTAGCCGTTGTCCTCGGCGTTCGCGAAGGCGAACAGGGGGGCGGGGAGGCCGCGCGCCCGCCTTACGTCGGTGACGCGACCCGCGAGCTCGACCGGAATCCGGACAAGCGGCCGGTTCCGGTAGAAGAGCAAGACCTCGGTACGCTCGGTCCACGCCCCCGATCCCGAGAGCGACTGCGCGGCCCGCTGCGTCAGGGCGAGGCGCGAGATCCGCCCGTCCCGCAGCTCGAGCCGTTGCTCCACGACCGGCATACCCGGCCGCAGCATGAAGTCCCGCCCGAAGCCGGCAAGCGGCCGGCCCGCGGCCCTGCCGATCGAGGCGAGCAGATCGTGCCACGTTGCGTTCCCGTACGCGAAGCGCGTAAGGAAACGGCGCACGCCGGTCCGGAACGAGGACTTGCCGACGAGATACTCGAGTTGCTTGAGCACGGCGGGCGCCTTGTTGTAGACGATCGCGCCGTAGTTGCTCTTGGCCTGGTCGAGGTTGTCCAGCTCCTGCCAGAGCGGCCGCGTGCCCAGGGTCTGGTCCACGCGATAGGCGGGCGGCTTGTTGGCCAGGTAGAACGTCTTCCAGGCGCCCGCTGACGAGTCGATCTCGGCGAGCGCCTCGGCCGCCATGAACGTCGCGAATCCCTCCTTGAGCCAGAGGTCGTCGAACCAGCGCGGTGTCACCAGATCACCGAACCACTGGTGTGCCACCTCGTGCAGGATGACGGAGAAGCGGCCCAGCCGGCGCGGCAACGTGGGTCGCTCCCGGAAGATGAAGCGGTCTTCGTTGTAGAAGACCGCGCCCGGATGCTCCATCCCGCCGAAGGGGAACGCCGGGGCGAGCACGAAGTCGAACTTCTCGAACGGAAAGCGACGCGCGAAGTAACGCTCCATCCAGTCGAGCGCTCGCTGGTTCAGGGCCAGCAGCGTATCCAGGTCCGCCTCGCCGGCACGAGACTGCCGGACGTAGACGTGCATGGTGCGCCCGTTCATGGTGGAGGTGGCGCGGTGCCACGGACCCGCGGCGAACGCGATCAGATACGTGCTGATCGGCCTGGTCTCGGTGAACCGGCTGGTCACGCGGTCACCCGAGGTGTCCGCGGACGCGACCGACCCGTTCGCGATGACCGTCCACCGCGCCGCCGCCGTCAGCGAGAGGCGCACGCGGGCTTTCAGGTCCGGCTGATCGAAGCAGGGGAACAACTGGTTCGCGTCCGCCGGCACGAGGAGCGTGTACAGGTAGTCGCTCCCGTCGGTCGGGTCGTGCGCGCGAATGATGCTCGCCCCGCTCGGCGCGATGTCGGCGACGAAGCCGAAGGTCAATGTGTTCTCGCCGACGCGGAGGAGCGATGCCGGCACGCGGATGTGGGCGCCGTCGGCCGCGCCGGCCGGGAGCTCGCGACCGTTCACCCGCGCCCGGGTGAGGCGCCGGCCGCGGAAGTCGAGCACGGCGTCGTTCTTCCCGAGGTGCTGGAAGCGGACCGTCACCGTGCCGACGGCGCTATCGAGTGCGGTTACGTCGAGCGCGAGATCATAGCGGACGTCGCGGACCGTGCGAGCACGCCACTCCGCGAGGCGACGGGACACGCCGTGACCCACCGTATCCGCTGCGGTGGCAGTGGGCGCGGGAGGGACGAGAAGCGGAGCGAGGAAACCGAGCAGCGCGGCGATCACTACGGGTGGAATCTGGCTCGGCCGGGCGAGCCTCGCCACAGCCGGCCCCGGGGCTCGCCGAGACTAGGGGACCTACCAGTAGATGATCGTGGCGCGGAGGGGGTCTGATGGCGCGTCGTGAGCGCCACCGGCGCCAGAGGTCAGCAGAATCGAGGCGGTGCCGGTGTCCCTGCGGGAGGGTGCCGTGGCGCCGGTGGGAGCTGCTGCTGCCTGGCCGACGAGACCGGTCGCCGCCTGCAGGTTCGTCCGAGCTTGGCTCAGATCCACCACCGTGGCGGAGACCGCAATCGTCGCCCGAGCCTGGGCCGCCACGGGGACCGCGGCCAGCGTGCTGAGGCCGAGCGAGATTGCGAGACTTCTGCCACCAGCCAACCGAACCTCCCGGCGACAACCCATCGGACGGTTACCACCCCGAGGGGGCAGCTTCCGGGCCAGGCGGGATCTCTTGCTAACGCCTTGCCGCAACGGGACTTGTCGTGTCGACCAACAGCGCCGCAGGGTGCGGTATCTCGACAGGTCGTTGCGTCGGCTCAGCGCACCAGGATCCAATCTACGGAGACTTGGTTGCCACCTCCGGGCGCTTCCTCACACCGCACGTGGAAGCCCTGGGCGGTCTTGTCGGACAACCAGACGCGATGGGCGCCGGCCGCCGGCCTGCCCCGAACGCCCGACACCGCGCAGGTGACGAAGTAGGCGTCGTCGGGCTCCGGCGTCGGCAGCTTCACCTCGGCATCGGTCGAGCCACCCGCGAGGACCACGGAGCCGCGGAGGTTTCGGGCGGCGACCTGGGTGCCCGAGATGCCGTTGGTCACGAGCGGCGAGAAGCCTTGCCCGTGCCGGAGGTAGAGGCCGCCGGCGTCGTTGATGTCATCACCGAGAAAGAGCGTGCCCCGCCCCTCGTCCGAGAGGATTCGCGGGACGGGCGCTGGGCCGGTGGACATCTGGGGGAAGAGCAGCTTGTTGTGGCTGGCGCCCGGCTCCACCCGCATGTAGCCCGACTTGTACACTGCGGGCCCCACGCCATTCTTGAAGTTCGGCGTCAGCACGTGGTTCCCGTTGGCGTTCGCCGTGAAGTGGTATGCAAAGTCGGGGCTGCCGCCCGGCGGCCCCGCCCCGTGGTCGATGCCGATGAACTTGTTGCGTGATCCGTCCACCTCGATCTGCGACGTGCCCCTGCCCCAGGCGGCGAGTCCGCCGAAGAACGAGCAGCCGATCGTGTAGCGATTGAGGCGGATGAGCGGCCGGCCGGGGGCGCCCGTCTTCGGGTCGCCGTGGCACTTGAGCGCGAAGAATTGAATGGTGTCGGTGGGGTTCCTCGCGGTGCCGGAAATGTCGAGGTGGGTCGTGTCGGCGTTGGTCTCGATGTGCACATTGAGGAAGACGACGTTGTTCATGGATTCACCGCCCGAGGGCGACTCGGGCGAGCGGCACACCACGGCCGGGTCGGTCGCCGTGCCGCAGGCCTCGATGAACACGTCGTCCAGGATCGAATCCCATGCGCCATCGAGCACCAGCCCCGAGCCCCGGACCTGGCAGACGTACACTCGCCGCAGGCTGAGCAGAGAATGGGCGGCCAGGTTGATCGCGGTGCCCGGCAGGCCGCCACCGTCGATCGTGAGATCCTCGATCGAGCACCCGAACTCGGTCCGTCGGTGTCCGGCGGTGCTGTTGACGAGCGAGCAGTCGGTCGCCCCGGTGCCGGGACGAAGCCGAGTCAGATTCCGACCTTCTCCGCGCAGGTGCCAGACGCGCGACGCCGGGAGGGAGAGCGGACCGGCTACGGCGTAATCGCCGGCGGGCAGATGCACGATACCCCCGACCTTCGCCGCCTCTGCGACGGCGCGTCGCATCGCCCCGGTATCGTCCGCCCGGCCGTCTCCAAGGGCGCCGAATCGGCGGACGTCGAACACGCGGCCCGACTCCGGAGCCTGCGCCGAGGGTCGGGGCACTGCGGTAAGCGCGAGACCACCGAGAAACAGCCGGCGTTCCACACGGGCCTCCTTCCGGGGAGCTGGGGCGAGCGCGGGCATCGCAGAGGGTACGGATGAACTATCGCACAACTGCGCCGCTCGCGGTCATCGGCGTCGGCAGAGCTCCCGCGCGAGCCTCTCGGCCTCCGGCGTGGCCAACGCGACGGCGCCAACCACGTCGCCCGCCAGGTCCAACGACTGAACGGTCATCTCGTGACGTTCGGCGCCCAGTTGGACCGTCACGACGCGCAGATCGGGGTCGCAGCCCACCTCGATGCAGGCAACCCGCGCCGACAGACCCACGCCGAGCGCCTTCAGGCAGGCTTCCTTGCGGGTCCAGCACGTCAGGAAGGTCCGGTCGTGCAGCGCCTGAGCCGCACGCGACCATGCTGCTCGCTCATCGTCCGTAAAGAGTGCTCCGGCCGACGCCTCCGCGTCGACCACGTCGTGCACCACTTCGATGTCCACGCCGATCGGCCGGTCTCTCCTCAGGCCGATGAGCGCCTCGTGGGCACTGTGGCCGAGGTTGAACTGCAGACTGCCGCGGGGAGCTAAGTGGGGCTTGCCGCAGTCGTCAGCCTCGAAAACGACGTCCTGGGGTGAACGGTCCAGCACTTCGGCCAGCACGTGCCGGAGCGCGTGCCGGGCGGCCAGGTAGCGCTGCCCATCCCGACCGAGCCCGAATCGCGCGGCGCGCGCGTGCTCGTCGGCGGTGAGCCCGTCCAGCGGCACACCCGCCGCGTAAGCATCCAGGTCCACCCGCCAGAGCTGCACGTCGGCTGCCAGCGCGTGCGGCACGCGCTCGAGGTGGCGGCCGGTGGCGCCCAATTGTTGCCTCATCACCGTATAATGGAAGAACCGAGCCAGAATGCCACGCCGAGCGGCTGAGACACACCTTTACCAAGGGCAAAGGTTGATGGATCGGCATGACCCCGCGCTTCTGCTCCACGAGCAGTTCGAGGAGCAGGTCAAGAGAACCCCCGACGGCATCGCCCTCCATGCCAAGGAGGGCTCCATCACCTTTGCCGACCTCGCGGCGAAGTCCGATCGCCTCGCGAGAGCGTTGCGTGCCCGGGGGATCGTGAATGGCTGCTCGGTCGGGCTGCATATGGAACGCTCGATCGGCTACGTCGCGAGTGTGCTCGCCGTTCTCAAGTCCAACAGTGCCGCGGTACCGCTGCCGCCGTCGTACCCGGCCGGCCGGCTTCGCGACATCCTCTCGTTTTCGGCGCTCGACGCCGTCATCGACGACGAAGTTACACCGCTCGATCCCCGCCTGACCGGGCGCATCCTCCAGCTGTCGGCGCTATCCGCCGGTGCCGGTGGCCCGGGTGGCGCCGATCCAGCCACGCCCGACCAGCCGGCGTTCGTCCTCTGCTCGTCGGGTTCCACCGGCACACCGAAGATGATCGTCCGGAGCCATCGGTCGTTCTTCCATCGGCTCAACTGGACCTGGGACAATCATCCATACGTGGGCGGTGAAGTGTGTTGTCAGAAGTCGTATATGACGACCACCCACGCGATCTACGAGTTGTTCGAGCCGCTGCTCCGTGGCATCCCCGTGCGCATTATCGCCGATGACGAAGTGCGGGATCTCGAGCGCTTCTGGGACACCATCCGTACCCGGAGGATCTCCCGCCTCCTGATCGTGCCCTCGCTGCTCCAGGCGTCGCTGGACATGCCGGGGTTCGTGGCGCCGCCGATCAGGGTGGTCGTGCTCATGGGAGAGTACCTGAATCCCAAGCTGGCCGAAAAGGCCGTCGTATCGTTCCCGCGCGAGACCCGGATCTTCTCCATCTATGGCAGCACGGAGGCCAGCTCGACACTCGTGTGCGATCTGAAGGAGTCGTTCCGGACGGGCGAGGAGCTTCCGCTGGGGAAGCCGATCTCTCCGGACGTACGGGCCTACGTTCTGCGGCCGGACCTGGCGCGGGCAGGCCCGGGCGAGGCTGGCGTGCTCCACATCGCGGGCCCGGCGCTCTTCAAGGGGTACTTCAGGAATCCGGAACTGACCGCGTCGGCATTCGTCAACGCTCCCGACCCCGTGGGCGTTGTCTACGACACGCACGATCAAGTGCGCCTCATGCCGGACGGCGACCTCCACTTTATTGGCCGGGTCGATCACACGGTCAAGATCCGAGGCTTCCGGGTTGACCTCCAGGACGTGGAAAACGCTCTGCTACTCCACCCGGACGTGAGCCGGGCCGCGGTCCTGCTGAGCGCGCCCGAGCCGGGCAACGCGATGTTGCTCGCCTTTTTCGTTCCACGGACCGTGGATCAGTCGAGCGTCTACCAGGTGCTGCGAGATCGTCTCCCAGCCTACATGGTGCCGTCCGTCGTGGTGGGTCTCGACGCGTTGCCGCTTACCGCGAGCGGCAAAGTCGACCGCATGAAGCTGTTGGAGGACTACGCCGCGGGCGTTTCGACCGACTCGCCCGGACGACACCAGTCGGATACACATCTGAAAGTGGCCGAGGTGTGGCGGGCGGTGCTCACGCACGCCCGCATCCGGCCGGGCAGCAGCTTCTTCGAAGTGGGGGGAACGTCGCTCACGGTCTTTGCCGTGGTGCACCGGCTGCGTGAGGTGTTCGGGCTCGATCGCGCGCAGCTCTCCGACCAGGCGCTGTACGAGTTCCCCACGATCGAGGCGCTCGCGGCGCTGATCGACGGCTTGAAGAGCGGGAGCGCGCCGCGCGTCGCGCCGAGGAACACCGTGCTGGTCACGCTCAAGCAGGGCGACGACCCGAGTCTGGCGCCCTTCTTTGTGGTTGCGTCGGCGGGAGGAACGCTGGGCGCCTACGAGAAGCTGGCCCGCGTGCTCAAGACCAGGCGGGAAGTGATCGGCGTCCGGGATCCCTTTCTCTGGGGCGCGAGGGATCCCACCCTCGCGTTCGAGCGCTGGGCCGCGCTCTACGTCGCGGCGGTGCGAGAGTGGCAACCCGAAGGCCCGTACTACATCGGTGCGTACTCGTCGGCCGGAGCCTACGGCTACGAGATGGCTCGCCAACTGCGGCAGGCCGGACAGGAGGTGCGCCTGCTGGCCCTCATCGATCCGGTCGGGATGGATAGCAAGGACAAGCAGCGTTTCGGCTACTGGGCGTTCCGCGCGCGCTTCATGCGCCCCGCCTTCAGGCGGATGGTGCAACTCGGCGGGTGGCTGCGCCGACCCACGCTGGGACTCCTGCGGGTCGGCGGGTCATCGGACGGCAAGGACGGTCCCGCGCTCACGCCCGATGAATTCGAGCGCCGCGCCACACAGGCGAGGTTGGACAAAGGGCACATCCTCAGCCTCTCCGCACTGTTGGAGTTGAACACCGGACTCCCCTTCACTCTCGACCCTGCAGAGCTCTCCCGGGCGCCCGGGGACCGGTACCTCGACGTGCTGCTCGCTCGGGTCAAGGCTGTGGCGCCGGACGTAGACCCCTCCACGATCGAAAGCCTCGTGGTGCAGTATTACCTCCAGGCCTGGGCCCAGCAGGCCTATCGGCTTCGGCGCTACGGCGGAAGAATCGTGCTGTTCGAGGTGGAGGGACCGTACCGGGGGCTCCTCGCGGCGCTGCTGCGCCCGTACGTCCGTGGGCTGCGGGTCCGGGGCGTCGCGGTCGGACCCCAGTCAGAGCGGATGCGGGCGGTGGTGGAGTGCCTTTCTGGGCCGCTGCGGGCGCACTACCTCAGCATGCGGGACGATACGTTCGTGGGGAAACTGGCGGAGGCGCTGGAGCCGTTGCTGCGGTGAGGCGGGGAAAGCAAACCCCCGCTACCATATGGCTGGCGCCGAACGACCGGACATGGTTGAGGACCATGTGCTCGACGCCTGCCTCGGCTAGCGCATGCATCACCGGATCAACTCGCTCGCGCTGGAGATAGATCTTCACCTCTCGCATAGGTGGTCCTCCCTTCTTGCCCCGGACGCGACCCGGCGGGCAGGTTCACGAAGCCTCGCCCGCTGACGCGGGCCCCGTTTCCCCGAGGTCACTGAGCCCCCGGCCGCGCCAGATGAAGTAGACCGCCGGGATCACGACGAGCGTCAGGACAGTCGCGGTGACCATGCCACCCACCATGGGGGCCGCGATCCGCTGCATAACCGACGCCCCGGTGCCGCGGGCCCAGAGGATCGGCACGAGACCCAGGGTGATCGCGGTGGCCGTCATGAGGATCGGCCGCACGCGCAGGACTGCGCCGCGCTCGACGGCCGCCACGAGGTCGGGGAGCGAGGGGCGCCGGCCGTGGCGCCCGGCATCCTGCCAGGCGCGGTCCAGATAGATGAGCATCACCACGGCCGTCTCCGCTGCCACGCCGGCGAGCGCAATGAACCCGACGGCCACCGCAATGGACAGGTTGTAACCCAGCAACCACATGATCCACACTCCACCCACGAGCGCGAACGGGAGCGACAGCATCACGATCGCCATTTCCGCCACGGAGCCGAAGGTGAGATAGAGCAGCAAGGCGATGACGCCCAGGGTGAGGGGCACGACCACCTCAAGCCGGGCCTTCACCCGCTGGATGGCCTCGTATTGGCCGCTCCACTCGAGCCGATACCCCGCCGGGACGTTCACCGAGCGCGCCACGATCTGCTTTGCCTCGGCCACGTAGCTCCCGACATCGCGGCCCCGCACGTCGATCGAGACCAGGTCGTTGAGGTAGCCGTTCTCGCTCCGGATCATCGGCGGGCCGGGCGTGTACGCGATGTCGGCAACCTGCGCCAGCGGGACCTGGATCCCTTGCTGTCCACTCACTAGGAGCTGGCCGATTGCCTCGGGCGAGTCGCGGAAGTCTCGGGCGTAGCGCACTTCCACCGGAAAGCGCTCCCGTCCCTGGACCGTGGTGGTGATCTGATCTCCACCGAGCGCCGTGCCGATGATCTCCTGCGCGTCGCCGGTGGTGAGCCCGTAACGCGCCAGCGCCGCGGCGTTGGGCCGGATCTGAACGTAGCGCCCGCCGAAGGAGCGCTCGGCGTAGATGCTCGCCGTGCCGCGGAGCCCCGACAGCGCCCCCTCGATGTCGTGCCCGATGCGCTGGATGACCTGGAGGTCGGGCCCGTAGATCTTGATCCCGAGTGTCGTGCGGATGCCGGTCGAGAGCATGTCGGTCCGGTTCTTGATCGGCATGGTCCAGGTGTTCACCGCGCCTAGGATGCGGAGCCGCTGGTTCATTTCGGCAACGAGCCCGTCCTGACTCATCCCTTTCCGCCACTCGGACTGGGGCTTGAGGTTCACGATGGTCTCGACCATCGAGATCGGCGCCCAGTCGGTCGCCGTGTTCGCCCGGCCTGCCTTCCCCCACACCGACTCGACCTCGGGAAACGTCATGAGGATGCTGTCCTCGACCTGGAGCAGTCGCCGCTGCTGGGTGAGCGAAAGGCTCGGCAACGTGTTGGGCATGTACATGAGGCTCCCCTCGTTGAGCGGCGGCATGAACTCACTGCCGAGGCTCGCAAACGGGATGATGGTCACGCCGACGATCGCCAGTGCCGCGACGATGACTGCCACCCGGGCGCGGAGCGCCCACCGGAGCACGGGCTGGTAGACCCGCTGCGCCCAGCGGTTCACCGGGTTCGCGGTTTCAGGACGGATCTTGCCCGTGATGAAGAGTCCCATGAGCACCGGCACCAGCGTTACGGCCAGGAGCGCGGCGCTCCCCATGGCGAAGGTCTTGGTGAGGGCGAGCGGCCGGAAGAGCCGCCCTTCCTGGTCCTCCAGCGTAAAGACCGGCAGGAACGAGAGCGTGATGATCAAGAGCGACATGAAGAGCGCCGGCCCGACCTCCTTCGCGGCGGCCGTGACCCGCTCCCACGCCGGCCGCTCGGGTTCGTGCTCGATGTGCTTGTGAAGGTTCTCGATCATCACGATCGCGGCGTCGATCATCGCGCCGATCGCAATGGCGATCCCGCCGAGGGACATGATGTTGGCGTTGATCCCGATCCAGCGGGTGACGGCGAGGGCCGCCATGATGCCAAGGGGGAGGGTCGCGATCGCGACGAGGGCGCTCCGGGCGTGGAGCAGGAACACCAGACAGACGAGGGCGACGATGATCGACTCCTCGATGAGCGTCCGCTCGAGCGTGCCGATCGAGCGGTGGATGAGATCCGACCGGTCGTAGGTGGTGACGACCCGGACCCCGGGCGGAAGCGAGGGCGCGATCTCGGCCAGCTTCGCCTTGACCCGGTTGGTCACGTCGAGCGCGTTCGCGCCGTAGCGCATGACGACCACGCCGCCCACGGCCTCGCCCCGGCCGTTCCGCTCGGCGATCCCGATCCGGAGATCGGGCCCGATCGTGACCTGCGCCACGTCGGCCACCCGAACGGGACGTCCCTGGGTCCCTACGGCAACGGCGACGTTGGCAATGTCCTCCACTCCTCGGAAGTAGCCCCGGCCCCAGATAGCATAGTCACTTCCCGCGACCTCGATGGTGCGGGCGCCCACGTCCTGGTTGGCGCCCCGGACCGCCTCGGTGATCTGCCGCGCCGTCACCCCGAACGCGCGGAGGCGTACCGGGTCGAGCAGCACCTGGTACTGCCGCACGAAGCCGCCGATGCTAGCGACCTCGGCTACGCCCCGGAGTCCCTGCAGGGCGTAGCGCACCTGGAAGTCTTGGATCGTGCGAAGCTGCGCCGGCGAGTAGCCCGGGCCTTCCAGCGCGTACTGGTAGACCCAGCCCACCCCCGTGGCATCGGGCCCGAGCTCGGTTTTGGCGCCGGCGGGAAGCTTGGACTGGATCGCGTTCAGCCGCTCCAGCACCCGCGAGCGCGCCCAGTAGAGGTCGGTCCCCTCCTCGAAGATGACGTAGACGAACGAGCTGCTGAACATCGACTGCCCGCGCACGACCTTGGCACGGGGCACGCCCAGCATCGCCGTGACGAGCGGGTAGGTGACCTGGTCCTCCACGACCTGTGGTGCCTGGCCGGGGTAGTCGGCGTACACGATGACCTGGATGTCCGAGAGGTCCGGGATAGCATCCACCGGCGTCGTCCGCAGATAGAGCGCACCGCCCACGAGCAGCGCGAGCGCTGCTATGGCAACGAGGCCGCGCCGGGCGACCGACAGTTCAATGAGCTTGGCAATCATCGCGGTTTCCCTCCGGACATCGTGTCCTTCATGCCCGGCATACCCTTCATGTTCATCCCTTTCATCGCACCGCCGCCGGCGGGCATCTGCATCCCGCCCATGTTGAGTCCCATCCCCATCTGGAGCATGAGCCCCTGCATCGCCGCCGCGAGGTTGGACTCAGAGTCGAGGAGGTAGGTGGCCGAGGCGACGATCTCGTCGCCCGGTTTCAAGCCGCTCACGATCTCCACCAGCGAGTCGCTCCGAGTCCCGGTCTTGACCTCACGCGGCACGAATTGGCCGTCGCCCCGATTCACGAACACGAGCTGCCGGGTCCCGGTCGGGAGGACCGCCGTCAGCGGGACGCTGAGCCGCGGCGTCACAGTCGGAGCGAGGCGGGCCGTCACGTACATCCCGGGCCGCAACCCGCCGTCCCGGTTCCTGACCTCCACGCGTGCGGTGAGAGTGCGAGTCGTGGTGTCGAGGCTCGGGTGGATGAAGGTGACGCGGCCTTGAAACGTCCGGCCGGGCAGCGCGTCCACCGTGAGCTCGACCGGCACGCCGACGTGGAGCATCCGGGCGTCGGTCTCGAACACGGCCAGGTCCACCCAAAGCACACTGCGGTCGGCGATAAGGAACAGGTTGTCGCCAGCCTGTACAGCCTGGCCCTCGATGACCTTCTTCTCCGCGATCTCGCCATTCATCGGCGCCCGCAGCAGCAGCGTGCGCTGCGCCCTGCCCGTGCGGTCCATGAGCTCGATCTGGTCCTCCGGGATGTCCCAGAGCGTGAGGCGGCGGCGCCCGGCCGCGACCAGCGAGCTGTCCGCCAAACGCTTGGCGGACAGGTACTCCTCTTGGGCGCTAACGAGCTCCGGCGCGTAGAGCGCGAGGAGCGCTTCGCCCTTTCGCACCGGCTTGCCCTCGTAGTCCGCATAAAGCTTCTCCACCCACCCCATGACCCGGGCGTTGACGTACTCCCGCCGGGGCTCCGCGTAGGTGAGGGTGCCCACGGCGCGGGCGCCTGCGGCGATCGGGCGCGTTGCCGCGCGGGCGAAGGTGATGCCGAGCCGCGCCGCAGCAGCACGATCCACGGGAACGCCAGCCGTGTCGGGCCCGCCCGGTATGGCCGGAGCGTGACTCGTCCCCTCCATCTCGGACATGCCGGGCATTCCCTGCATGTTCTGCATGCCGGCCAT
>CAZFKN010000019.1:0-37026 GCA_964519805.1 uncultured Gemmatimonadaceae bacterium
CGCGGATCTCTTCGACCGAATGGGTCGCGCCGATCAGCTCTTCCTTGGTCGGCGTATCGATGCCATAGTGGCACGGACCGGTGATCGGCGGCGAGCCGAGCCGGAGGTGGACCTCCCGGGCGCCGGCGGCCCGGATCATCTGCACCAGACCCTGGCTCGTGTTCCCCCGCACCAGGCTGTCGTCGACGACCACCACCGACTTCCCGGCGATCACGTCGCGGACCGGGTTGAACTTGATCCGGACCTTTGCGACCCGAAGCGCCTGCGTGGGGTTGATGAACGTCCGGCCGACGTAGTGGTTGCGGATGAGCCCGTTTTCCAGCTTGATGCCGGAGACCTCCGAGAAGCCGAGCGCCATGGCGTTCGAGCTGTCCGGCACGCTGAACACGACCTCGGCCCCGGGCGCGGGCCGCTCGCGCGCCAGCTCGCGGCCAAGCTCGCGCCGCACCCGGTCCACCGACTCGCCGAAGATGCGGCTGTCGGGCCGGGCGAAGTAGATCAGCTCGAACACGCAGCGACTCACGGGGCGAGGGAAGAGGCGAGGCAGCTCGGTCACCCTCCCGTCCTCGATCTTGAGGAAGTCGCCGGGCTTGAGCTCCCGGACCACCGTCGCGCCGACCAGGTCGAGAGCGCAGGTCTCCGAGGCCACGATCACGCCACCGTTGAGGCGCCCGAGGACGAGCGGACGGAAGCCACGGCTGTCGACGACGGCGTACATGGTGCGGCCCACGGTGACCACCAGGCTGTACGCGCCTTCGACCTGCTCCAGCGCATCACGCAGCTGCCCGTCCACCGTCTCGGCCTCCGACCGGGCGATCAGGTGGACCAGCACCTCCGTGTCGGTGGACGTGGTGAAGATCGCGCCGCGCTCCACCAGCTCGCGCTTGAGCTCCGCGGCATTGGTGAGGTTGCCGTTGTGGGCGATGGCGAGCGGCCCCGACCGCGTGCTGACGTTGCAGGGCTGGGCGTTGGCCAGCACGGTGCTCCCGGTGGTCGAGTAGCGCGTGTGCCCGACCGCCACGTCGCCCGGGAGCTTGGCGAGCACGGTCTCGTCGAATGTCTCCGAGACGAGGCCCATGCCCCGGTGGGACCGCGGGCAGCCCTCCCGGTCGATCGCGACGATGCCCGCGCTCTCCTGGCCGCGATGCTGGAGCGCGTACAGACCGAGGTAGGTCAGCTTGGCCGCGTCCGGCAGTCCGGACACTCCGATGATCCCGCACATGTCTCGCCTCTTCCGCTAGCGATCGAGGTTGGCGTGCGCCATCCGCCGGGGAATCGCCTCGAAATAGACCCGCCTGAGCGACTTCGTGTCCCACCCCAACAGCCGCCCCCCGGCGCGGAGTTCCAGCCGTCCCCCGGGGGCGCCGACCAGCCCGGCCTTGAGCGCCGGGACGCCGCGCTCCGCGGCGAGCGCCAGCAGGCCGGCCGCTGCCGCCGGGGCGCACGATAGGACCGCGCGCGCTCCGTCCTCGCCGAACAGCAACCCCTCGAGCGGGACGCCGGCCGCGTAGTCGTCGAGATCGACGCCGGCGCCGAGACCGTGCGCGGCGTAGGGGCCGCCGATTGCCGCTTCCGCGAGCGCCACCGCCAGCCCGCCCTCGGCGCAGTCGTGGGCGGAGCGGAGCAGACCGGCCTGTGCCGCTGCTACCAGCACCAGCTGCAGCCGACGCTCGGCGTCGAGGTCCACCGACGGGGGACGTCCGCCGACGAACTGGAGCAGCTCGGCCCAATAGGCCGAGCCGCCCAGCTTGCCTCGCGTGTCGCCGAGCAGGATGACGACGTCGCCCGGCTCGCGGAAATGGCTCGGCACCCTGGCGGTGATGGGCCGGAGCAGGCCGACCATGCCGATCGTCGGCGTCGGGTCGATCGCGCCGGTGGGGCTCTCGTTGTAGAACGAGACGTTGCCGCCGGTCACCGGGGTCTCGAACGCCCGGCAGGCGTCGGCAATCCCTCGGCACGCCTCGCGGAACTGGAAGAACACCTCGGGCTTCTCCGGGTTCCCGAAGTTGAGGCAATCGGTAATGCCGATCGGGAGGGCGCCGGTGCAGGCGATGTTCCGTGCGGCCTCCGCCACGGCGGCCTTGCCGCCCTCGTGCGGGTCGAGCCATACCAGGCGCGCGTTGCAGTCCACCGTGACCGCGAGCCCGAAATTGGTGCCCGGCACCCGCAGCACTCCCGCATCGCCGCCCGGGCCCAGGACCGTCTCGCCCTGGACGGTCGAGTCGTACTGCTCGTATACCCAGCGCTTGCTCGCGAGGTTGGGGCTGTCGAGCAGCTGCTCGAGCGCGCGTTCGGGTTCCGGCGCAGTGCGGCCGGGCGGCGGCAGCGCCGCGCGTCGGCCCCGGGCGTCGTCGGCCTCCCGCGCTTCCGGATGGTAGATGGGACAGTCGTCGACCAGCTGCTGCCCCGGGATCGCGGCCACCACGCGTCCCGCGTGGCGCACGCGGAAGATGCCGTCGTCGGTGACGCGACCGATCGGGGTCGCGGTGAGCTCCCACTTGGCGCACACGGCCTGGATGTCGGGAATGCGACACGGCTCGGCCACCACGAGCATCCGCTCCTGCGACTCCGAGAGCAGGATCTCGTAGGGTGTCATCCCCTCTTCCCGGGTGGGGACGAGCCCAGTGTCGATCTCGACGCCCACGCCCCCGCGGGCAGCCATCTCCGCGGACGAGCTGGTGAGACCGGCCGCCCCCATGTCCTGGATCGCGACAATCAGGTCCGAGGTGATCAGCTCCAGCGTTGCCTCGAGTAGCAGCTTCTCGGTGAACGGGTCGCCCACCTGCACCTGCGGACGTCGCGCCTCGCTCTGCGCCGACAATTCCTCGGAGGCGAAGCTGGCCCCGTGAATGCCGTCCCGCCCGGTCCGCGAGCCCACCGCCAGCAGCACGTTGCCGACGCCGTGCGCCCGCGCCCGGGTGAGGTCCTCTTCCCGCAGAAGGCCTACGCACATCGCGTTCACCAGCGGGTTCCCGGTGTAACCCGGTGCGAACCCGACCTCCCCACCCAGCGTTGGGATGCCCACGCAGTTGCCGTAGTCACCCACCCCGCGGACGACGCCGGCAAAGAGGTAGCGGTTCCGGGCGACGTCGAGCGGCCCGAAGCGGAGGCTGTTGAGCACCGCGACCGGACGCGCGCCCATCGTGAACACATCACGAAGGATGCCACCCACGCCGGTTGCGGCGCCCTGGTACGGCTCCACGGCCGAGGGGTGGTTGTGCGACTCGATCTTGAACGCCACTGCCCAGCCGTCGGGTAGGCGGAGTACGCCGGCGTTCTCGCCAGGCCCCTGGAGCACGTAGGGGCCGTCGGTGGGGAACAGGCGCAGGATCGGCTTGGAGTGCTTGTAGGAGCAGTGCTCCGACCAGAGTGCGGAAAACACGCCCAGCTCGGTGAACGTCGGTGCCCGGCCGAGAATGACGGCGATGCGCGCGTACTCGAGCTCGTTGAGGTTGTGCTCCCGCACGACCTCAGGCGTGACCGCGGGGTCGCCGGGGAAGGCCTCGGCCGCGGTCGACGGCCCCGTGCCGGCGCGCGGCGACGCAACGACGGACGGCTCAGCCACGCGCCGCCTTCCGGCGGTCGCCGCCGATGCTTTCCAGCGCGTCGTGCACGATGCGGCCCAGCAGGCCGGGACGATCCTCGTGCTTCTGGATGGTCTCGAGCTCGCCGGGATCGAGCCAGATGCCGCCGCAGTGGGGGCAGGTCTCGATCTGCACGCCGTGGTACTGCTGGGACACGAGGTCGTACCCGTCCTTGGGGCACTTCATGAAATGCGTGCGGCGCTCCGCTGCAGCCCGTGCAGCCTCGGCCTCCCGCCGCTGCTTCTGGAGCAGCTCCTGCTCCCGGAGCGTGAAGTACTCGTCTTCGTTCTTGCTGGGCTTTTCCAACGTCATGACGACCTCCGCGCCGAATCGCTCGGCGGGGTGTAGCGGGGCGCGCGATCAGCCGGCGACGAGGACACGCCGTCGTAGTTGTGCTGCTTGCCGCGCACGATCGCGTCGACCACCTGGCCGCCCTGGAGCACCACGAGGTCGTACGTGCCGCAGGCGCGCAGGCAGCCGTTCTCGTAAAACAGGTAGGCATAGTCGCCCACCTTCCGGCTGGTCACCGGAGCGCCCCACGCGGCCCGCACCTCCGCCTCGGTCATCCCGGGCCGGATCGTCTGGACGCCCTGCGCCCGCAGCGGCGAAGCGCTCAGGGTCAGCGCGGCGGCGACCGGCAGCCAGGAGAAACGCATCATCGTCTCCCCGCGAGTGCCGGCCACGCCACCAGCGACTTGAAAAAGCCCCGGCCGTCGATCGGTCCCTGCAGCGGATCGATGGCGTTCTCCGGATGCGGCATCAGCCCGACCACCGTGCCGGCAGGGTTGCAGATGCCGGCGATGTCGCGCTCGGAGCCGTTCGGATTGGGCTCGATCCCCGCGGCGGCCGGCAGGTAGCGCACGACGATGCAGTCTTCCCCCGCGAGCCGGTCGAGCGTGTGCGCGTCGGCGACGAAGCGGCCGTCGCCGTGGGCGACGGGGACCCGCACGCGGTCACCCGGCTCGAACCCGCAGGTGAACACGGTGTCGGTGCGAGTGACGACGAGATCGACGGGCTTGGCGACGAACGACAGGCGCGCATTGCGCACCAGCGCCCCGGGCAGGAGACCGGCTTCGCACAGAATCTGGAACCCGTTGCAGATCCCGATCACACCGCCTCCTTCGGCCGCGTGCCGCTGGACGGCCTGCATGATCGGGCTGAAGCGGGCGATGGCGCCGGAACGCAGGTAGTCACCGTAGCTGAAGCCGCCGGGCAGGATCGCGACGTCGGCGCCGCGGAGATCGGTATCCCGATGCCAGACGAAGTACGCCTCGCACCCCGCGCGCTCGGCCGCCGTCAACGCGTCGTAGTCGCGATTGCTGCCGGGAAACCGGAGCACCGCTACCCGTTGCATTCAGTCCTCCTCCACGTCGACGAGGTAGTCCTCGGTGACGGGGTTGGCGAGCAGTCGGTCGCACATCTGCCGAGCGTGGGCCTCGGCCTCGTCCCGCGAGGCGGCGGCGACGTCCAGCTCGATGGCCCGGCCGACCCGCACCCGGCTCACGCCCCCGAAGCCGAGGGCCCCGAGCGCATGCTCGACCGCTTGGCCCTGCGGATCCAGCAGGCCGGTGCGGGGGACCACCCGAACGTGCACGCGAAAGGTCATCCGTTGGGCTCCTTGCGACGACGATCGCCCCAGGGCCGGTGGCCTGCGGCGGACTCCTCAGGCTCGGCGGTGGCGTCCACCCGCGGCTCGAGCGACGGCGACTCTCCATCGGAGCGCTCCAGCAGGCCCAGGATCAGCGCCCGGCCCACGCCGAAGAGCATGTAGACCAGGCCGAGGGGGAAGAGGAAGTGCTCGGGGGCGAGGAGACCGCCGGCGAGAACGGCCAGATGGACCAGCAGCCCGGACAGCCCGCGCGCGCTGCGGAAGCCGATCGCGGGGAACCGGGGATACTTCACGTTGCTCACCATCAGCGCGGCCAGCAGCAGGATCAGCACCACGAGTCCCTGATGCTGGAGGTCGAGATACGCGAGCGACGCGCGGTACCACTCGGTTTGGCTGAACGGGTAGTAGACGGCGAGCGTGCAGCCCGCCGCCGGCGACGGCATTCCGGTGAACCAGCTCGACGAGGGCTTGGTGTCGGCCAGTACGTTGTACCGCGCGAGCCGGAGCGACGCCCCGACGACGTAGATGTAGCAGATCACCCAGCCGAAGCGGCCGGTACCGGAGAACTCCAGGAAGTACATCAAGAGCGCGGGGGCCACGCCGAAGGAGATCACGTCCACCAGCGAGTCGAGCTCGGCGCCGAATCGACTGTTCGTCTTGGAGAGCCGGGCCACCCGTCCGTCGAGCATATCGAGAATCGCGGCGAACACGATGAACCAGCCGGCCCAGCGGAAGTTGCCGTTGAAGGCGGAGACGATGGACCAGAAACCGAAGAACAGATTGCCGAGGGTGAAGGCGCTCGGCATGACCACGACCACCCGCCGCATGTTGGGGCGGGGGAGATGGGGACGACGGGGGATCAGCTCCATCGGGCCACCAGGGTGACGCCGACGCGGGCCGTGTCGCCCTCGCGGACGAGGACGTGCGTGCCCCGCGGCAGGAAGAGGTCCACGCGGGAACCGAACCGGATCATGCCCAGCCGCTCGCCCTGGCGCACCGCCGTGCCGACGGCGTGGTCGGTCACGATGCGTCGGGCGATGAGACCGGCGATCTGCCGCACGAGCAGCTTGCCGTGGGCGCCGGTGAGCCCCACCGACGCCTGCTCGTTCTCGAGGCTCGCCTTCTCGTCCGCCGCGTTGATGAACCGCCCCGCGCTGTAGTGCCGGTAGGCGACACAGCCGTCCGCCGGATAGCGGTTCACGTGACAATCGAACACGTTCATGAAGATCGAGATCCGCGTTGCCCGCTCGCCGAAGAACGCCGGCTCGTCCACGTCTGCGATGCTCACCACCTTGCCGTCCGCCGGCGCGATCACCAGGTCGTCGCCCCTCGGGCCCGCGCGCTCCGGATCCCGAAAGAAGGCGACCACCCAGACCGCGATCGGCAGCCACAGCGCCAGCCAGAGCCAGCGCCCGGTCAACGCCAGCAACACCAGCAGTGCGACGATGCTCCACGCCCCCACGATGAACCAGCGTCCTTCGGGCGCCGTCCGGATCACGCCGTCTCCAGATCGCGTGCGGTGAGCCGGCGGTACGCTTCGAGATAGCGCCGGCTGGTGGCGTCGACGACATCGGGCGGGAGGGGTGGCGGCGGCGCCTCGCCGTTCCAGCCGCCGGCCGCCTTCACTGACGCAAGGTAGTCCCGGAGTGGCTGCTTGTCGAAACTGGGTTGCGGGCCGCCCGCGCGATAGCGATCGGCGGGCCAGAAGCGCGAGCTGTCGGGCGTCAGCACTTCGTCGATGAGGCGGAGCGTGCCCGCGGCGTCGAGGCCGAACTCGAACTTGGTGTCGGCGATGATGATCCCCTGCAGCGCTGCGTGATCGCGGCCTGCCGAGTAGATCGCGAAGCTGGCTTCCCGGAGCCGCGCCGCGACTTCGGCCCCGAGGCTCGTCGCCACGGCGTCGAAGGTGACGTTCTCGTCGTGGCCGGTCTCCGCCTTCGTGGCCGGAGAAAAGATCGGTCGCGGCAGGCGCTCGCTCTCCACCAGCCCACGCGGCATCGGCTCGCCGGCCAGCGTGCCGCTCTGCTTGTACTCCGCCCACGCGGATCCCGAGATGTAGCCCCGCACCACGCACTCGAACGGCACCGGGTTGGTTCGCCGCACCAGCATCGCGCGTCCCTGGAGGATGCCGCGATGCGGTGCCAGCCGGGGCAGCCGATCGAGGATGGCCCCGACGTCGGCCGTGACGTAGTGGGACGGCATCAGGTTCGCCAGCCGCTCGAACCAGAACGCGCTGAGCTGGGTGAGCACGGCACCCTTGTGAGGGACGGCCTCGCGCATGACGACGTCGAACGCGCTCACGCGGTCGCTCGCGACCAGCAGCAAGTGTTCGGCGTCCAGTTCGTAGACCTCGCGGACCTTGCCTTTCCGCAACAAGGGGAGCGGGAGCGCGCTCTGCTCGAGCGTCCGGGTCATACGCGTACCTCCGCCGCTTCGGGTCCCTGGGCCAGTGGCCGCGCCCGGCCGACGATGGGCGCTAGATATTCGGTGAGAAACTCCTCGACCTGCGCGGCGGCCCGTCCGGTGTAGCGGGCAGGATCCAGCTCGGCGCGGAGCACCGCCGCCGGCACGCCCCGAAAGGCGGGATCGGCGGCCAATCGGTCGAGCAAGTCGTTGGCCGCCCCGCGGCTCACACTCTCGACGACGGCGAGACTGTGTTGTCGCACCACCTCGTGCAGGGTCTGCCGGTCTCCGCCGGCCCCGACGCCGAGCATGAGCCAGCGCTCGGTCGCCATGAACGGCATCTGCGCGGCAACATGGGCGCCGATCACCGCCTCGCGCACCTCCAGTCCCGCCGCGATGTTGGTCGCCAGGATCAGGATGGCGTCGGTGGCGAGGAACGCCTCCGGCAGCGTGAGCCGCCGATTGGCGCTGTCGTCGAGCGTGCGCTCCAGCCACTGGCTGGCGGCGGTGTGGCTGCCGTTGGCCTGGAGCGACAGGACGAAACGCGCCAGACCGGAAATCCGCTCGGCCCGCATCGGGTTCCGCTTGTAGGCCATGGCGCTCGACCCGATCTGCTCCGCCTCGAACGGCTCCAGCAGCTCGCCCTCGTGCTGCAGCAGACGGAGGTCGCTCGACATCTTGGCCGCCGACTGGGCGACGCCGCTCAGCGCATCGAGCACGCCGCTGTCCTGCTTCCGCGGGTAGGTCTGACCGGTGACGGCGAACGAGCGCGCGAACCCCATCCGGGCCGTGACCAACCGGTCCAGCTCCCGGACCTTCGTGTGATCGCCGCCGAACAGCTCGAGGAACGACGCCTGGGTGCCCGTCGTGCCCTTGCAGCCGAGCAATCGGAGCGACTCGATCGCATGGCAGACGCTCTCCAGGTCGAGCGCGAAGTCCTGCATCCACAACGTGGCCCGTTTGCCCACCGTGGTGAGCTGCGCCGGCTGGAAATGGGTGTAGGCCAGACAGGGCAGTGCTGCGTAACGCCGGCCGAACTGGTCGAGCGCGGCGAGCACCGCCAGCAACCGTCCGACGAGCAGGCGCAGCCCCTCCCGCATGACCATGACATCCGCGTTGTCGGTGACGAACGCGCTGGTGGCGCCGAGATGCAGGTAGGGCCGGGCGGCGGGGGCCTGATCGGCGAAGGCGTGGATGTGCGCCATCACGTCGTGCCGGAAGCGGCGCTCGTACCGCGCGGCCGCGGCCAGGTCGGCGTCATCCAGATGCGCCCGCATCTCGGCGATGGCCTGCTCCGGGATCGACAGACCGAGGTCGCGCTCGCTCTCGGCCAGCGCGAGCCAGAGGCGGCGCCACAGGCCGATTCGACGGGGCTCGCCCCACAGCGCCTGCATGGCCGGTGACGCGTAGCGGGTGCCCAGCGGCGACTGGTACCGTTCCTCGCTCATCGGAACACCAGATCGGTGAAGGTGATCTCCCCGCCGCGCTCGAAGTACACCCGGACCGCGCCCGCGCGGCTCTGCAGGAGGTCGCCCACTTGGGCCGCGGTGCGGACCGGCGTCCGGTTGATCCCCACGATGACGTCGCCGGCCTGGAGTCCCGTGGCCTGGCTGACCTGAGGTGTGATCCGAAAGATGAGCGCGCCGCGCTCGCTCCTGAGACCGCGCTCGGCCTGGATGGCGGGCGTCACGTTGACCAGCTGGAGATCTCTCAGGACTGTGACCTTCTCCGCCGCGACGGTGGGCAGGTCGCCGGTGACGAGTTTCCGCGCGGAGGTGCGGCCGCCCTGGCGGACGTCGAGGTCCACGGCGTCGCCGACCTTGAGGTCCAGCTTCACGGCCTCCCAATCGAGATAGTTCCGGAGCGGGCGTCCACCGGCCTCGACCAGCACGTCGCCGGCACGGATGCCCGCGCGGTCCGCGGGGCCACCGGCCGCGACGCGCGACACGGTGACGCCGCCGACGTTCCGCCAGCTTCGCATGCCCGACGGACCCTCGACGTCCAGACCGGTCCACGCGCGCCGCACCGAACCGGTGCGGATGATCGCGTCGGCCACGGAGAGGGCCCGCTCGATCGGGATCGCGAAGCCCAGTCCGATCGAGCCGCCGCTGCTGGAGAAGATGGACGAGTTGACCCCGACCACTTCGCCGAGCGCATTCGTGAGCGGGCCCCCCGAATTGCCGGGGTTGATGGCCGCGTCGGTCTGGATCATGTCCAGGTAAAGACCGGGCTGATCGCCCGTCGGCAGGATGTTGCGGCCGGTGGCGCTCACGACCCCCACCGTCACGGTGGGCTCGGCGTTGCCGAGGAGGTAGGCGAACGGGTTGCCGAGCGCCACCAGCCACTCGCCGATCATGAGGTCGGTGCTGCGCCCGAGCGGTGCCGTCGCCAGGCCGGTACGATCGACCTTCACGACCGCGATGTCGGTAACCGGGTCCTCGCCGAGCACCTTGCCGTCCAGCTCCGCGCCGTCAGCCAGGGTGACGACTACGCGCTCGGCGTTGGCGACGACGTGCTGGTTGGTGACGACGATGCCCGCGGGGCGGATGACGAAGCCGGTGCCGTAGCCCTCCACCACGCGCTCCGCGCCCTCGGGCACGAAGAAGAAGTCCCAGGGGGAGCGCGGCGTGAGTCGCTCACGGGAGGAGACGTGGATGGAGACCACGGCGGGCGCGACCCGCCGGATAGCCTCGACCAGCGCGGTGCGCCGGGCGCCGGCCACGGCGGCCTGCATCGGAGCCGCGGTAATTCGTCGCGGCTCCTGAGCCGCGACGGTCATCGTATCGGCGAGCTGCCCGGTGGGCCGGTCGCCGCACCCGGCGAGCGTCAGAACCAGCACGAGGGCGGCGCGGTATGGGCTCATGCGGATGGCGCCGTCACCGGGGATTCACCTTCGATCGCGCCGTCCACCTCGCGTTCCAGGTAGCACTCGGGCGGGTATTCGGCTGACACAAAGTAGAGGCCGTGGGGCGGCGCCGGCGGACTCGTCTCCAGATTGTCTCCACGCTGGAGCAGCGCGGCCATGTCGGCGACCGGACGACGTCCCAGCCCGATGTCCACCATGGTGCCGACGAGCAGGCGGACCATATGGTGCAGAAAGCGGTCGGCCTCGACCTGAAAGCTCAGGCCGCGCCCTTCGGCGCGCGTGATCCAGTCGCTGCGGACGATTCGGCAACGCCAATGGGGCTTGACTTGGCCCCGCACGGAGAAGGATTGGAAGTCATGCTCTCCCCGGACGACCGCCGCGGCCGCACGCAGCGACGGAAGGTCGAGCGGGCGGCCCAACCCCCATTCGAAGGGGCGGCGGAACGGTGACGCGCTCGCGGCGTCCGTCCCAATGTCATATCGATACCGGCGTGCGACCGCGCTCTTGCGGGCGTGAAAGCCGGGCTGCATGCGGGCCACCGATTCCACCCAGCAGTCCGGGGGGAGCAGCGCGTTGAGCGCCCGGTGCGCGGCCGCGGGCGTCCACTTGTCGGGGAGAGAAAAACTGACGCCGAGGCCCTCGGCGTGGACCCCGGCGTCGGTACGACCCGCCGCATGCGCGCCGACCGGCTCATCGACCAGCCGCGCGAGAACGCTCTCGAATTCGCCCTGCACCGACCGTCCTTCGCGTTGACGCTGCCAGCCGACAAACCGGCCGCCGTCGAAATGCAGCACCGCGAGGAGGGTCCCTGGCATCGCGCCGGAATCTAGCCTCGAACGGGGTCCTCGGCAAGTTGCGCAACTCATTGTCAGGATTGACAAAAGGACACCTTGGCGGGTACCATTTCTTGGGGCTTTGCCGCCACCCTCCGACCCCGAATTCCTGGTGACCCAAGCCACCGTCTCCGACTCCACAGGCCTAGCGGAAGCGCTGCGTCGGCTGGCGGCCGGAGGCTCTCTCTCCGCCGCCCAGACTGCGGCTGCCTTTGGCGTCGTGATGCGTGGCGAGGCGGCTCCGGGGCAGATCGCCGCCCTGCTGGCGGGGCTCCGGGCCAAGGGCGAATCCTCCGAAGAGATCGCCGGGGCCGCGGAGGCCCTGCGTGCCGCCATGGTGCCGGTGCGGATCCCGAATCCGGATCGCCTGGTGGACACGTGCGGCACGGGTGGGGGTTCGGTCGCCACCCTCAACATCTCCACCGCGGCGGCGTTCGTCGTCGCGGGCGCGGGTGTGCCCGTCGCGAAGCACGGCAATCGGAGCTACACCACGCGCTCCGGCTCCGCGGATCTGCTCGAGGCTCTCGGAGTGGACATTGCGGTCCCGTCCGAGCGGGTGCCCGCCGTTCTCGAGAGCGCGGGACTCGTCTTCCTTTTCGCACCGAACTACCACCCCGCGATGCGGCACGTCGCGGCCATCCGCCGCGAGCTCGGCGTGCCGACGATCATGAATCTGCTTGGCCCGCTCGCGAACCCGGCCGGCGTGCGACGTCAGGTCATCGGCGTGGCCGATCCCGGACACGCGCCGCGAGTGGCGGACGCGCTCCGACAGCTGGGCGCCGCCCATGCGCTGGTGGTCCACGGCACGATCGGGATGGATGAGATCAGCCCCGTGGGCGACACCGCCATCTGGGAGATTCGCGGCGAGCATGTGAGCGAGTGGACCCTGAGCCCGGACGCGAGGGTCCGGGCGGACGGGTTGGAGGATCTGCGCGGGGGCTCGCCAGCCGAGAACGCTGAGCGGGTGGAGCGGCTCTTGCGAGCGGGCGAGGGTGGGGCGGAGCGGGCGGCGGTCGCGCTGAACGCCGCCGCGGCGCTCTATGTTTCGGGTGCGGGTTGGTCTTTTGGCGACGCCGTGGAACGAGCGTTGGAGGCGTTAGCCAGCGGGGCAGGGGCGACGGCCCTGGACCGGCTCCGGGCGGCGGCGCCGGCGGTCAATACTTCCGGATGACGCCGACGACGACGCCCTGAATGAGGACGTCTCGCTCCTGAAAGCGCATGGCCTGCATGGCGGTGTTGGCCGGCTGCAGCCGGATCCATCCGCCGGCTTCGCGGTAGAACTTCTTGACCGTGGCTTCCGACCCGTTGACGAGGGCGATGACCATCTCGCCGTTCTCTGCGGTTTGCTTGCCATGCACGACGACGAAGTCGCCATCGACGATGTGCTCGTCGATCATCGAATTGCCGCTGACCTTGAGGGCATAGTTGGGACCGCGGCGGGGGAGCATGGTGTCGGGGACTGCGAGGGATTCCTGTTGCATCAGGGCTTCGATCGGCGTGCCGGCAGCGACTTTGCCCAGCAGGGGAATCTCGGTGGCGACCGCGGTGCCCCGCGGCGGCAGGACTTCGATGGCGCGGCTTTCGTTGTAGGAGCGGCGGATGTAGCCCTTGCGCTCGAGATTGGTGAGATGCTCGTGCACGGTGGCGAGCGATTGAAAGCCGAACTTCTCGGCGATCTCCTCGAAGCTCGGTGCGTACCCGCGCTCCTGAATGTGACTCTGCAGATACGAGAGGATCTCGCTCTGGCGTCTGGTGAGCGGCATGCCGCGTCTCCCGCGTGCACTGGTGCGACCGAATAGAGCCCGAATAACATTACCCGAAGACTGGCCGAAGGGCAAGGTGGCGACGACCCTCACCCAGATTCTCGAGACGACGCGCGCCGGACTGGGAGCTCTGCGCGCCCGCGCGGCGGAGCTGGAGCGCGCGGCCCTCCGCGCGCCCCCGCCGCCGTCGCTGCGTCGGGCTTTCGCCAAGGATCGTGTCGCGCTGGTGGCGGAGGTGAAGCGGCGCTCGCCGTCGGCCGGCGCGATTCGGGAAGACCTCGACCCCGCTGACCGGGCGGAGCGCTACGCCCGCCACGGCGCGGCCGCCGTCTCGGTACTCACCGATCGTCCCTACTTTGGCGGCTCCATCGCCGATCTCGAGGCGGTGGTCGAGCGCGTGGCGGTGCCGGTGCTCCGGAAGGACTTCATCCTCGAAGAGATCCAGATCCTGGAGGCCCGGGCCGCCGGCGCGGCCGCGGTGCTGCTCATCGTGCGGGCGTTGCCGGGCCAGCGTCTGCGCGAGCTGCTGCGCTTTGCGGCTGACGCGCGGCTGGACGCGCTAGTGGAGGTACATACCGCGGCCGAGCTGGAGACCGCGCTCGCCGCCGGCGCTCACATCGTGGGCGTCAACAGCCGCGACCTCGACACCTTCCGCATCGACGTGACCGCCGCGTGGTCGCTGCTGGCATCCGTCCCCGCGGATCGGGTGGCCGTCGCGGAGAGCGGAATGACGACGGCGGCCGACGTAGAGCGCGCGGCCGCGGCCGGCGCCGACGGCGTGCTCATCGGAACCGCGCTCTCCGCCGCGGCGGATCCCGCGGCCCAAGTCGCCGCCTTCGCGGGAGCGCGCCGCCGTGGCCGTTGAGGTAAAGGTGTGCGGGCTCACGCGCCCGGCCGACGCCGAGGCAGTCGCGGCGTGCGGGGCGGACTATCTGGGCGTCGTCTTCGCGAGCGGGCCGCGGGTCGTGAGCGCCGCGCAGGCGACCGCGGTGGTCGCAGCGGCGGGCGGGCGCCCCGTGTTCGGCGTGTTCGGGCGGCAGACGGTCGATGAGATCCTTGGACTCCGCGACGCCACGGGACTCCGGGGCGCGCAGCTGCACGGACCCTATGCCACCGAAGACGCGGCGCGGCTCCGCCGCGCCGGGCTCGTCGTCTGGCGGGTCGTGCGCGTCGCGGGACCGTCCGATCTCGACAGGCTCTCCGCGGTCGCCGAGTCGGCGGACGCGGTCCTGGTCGAGCCCCGCGTGCCTCATGCGGACGGGGGCGCCGGCATTGCGCTGCCCCTCGCCCTTGCGGCCCGGGCGCGCGAACGCCTGAGCGGGCGGATGGTGCTCGCCGGCGGCCTGCGCGCGGAGACGATCGCGGACGCGGTGGGGCTCGTGAGGCCGGATGCCGTGGATGTAAGTTCCGGAGTGGAAATCCTGCCCGGCATCAAGGATTCGCAGAAGCTGGCCCGGTTCCTGGAGGCTGTGCGTGCCCTTAGCCCTGTCGCCTGAGCGCGCCGTTCTGGGCCGCTTCGGACCGTACGGGGGCCGGTACGTGCCGGAGACCCTGATCGCCGCGCTCGACGACCTGACCGCGCTGTACGACGGCGTTCGGACGGACCCGACGTTCTGGGCTGAATTCGAAGCCATCCTGCGCGACTACGTCGGCCGGCCGACACCGCTTTCCGAGGCCGAACGCCTGAGCGCGGAGGTGGGCGCGCGGGTGCTGCTCAAGCGGGAAGACCTGAACCACACCGGTGCCCACAAGATCAACAACACCGTGGGGCAGGCGCTGCTCGCGCTTCGCATGGGCAAGCGCCGGATCATCGCCGAGACCGGTGCCGGCCAGCACGGCGTGGCGACCGCCACCGTGTGCGCGCGCTTCGGCCTCGAGTGCGTGGTGTACATGGGGGCCGAGGACATCGAGCGGCAGGCGCTCAACGTCTATCGGATGCGACTGCTGGGCGCCACCGTCGTCCCTGTCGAATCGGGGACCCGGACGCTCAAGGACGCCACCAACGAAGCGTTGCGGGACTGGGTGACCAGCGTCCCGACGACGCACTACATCATCGGCTCGGTCGTCGGGCCGGATCCGTATCCTCGCATGGTGCGCGACTTCCAGTCGGTGATCGGCCGGGAGGCCCGGGCCCAGGTGCTCGAGCGCGCCGGGCGGCTGCCGCGCACCGTGACGGCATGCGTGGGCGGCGGCTCGAACGCGATGGGCATCTTCGCCGGCTTTCTGGATGACGCGGAGGTCGAGCTGGTCGGCGTCGAGGCGGCCGGCGAAGGCATCGCGAGCGGACACCACAGCGCCACGCTCGGCGCAGGGCGCCCGGGTGTGCTGCACGGCAGCCTCAGCTACCTGCTCCAGGACGCCGATGGTCAGGTGGCGCCGGCGCACTCCGTCTCGGCCGGGCTCGACTATCCCGGTGTCGGCCCCGAGCACAGCTGGCTGCGCGATACCGGGCGGGTGCGCTACGAGTCCGCGACCGACGCCGAGGCGTTAGGGGCCTTCCAACGCGTCTGTCGCACCGAAGGCATCATCCCGGCGCTCGAGACCGCGCACGCGTTCGCCTGGATCATGCGGGCCCGCGCCCGCTGGAAGGCGGACGACCTCGTGCTCGTCTGCCTGAGCGGCCGCGGCGACAAGGACGTCGCCCACGTCGCGGCCCTCCTGGGTAGCTCCGCATGACCGCGGGCGCGCCGTCGCCGGCCCTGCTGCTCCCCAGCCAGGTCGCGGAGCTGTTCCAGACCGTGGTGAAGGCCCTTCGCGCGTTCCAGATGTACCTCCCGAACAATCCGGTCCACCAGCGTGCCGTCCTGAACGTGAAGGCCGCGACGGTGCCCATCTGGAACGCGGTGGACGAGCTGATGCTCACGGTCGGTGAGACCGAGCTCAAGTGGGAGGAGGAGGTCGTCTACAGCCAGATCAACAAGGCCGAGTCCCTCGCGTGGATGCTGTTCAAGGACGGGATGCGCGTCCTCACGATCCGCAAGGGCGCGGAAGAGCAGGAGCTGGTCGATTTCCTCGAGCTGCTGAACCGGGTTCGCTTCCTGCCGTCCGAGGCGGGCGACGATCTCATGACGCTGATCTGGGAGCGGGACTTCCAGCTCATCCACTACCACTTCATCGACTTCTTCGGCGAGGGCGATCTGCTGGAAGGATCGCTGGAGGTCATCGGAGGCGGGGCGGAGACGGCGGCGACCGCCGAGGAGCGTCGGGGCCAGGTGCGGGAGGAGGCGCCGCCGCGTCCCAGGGGCATCGTGGACATCGAGGACTTCGACTCGACGCTCTACTTCCTCGAGGAAGCGGAGATCAACTACATCGCGCAGCAGGTGGAGGAGGAGTATAGCCGCGACGCGCGGCAGGCCGCGCTCAACGGTCTGTTCGACCTGATGGAGCTGCAGTCTGCGCCGGCGGTACGGCTCGAGATCATCGGGATCCTCGAGATGCTGTTCCCCAACCTGCTCAACAAAGGCGAGTTCCGGACGGTCGCGGCGGTGATGCGTGAGACTCGTCTGGTGGGGTCGCGGGTCAAGGACCTCACCGAGGAGCAACGCCAGCGGCTGCGCGATTTCGAGGTCCGCCTGAGCCAGCCCTCGATCGTAACGCAGCTGGTGCAGTCGCTCGATGAAGCCGCGGCCCTCGCCGCGGACGAGGACGTGACCGAGGTGCTCCGCGAGCTGCGGCCGACGGCCTTGGGGCCGCTGATCGACGCGCTGCCTCGGCTCGCCAACTCGTCGGTACGGGGACTCCTGGAGGCCACGGTCGATCGGCTCGCGACCGCCCATCCGGTCGAGGTCATGCGCCTGCTCCGGGAGCCGCCGGGTGACACGCTGCCGGCAGTCGTGGCGCTGTGCGGGCGGCTCGCACTCCAGCAGGCGGTGCCCGGACTGGGCGAGCTCGTGTCCCACGCGGATCCCGCCGTGCGGCTCGCCACCGTCCAGGCGCTCGAGAAGATCGGGTCACCCGGCGCGCTGACGCACATCGATCGCGCCATCGAGGACGACGACCGCGGCGTGCGGCTGGCCGCTGTGCGGGTCGTGGGTGCGCGCGGCTACAAGGGCGCGCTCCGGCGGGTGCAGGCGGTGGTGATGGGCAAGGCCGTCAAGGAGCTGGACCTGACGGAGAAGATGGCGTTCTTCGAGGCCTACGGGGCGATCGCCGGTCCGCCGGCGCTTCACACGCTGAGCGCCATCCTGCTGCCGCGCGGGCTGCTCAAGCTGAAGCACTCCTCGGACACGCGCGCCTGCGCGGCCATCGCCATCGGCAAGATCCGGACGCCGGAGGCTCGGGACGTGCTCAACCAGGCCGCCGACGACAAGGACCTCGTGGTCCGCAACGCCGTGAATCGCGCGTTGCGCGAGTCGGCGGCGTGACCCAGTCTCAGGACGCAACCCGCGGGGTCCCGGACGGCTCGGCCGCCCAGGACGCGCGCCTGCGCCAGGCCGGGCGCGGGTTGCTGCTCGAGCTGTACGCGGCTCTGCGCAGCCTCAAGCTCTACCCGGTCGAGAACGCGACGGTGCAGAAGGCCCTCTACGATCTGGAGGCGTCGGCTGAGCGGCTGAGCCAGGCTGAGGGCGACATCGAAGTGCGCCTCGCGGGTGACTTCATCTTCGTCAACTCCACCCGCCTCCGGCTCGAGCTCGACAACTACGCCTCGTTCAGTCACATCCTGACGACCTTCCGGGCCTTCGAGATCGGCACGCTCCGCGTGCACAAGGGGACCAACCGTCGGGAGTGGCAGATCTTTCTGAGTCTCCTGCTGAGCCTCTCCGGCCGCGTGAGCGCCGACGATCTGCTGGTGGAGCTCCAGCGGCGGATGAGCGAGGGCGGCGTGGAGCACCTGGAGCTCGAGCGCTCGGTCCCGCAGCAGGAAGGACTGCGCGAGTCGGAGGAAGCCCGGGAGATCGCCAAGCGCACCTACAGCCAGGGCGTGGCGGTCACCAAGGAGGTCATCACCAGCATCCGCCTCGGCCGGGCGACCAGCGTGAAGCGGGTGAAGCGGGCGGTCCAGATGATCGTGGACCAGGTCCTGAACAACGAGACCTCCCTCGTCGGCCTGACCACGATCCGCGACTACGACGAGTACACGTTCACCCACTCCGTGAACGTGTGCATCTTCGCGGTGGCGCTCGGCAAGAAGCTGGGCTTCTCCAAGCTCCAGCTCTACGACCTCGGCATGACCGCCCTGCTGCACGATGTCGGCAAGGCCCGCGTGCCGATCGACATCCTGAACAAGACCACCGGCCTCGACGACACCGAATGGCAGGTGATGCAGGGCCATCCCTGGCAGGGTGCGCTGACGCTGTTCGGCCTGCGGGGATACGACGAGATTCCGTATCGCTCCATTCTCGTGGCGTATGAGCACCATATGAAGCAGGATCTCACCGGCTACCCGCGGAACGTGCGCTCGCGATCGCTGGCCATCTTCTCCCGCATCGTCGCCGTGGCGGACGGGTTCGACGCGGCGACCACCCGCCGCGCCTATCAGACGGTGCCGATCGAGCCCGACCAGGTGCTCCGGGAGATGTGGGAGAACCCGAAGCGCGGCTACGATCCGGTGCTGGTCAAGGCGCTCATCAACCTGATCGGCATCTACCCCGTCGGCACCTGTGTGATTCTCGACACCTTCGAGGTGGGGATCGTGGCCGCGCCGAACCCCGATGCGGCGCTGCTCAATCGGCCGATGGTGCGGCTGGTCATCGGGGCCGACGGCGGCGCGATGCCGCCGCCGGGCACGCTCGTAAACCTCGCCGAGCGGGATGCAGGCGGCGGTTACCTCCGCGCGATCGTGAAGGTTACCAATCCCACCCGCTACGGCCTCACCGTCGGCGACTACTTTGTCTGAGTCCGTGCTCGACGCCGCGTGGAGCCGACTCCGCGCGTCGGGCCGACCCGCGCTCATTCCGTACCTCACGGCCGGCTACCCCACGACCGCCGACAGCCTCGCGGCACTTCGCGCCGTCGCGGCCGACGCCGACATCATCGAGGTCGGGGTCCCCTTCAGCGACCCGCTCGCCGACGGGCCCACCATCCAGCGGTCCACCTTCGAGGCCCTGCGGCAGGGGATGACTCTGGCCGGCACGCTCGATCTGATCGCGCGGGCCGAGCTGGACCGCCCGATCGTCGTCTTCAGCTATCTCAACCCGATTCTCCGCTACGGACTCGAGCGTTTTCTCCGGGACGCGGAGCAGCTCGGGGTCGCGGCGCTGCTCCTCACCGACCTGCCCGCCGGCGGCGACCCCGCGGTCGAAGCGGCTGTCCACGCGAGCCGGCTGGACCTGATCCGTCTGGTCGCGCCGACCACGCAGCCGCGACGGCTGGCGCAGGCGGTGGCCGGCGCCGGCGGATTCGTGTACCTGGTGGCGCGACTCGGCGTCACCGGCGCCAGCAGCGCGCTCGCGCCGGATCTGCCCGGGACGATCGCGCGCGTTCGCGCCGCGACCCCGCTGCCGATCGCAGTCGGGTTTGGAATCTCGACGCCCGCCCAGGCAAGCACCGTGGCCGCGCTCGCCGACGGGGTAGTGGTGGGAAGCGCGCTCGTCGACGCGCTGCGACGGGGCGGGGTGGGCGCCGCCGTGAGCTTTTTCCGGTCGCTCCGCGAGGCGGTGGACGGCGTGGAGGCTCCGCGGTGACGGTCCGCGTGTCCCGCCTGCTGCCCGCGTACGCCCAGGTTCTTCTCGTGGGCGGCATGGGCACCGCCGCGGCCGCGCTGCTGGTCGATCGCCGGTGGACGGGTGTGCTGCTGCCGACGCTGGTGCTCGCGCTCATGGTGATCGGGCTCCGGATCGGTCCGGTGCGGCTCAGCAAGTACTCCTACCTGACCCAGAGCGGCATCCCGGCTCTCCTGGGGGCCATGACGCTCCCGGCGTCGGCGACCGTGGCAGCGCTCGGCACCGGCATCGTGCTGAGCGACGTGCTCTGGGTGCGGAAGCCGTGGCGCGCCGCCTGGATCAATGCCGGCCGGGAGATCATCGCCTTGCTCGCGGCGTACGGCTTCTACCTCGCCGTGCTGAAGGCCACCCACGTCTCCGAGCTGTCGCTCGACTTCCTGCCGGCCGCCTTCACGCTGGTCGGCGTGTACTTCCTCACGAGCCGGGCGCTCTTCTATTTCACGTTGCTCGTGCGGGACAAGCTCGAGGCGGCGGAGCAGATCCTGATCCTCCGCTGGGAGATCATCTCGTACCTGTTGACGGTGCTGGGCACGGCGGTGCTGGTGGCGGCGCTCCACCTCCTCGCGCCGGCGGGCTGGCTCGCGGTGCTGCTCGTGCTCGGCGGCCTCGGCCTGCTGACGAAGCGGATCCTGGAGGAGGCGATCGCGGCCGAGGACCTGAACAAGGTGCACCAGCTCGAGAGCACCGTGCTGGGGAACGCGCAGCTGGGCGAGTCGTTCGCCCAGATCGAGCGCCTCGCGCACCGGCTCCTCGACTGGGGCGATTTCCGGATCTATCGGGTCACCGGCGCTGAGCCGGTGCTCGCCTACCGCGGCGCGTTCGGGCGTCCCAACCGGGGCGACCCGTCCCCCGCGGTGGAGCCGCTCCGCCGGCAGGTGGTCGCGGAGACGGCGCCGGCGCTCGTCGGCGACACCGCGAACGACCCGCGCATCGCCGAGCCGATGCCCGACGTGCGCAGCCTGTTGGTTTTCCCGATCCGGTTTGGCGACGAAATCCTCGGGACGATCGAGCTGGAACACCACAAGCGGCGGACGTACGGCGACCGCGATCTCATCACCATGGCGACGATCACCACCCACGTCGCCACCGCGATCCACATCGCCGAGCTGCGCCGCCCGTTGGTGAGCACGGTGGATCAGATCGGGGCGCAGGTAGGCGGCCTCGCGCGGGTGACCGAGGCGCTGCGAACCACGGCGGCCGCCCTCGCCGACGCCTCGCTCGCGATGCGGGACGGCATGGGTGAGCAGAGTGCCGCCGCCGCGCAAGGCCTCGAGGCGACGACGGCCCTGGCCCGGCTGTCCCGCGACATGGCGGCGGACGGGCGGAAGTCGGCCGACGCGAGCAAACGGGCTTCGGAGGTCGCCGACCGGAACCGCGCGGTGATTGCCGGTGCCGTGGGACGGCTGGTGGAGCTCAAGCAGTTCGTGAGCGACAGCTCGGCCCAGGTGACCGCGCTGGGCGAGGTGACCAAGCGGATCACCGGATTCCTGAGCACCATTCGCGAGATTGCCGATCTCACCAATCTGATCGCGCTCAACGCCGCGATCGAGGCGGCCCGGGCCGGCCGGGAGGGCCGAGGGTTCGCCGTCGTCGCCGACGAAGTGCGCGCCCTCGCGGTGCAGGCCCTCGAGGTGACGCGCGAGAGCTCCGCTCTGGTGGGCGAGATCGGCGGGCAGGTCGCGAGCGTCGCGCGGGAAATGGCGCGGGGCCAGGACACCGTGGCGGACGTCGAAGAGCTGAGCGCGGCGGCGGGGCAGGCACTCGAGGCGATCTTGCAGGCGACGGGCGAAGCGGGCACGCGGGCGCAGCAGATCGCGGAGGCCGCGGCGGCGCAGCAGTCCGCCTTCGAGCAGCTTACCGGGCGTATCGAGCAGGTGGCGGCGGTGTCCGCGCGCACACGCGCGCAGACCGACACGCTCGCCGAGCAGGCGGGCGAAGCCGCCCGCGGCCAGGCCGACCTCGAGGGAGCCATTCGCGAGCTCGAGGCTGTGGCCACCCACCTGCAACGGATCGCGCGCCACTTCGCGGTGGGCACGTGACGGCCGGGGAGCGCGTGTTCGTGGCCCTCGGCAGCAACCTCGGCGACCGCGCTGCGCACCTCGCCGCCGCCCGCGCCGCGCTGGCGCGCCTACCGGGAACGCGGGTCGTCGCCGCCTCCGCGATCGAGGAGACTCCGCCGCTCGGCGGCCTGGCGCAGCCGGCATACTTGAATCAGATGGTGCTGCTCGAGACCGAGCTCGACCCCCACCGCCTGCTCGCGGCGCTCCAGCGCATCGAGGAGGAGCGGGAGCGGGTGCGTGCCGTCCACTGGGGGCCGCGCACGCTCGATCTCGACATCGTTGTCTTCGGCGATCGCCGGATCCAGGATCCGGACCTCGTCATTCCTCACCCCGAGCTGCCGCACCGCGACTTCTGGCAGCGGGAGATCTTGGAGCTCGCGACCGCATGAACGCCGACGGCCGTCCCCGCACCCCGCTCGATCTCGCCGGCATGAAGGCCGCCGGGCGGAAGATCGTCATGCTGACCTGCTACGACGCCACCTTCGCCCGGCTCATCGGCCCGGAGGTGGACGTGCTGCTGGTGGGCGACTCGGTGAACCAGGTCGTCGCGGGGCGCGAGACGACGCTGGGTGTCACCGTCGATCAGCTCGTGTACCACGCCCGCGCAGTGCGCCGCGGCGCGCCGGACGCGCTCCTGCTCGTCGATCTGCCGTTTCTTTCGTATCAGGTGTCGATCGAAGACGCGATCCGCAACGCGGGGCACGTGCTGATGGAGACGGGCGCGCAAGGCGTCAAGCTCGAGGGCGGGCGGCCCATGGTGCCGACGGTGCGGGCGCTCGTGGAGCGGGGGATTCCGGTGATGGGTCACCTCGGCCTCACGCCGCAGTCGGTTCACGCCCTGGGTGGCTACCGCGTGCAGGGGCGCGACGCGGCCGCGGCGGAGCGCATGATCGAGGATGCCCGCGCGCTGGAGGACGCGGGTGCGTTCGGGCTCGTGCTCGAGCTGACGCCGGCCCGGCTGGCGGCGCGGATCACCCAGGCGCTCACGATCCCCACCGTGGGGATCGGGGCGGGGGCGACGTGCGACGGCCAGGTCCTGGTGCTCCACGACATGCTCGGCCTCAACGAGACGTTCAACCCGAAGTTCCTCCGCCGATTTGCGCAGCTCGCCGCCGAGGTGCGCTCCGCGGCGCGCATGTACGCGGACGACGTGCGCGGCGGGCGCTATCCCGGTGCCGAACACAGTTTTGACTAGGGCCGGCGGCCCGATGCTGGAACTGTCGTCGATTCCGCGCCTGCGCGCGTGGCGGGCCACCCAGCGGGCGGCCGGCCGCCGCGTCGGCTTCGTGCCGACCATGGGTCATCTCCACGAGGGGCATCTCGCGCTCGTGGACGAAGCCCGCCGTCGCACCGACGCCGTAGCGCTCAGCGTCTTCGTCAACCCGCTCCAGTTCGGACCCGGCGAAGACCTCGATCGCTACCCGCGCGACCTGCCCCGGGACCGCGCCCTCAGCGAGGCCCGCGGCGTCGAGCTGCTGTTCGTCCCCTCCGTCGACAGCATGTATCCGCCGGGGATGGAGATCCGCGTAACGGCGGGCGAGACGGCGGAGCGGTGGGAGGGTGCGGCCCGGCCCGGGCACTTCACCGGTGTGCTCACCGTCGTCGCGAAGCTGCTCCATCTGGTTCAGCCCGATCTCGTCTGCTTTGGCCAGAAGGACATCCAGCAGGTGACGCTCATGCGGCGCCTGCTCCGCGACCTCGAGTGGCCCGTCGAGCTTGCCGTCGTGCCCACCGTGCGCGATCCGGATGGGCTCGCGCTCAGCAGTCGCAACGCCTATCTGAGTCCGCCCGAGCGGCAGGAGGCGCTCGCGTTGGGCCGGGGCCTCAAGGCCGCGCTGGCCGCCTGGCGCGCCGGTGAGCGCTCGGCCACCGCCCTGGAAGCCCGCGTGCGTGCGATTCTCGACGCTGCTCCCGCGGTGCGCGCCGAGTATATTGCCGTCGTCGAGCCGGAGTGGCTCCGACCCGTGACGACGGCGCACGCGGGGACGATCGTGGCGTTGGCTGCGCGGGTGGGGACGACCCGCTTGATCGACAACATCATCCTGCAATAGGGAGCAGCATGCCGCAGCATCCCGTGGCGTCGGCACGTCCCACTCCTCCCGGCCTTCGGCCCACGCTGCCCACGTGGGCCGTTCTCTCGCCCGAGCGCCTCGGTCACGTCCAACGGGTCGCGGAGCTGGCGGCCTCGTGGGCGGAGTCGATGGGCGTGCCGGACAGCGAGCGGCATCGGTGGCTCCGGGCCGTATGGCTGCACGACGCGTTGCGTGACGCGTCGGCCGAGGACCTCGAGCGGTGGACGCCGTCCACGCCCGGGCCCGTCGAGCTCAAGCACGGCCCCGCCGCAGCCGCCCGCGCCAAGGCCGACGGTGAGGTCGACCGTGGCGTGCTCGACGCCGTCCGCTATCACTCGGTAGGTCTGGCGGAGTGGGACATGGTGGGCCGCACGCTCTACGCGGCGGACTTCCTCGAGCCCGGACGCGAGTTCGATCGCGTGGTGCGGGCGGAGTTGACCCGTCGATTTCCCGAGGACACCCGGGGCGTGTTGCGGGAAGTGGCGCGGCGCCGACTGGCGCACACCGTGGAGTCCGGCTGGCCCGTGCTCGAACCAACCTTCCGGTTTTGGAACTCTCTCGTCGCCACGTCGGCGCCGCGCTGATCGCGCTCTGTGCGGCCGCCGCCACCGGAGCAGTGGCGGGCCGCGGCCGGCCCAGGCCCGCCGCGGCGATCGTCGCGCATGCCTACCCGATTCCCTCGCCGGAGCAGCGCATTCAGGTCGAGGTGCTGAACGGCACCGCCCGGCCCAGCCTCGCCCGCGTGGCGACGCGACTGCTGCGACGTCAAGGGCTCGACGTCGTCTTCTTCGGGAACGCCGACGACGCCAGGCCCGATTCGACCCAGGTGATCGCCCGTCGCGGCGATCGCTCCAGCGCCGAGCGCGTCGCCCGGGCGCTGGGCCAGGGGGTCGTGAGCGTGCGCGCCGACCCCCTGCGGCGCGTCGACGTCACGGTCCTCCTCGGCGCCGACTACCACCCGCCGGCGGACGCCCACCCCTAGCCGTCAAGCGATCCCGAACACCACGTCCATCACGTTCGTGCCGGTGAGACCGGGACGGATCAGAGCACCGGCAGCGTCGAGGGCCGGGTACGCATCATGAGCGGCCAGATCGTGCGCCGGATCCCGGCCGGCTCGGCGGATCGCCGCCCACGTGGCCGGGTCCACGATCGCACCGGCGGCATCGGTCGGCCCGTCACGACCGTCGGTCCCGGCGGCGAGGATCGTCGGCGTGCTGCCCTCCGCGGCGCCCGCCAGGGGCTCGGCGGCGGCCAGCGCCAGTTCCTGTGAGCGCCCGCCGCGGCCGCTTGGCGCCGGGCCGAGCGTAACCGTCGTCTCCCCTCCCCAAATGAGGCAAACCGACCCCGGTTCCGGTTGCGAGGCGGAACGCCGGCAGTAGCTTAGGACGGTCGCGGCGATCCGCCGGCCCGCGTCCCGAGCCTCGCCGGACAGGGCCGGCTCCATCACTCGCGGCGCAAGGTCCATGGTCCTCGCCCGTGCCGCCGCCGCCTCGAGCGCCAGCCGATTGCTGGCGATGAGCCGGGTCTCCACCCTCGCGAAGGCGGGGTCGCCCGGCTTCGGCGTCTCTGGCGCCTGGCCCCGCTCGACGGCGCTGACCCGGTCGCGCAGCGGAGCGGGAATCCGGCCCCACAGGCCGCACGATTCGAGCGCCGCACGCACTTCCCCGGCCGACGTAGGGTCCGGGACGCACGGTCCCGAGCCGATCGAGGCAAGATCGTCGCCGATCACGTCGGAGACGATGAAGACGCGGACCCGCGCGGGCGCGAGAGCGGCGGCGAGCCTGCCGCCGCCCCAGCGCGAAAACCGCTTGCGGATGCGGTTCATCGCCGTGATGTCGAGCCCGGAGCCGAGCAGCAGAGCGTACAGCTCGGTGAGCTGCGCCGTGGCGATGCCCTCGACCGGAGCGCCGAGCAGGCTGGTGGCCCCACCGGAGAGCAGGACCCAGACTTCGTCGTCGGGGCCCACACTGGCGGCGGCGCGACCGAGTGCATCGGCGGCGGCGAGCGAGCCGGGACCGGGCTCCGGGTGATCGCCGACGACCACCTGGAGCGCGCGATGCGGGGCAGGGGCGCGCGCCGGCGGAACCACGATGCCGCCCGCCGGCTGACGGCCCCGCTGGGCAAGCCAGGTCACGGCCGCCTCCGCCATCGGATGGGCCCCCTTGCCCAGGGCCAGGAGCCAGATCCGGCGATTGTCGGTGAGATCGATATCGGCGAGAGCGCGGGCGATTGCAGGGCCCGGAGCCGCGGCCCCGACCGCGGTCGCATAGAGGTCTTCGAGGAGCGCCCGACGGGGCGCTCCCGCCACAGGGGGTGGGGTCATCGGACCGGGGGCGAAGGCTGGTGTAACGGGCGGCGCTGGTACAATATACACGACGCAGCAAGTTCAAACGCGCGCCGCGTCGGGCGAGAGCACCCCCGCTCCCGCACGGTTGTCTTTTCCTTTCGTCGAGAGGTCCAGCGATGCCCGGCCGTAATTTCCTCTTCGTTCCAGGGCCGACCAACACCCCGGACCGCATCCTCCGCGCGATGCACATCGCGATGGAGGACCATCGCTCGTCGGCGTTTCCCAGTCTGGCTACGCCGGTGCTCCGGGACCTTCGCAAGATCTTCAAGACCGAAACCGGGCAGTCGTTCATCTTCCCTGCCAGCGGCACCGGCGCCTGGGAGGCGTCGCTCTGCAACACCCTGTCGCCCGGCGACCGGGTGATCGCGGCCCGGTTCGGCCAGTTCAGCCATCTCTGGATCGACATGGCGCAGCGGCTCGGTCTCAGGGTGGACATCCTCGACGCCGAGTGGGGTGAGGGCGCTCCGATCGAGCGGTACCACGCGGCCCTCGCGGCGGACAAGGCGCACGAGATCAAGGCGGTGCTCTTCACCCACAACGAGACCGCCACCGGCGTCACCAGCGACGTGGCGGGCATGCGCACGGCGCTGGACGACGCCAAGCATCCGGCCCTGCTCATGGTCGACGGGGTGAGCTCGATCGGGAGCATCGACTTCCGCATGGACGACTGGGGCGTGGATCTCGCCGTCACCGGGTCGCAGAAGGGTCTCATGCTCCCGGCCGGACTCGGCATCGTCTGCGCCAGCAAGAAGGCACTGGCCTGCTACGACAAGGCGAAGCTCGCCCGCGTCTTCTTCGACTTCGGCGACATGATCAAGGCGAATGCGACGGGGTACTTCCCCTACACGCCGGCGCTGCCGATGCTCTACGGGCTGCGCGAATCCCTCGCGATGATCTTCGAGGAAGGCCTCGAGAATGTGCTCGCGCGGCACCACCGCCTGGCGGAGGGCACGCGGGCCGCGGTGAAGGCGTGGGGACTCTCGCTCTGCGCCAAGGAGCCGCGGTGGTATTCTGATACCGTGAGCGCCATTCTCGTCCCGCCCGGGTTCAACGGCGCCGAAGTGATCGACATCGCCTACCGTCGATATGACCTGGCGCTCGGCGCCGGCCTGGCCCGAATGGCGGGGAAGCTCTTCCGCATCGGCCACCTCGGCGATCTCAACGAGCTGATGCTGTTGGGGGGGATTGCCGGAGCGGAGATGGCGATGCGCGACGTCGGCATCAAGGTGACGCCGGGCTCCGGCGTGGCGGCGGCCGAGGAGTACTGGCGGAGCACGGCCAAGCCGCTCGACCAGCCCGATCTCCCGCCCAGGGCGCCTGATGCCCAGCCGTCCGCGCCGGCCCCCCGGCCGCCGGTCGCGGCTGCGCGGTGAGCCATACCCGACACGAGCCGGCGACTCCGCGCCTCCAGCGCAGCACGCTGGCGGTGCCGGGGTCGAACCCGGCGATGTTTCCCAAGGCGCTCGAAAGCGATGCGGACGTCGTCTTCCTCGATCTCGAGGACGCCGTGGCGCCCGGCGACAAGGAGCAGGCCAGGCGGAACGTCATCCAGGCGCTCCTGACGCTCGATTGGAAGGGGCACGCCAAGACGGTGTCGGTCCGCATCAACGGAATCGACACCCACTACATGTACCGCGACGTCGTGGACGTCGTGGAGCAGGCGGGTCACCGCCTCGACACGGTGCTCATCCCGAAGGTCGGCGTACCCGCCGACGTCTATCTCCTGGACGCGTTGCTCACCCAGATCGAAGCCGCGCGAAGCATTCCGCATCGCATAGGCATCGAGGTATTGATCGAGACCGCGCTCGGCATGTCCAATGTCGAGGCGATCGCCGCCGGACGCGGACGCCTCGAGGTCCTGCACTTCGGCGTGGCGGACTACGCCGCGAGCAACCGGGCCCGGACGGTGAACATCGGGGGGCTCAACCCGGACTATCCCGGCGATCAGTGGCACTTCGCGCTCAGCCGGATGACGGTGGCGTGTCGGGCCTACGGGCTTCGCGCGGTCGACGGCCCGTTCGGCGACTTCAGGGACGCCGATGGCTACCGGGCCGCGGCGCGCCGGGGTGCGGCACTCGGCATCGAGGGCAAGTGGGCCATCCACCCCTCGCAGATCGCGCTGGCGAACGAGACGTTCACGCCGCCGGATGCGGAGGTGACTCGGGCACGCCGGATTCTGGAGGCGCTCGAGGCAGCTGCGCGCGAGGGCCGGGGCGCGGCGCAGCTCGACGGCAGGATGATCGACGCGGCGTCGGCGCGGATGGCGGAGAATATTGTCCGGATGGCGGAGGAGATTGGAAGAAAGAGGCCGTTAGCTGTTAGCGGCTGACGGCTCACCAGGAGACACCCTTGGATATTCACGAGTATCAAGCCAAAGAGCTCCTCGCCGGGTTCGGTGTCGCGATCCCCCGCGGGGGCGTCGCGTACAGCCCCGAGCAGGCGGTGTACCGCGCGTCCGAGATCGGCGGCGCCCGCTGGGCCGTGAAGGCCCAGATTCACTCCGGCGCCCGCGGCAAGGCGGGCGGCATCAAGGTCTGCACCAGCGAGGACGAGGTCCGCCAGGCCGCGAAGGGTCTCCTGGGCAAGCGGCTCGTGACCCACCAGACCGGGCCGGAGGGGCGCGTCGTGCATCGACTCTACGTCGAGGCGGCGGTGCCGATCGAGCGGGAGATCTATGTCGGCTTCGTGCTCGACCGGAAGAGCGAGCGCATCATGGTCGTGGCCGCGCCGCACGGCGGCATGGAGATCGAGGAGATCGCCAAGGACTCGCCCGACACGATCATTCGCGCGGTCGTCGAGCCGGCGGTGGGGATGACGCCGTTCCAGGCGCGGGAGATCGCATTCGCGCTGGGTCTCGACGCGGCCCAGGTGAACCGCTGTGCCACTGCTCTGCTCGGCTGCTATCGCGCCTTCCGCGACCTGGACGCCACCATGGTCGAGATCAACCCGCTGGTGCTCACGCGGGACAGCCAACTGCTCGCCCTCGACGCGAAGATGACCTTCGACGACAACGCGCTGTTCCGCCGGCCGGAGGTGAGCGAGCTGCGCGACTACGCCGAGGAGGATCCGCGCGAGTCCCAGGCGGCGGAGTACGGGATCAACTACGTCGCCCTCGACGGCGAGATCGGCTGCATCGTGAACGGCGCCGGCCTGGCCATGGCCACCATGGACCTGATCGAGCACGCCGGCAGCTCGCCCGCCAACTTTCTGGACGTGGGCGGCGGCGCCTCGCCGGAAAAGGTGACCAACGCCTTCCGGCTCGTGCTCGCGGATCCCAAGGTCCGCGCGATCCTGGTCAACATCTTCGCCGGCATCAACCGGTGCGACTGGGTGGCCCAGGGGGTGGTGCAGGCGGTGCGCGAGCTGAAGCCGCCGGTGCCCCTGGTCGTCCGACTCGCCGGGACGAACGTCGAAGAGGGGCGACGCATCCTCACGGCGAGCGGCCTCCAGCTGGTCACGGCGGACACACTTACCGAGGCGGCGCAGCGGGTGGTCGCCGCCCTCAAGGCCGCGGGTGCCAAGGCCGGGAGCGGAAACGCATGAGCATCCTCATCGACGAGACGACCCGGGTCATCATCCAGGGGTTCACCGGCGACAAGGGCACGTTTCACGGAAAGGAGATGATCGCCTACGGCACCAACCTCGTGGGCGGCGTGACTCCCGGAAAGGGCGGCACGCGGCATCTCGACCGGCCGGTCTTCAACACCGTCAAGGAAGCGGTCAAGGCGGCGGGGGCGGAGGCGAGTCTGATCTTCGTGCCCGCGGCGTTCTGCGCCGACTCGATCATGGAGGCGGCGGACGCCGGCATCCGCCTGGTGGTGGCGATCACCGACGGGATCCCGGCCCAGGACATGATGATGGTGAAGCGGTATCTGTTTCGGTACGCTCGCGACCGGCGAACGATGCTCGTCGGCCCCAACTGCGCCGGCATCATCAGCCCGGGTAAGGCGATGATGGGGATCATGCCCGGGCACATCTACGCCCGCGGCAAAGTGGGGCTGGTCACCCGCTCCGGAACGCTCGGCTACGAGGCTGCCTCCCAGATGAAGGCGCTCGGTATCGGTGTCTCCACCAGCGCCGGCATCGGGGGCGACCCGATCAACGGCAGCTCCTTCGTCGACCTCCTCAAGCTGTTCGAGGCGGATCCCGATACCGAAGCCGTCATGATGATCGGCGAGATCGGCGGACCGCAGGAGGCCGAGGCGGCACGACTCTTCCGCGACCACCTCGAGAAGCCGGTGATCGGCTACGTCGCCGGACTGTCGGCGCCGAAGGGCCGGCGGATGGGCCATGCCGGTGCCATCATCCGGGCGTTTGGTGAGAGCGCCGCCGAGAAGGTGGAGATCATGCGCGAGGCGGGCATCACCGTCGCGGCGAGCCCGGCGGAGCTGGGGTCCACGGTGGCCAAGGTGCTCGGTTCGCGTCCCACGCGGGTGGCGGTGCCCACGTGAGCCGACCGGTCGTCGTCGTCACCCGCCGGTTGCCGGGGGCTGTGGAAGAAGCGATAGCGAAGGACTTCGACGCCCGTCTGAACCGGGAGGATCGGCCCCTGAGCGCGGCCGAGCTCCAGGAGGCGCTGCGGACGGCGGACGCGCTGCTCCCCACCGTAACCGATAAGCTCACGGCCGAGGTGCTGAGCGCCGATCCGCTGCGGGTCAAGATGATCGCGAACTTCGGTGTGGGCTTCAACAACATCGATGTCGCGGCGGCCACGGCGCGCGGCATCTCCGTGTCGAACACGCCGGACGTGCTCACCGACGCCACCGCCGATCTTACGATGACGCTGTTACTCATGGTGGGGCGCCGTGCGGGCGAGGGCGAGCGCCACGTCCGCGCCGGTCATTGGACTGGCTGGCGGCCCACCCACATGCTCGGCCGCATGGTGTCGGGCAAGACACTCGGACTGATCGGCATGGGGCGGATCGCCCGGGCGGTGGCCCGGCGGGCGCACCATGGGTTCGGCATGCGGGTCCTCTACACCGATCCCTATCCACCGCCGCCCGAAGTCGCGAAGGAGCTTGGGGCGGAGCAGCGGGCGACCATCGAGGAAGTGCTCTCGCAGAGCGACTTCGTGTCGCTCCACTGTCCGGCCACGCCGGAGACGCGCCACCTGATGAGCGGCGTTCGCCTCGCCAAGATGAAGCCGAGCGCCTACCTGATCAACACGGCGCGGGGAGACGTCGTGGACGAGCAGGCCCTGATCGAGGCCCTCACCAAGGGCTGGCTCGCGGGGGCGGCGCTGGACGTGTTCGAGCGGGAGCCCCAGGTGTCGCCCGCGCTGCTCGCCATGGAGAACGTCGTCCTGCTGCCGCACCTGGGCAGCGCCACGGAAGAGACCCGGGTCGCCATGGGGATGCGGGCACTCGAGAATCTGCGGCTCCACTTCGCCGGGTCTCCCCTGCGCGATCGCGTGGCGTGACCCAGGAATCCCTCCACTCCTACCTCGTCACCGAGCTTCCCGCCTCCCGAGACCCGCTGGCCGAGAGTGCGGCGGCCTACGCCACCGAAGTCGCGGACCTGCTCTTCAACCAACTGCTGAACGTGGTGCGCAACCGGGCACCGGAGCTGGAGCCGGTGCTTGCCGGCACCGGCGAAGCCTGCTCCGCTGAGCTCGAGACCCGCGCCCTTCAGGTGCTGGGGATCTGGCTCCAGCTCCTGAGCGTCGCGGAGCAAAACGCAGCGATGCGCCGCCGCCGCCAGATCGAGGCGGAACGGGGCTACGAGGCATTGCGCGGCACGATGGTGCAGGTGGTGAGCGCGGCGGCCGCGGCGGGCGTTCCCCCCGCCGAGCTGCGGGAGCGGCTGCGGACCCTGCGCATCCGTCCGGTCATCACCGCGCACCCCACCGAGGCCAAGCGTGTCACGGTGCTCGAGAAGCATCGCCGGATCTATCGGCTCCTGGTGGAGCTGGAGTCTCCCCGGTGGACGCCGCGCGAGCGGGCGCAGCTGCAGCAGCAGATCGGCCAGGAGATCACGCTGCTCTGGATGACGGGCGAGCTGCGGCTGGAGAAGCCGACCGTGGAGCAGGAGGTGTTCTGGGCCCTCCACTTCTTCAACGAAACGCTCTTCGAGGCGGTGCCCCAGCTGCACGACAAGCTCGACCGGGCGCTTGCCGAGTTCTATCCGGCCGAGCGGTTCGACGTGCCGCCGTTCTTCCAGCTGGGCTGCTGGGTCGGCGGCGATCGCGACGGCAATCCGTTCGTCTCCAACGAGGTCACCCGTCGCTCCCTGTTCGAGTATCGGCTCGCCGCGGTGCGGCGCTACCGCCAGCGACTGAACGACCTGGCGCGCACACTGAGCATCAGCGAGCGCGCGGTCCGGGTTCCACCGGAGTTCCGGGAGCAGCTCGACCGGTTACTCACCGCCAGCGGCGACGGCGTCGGCATCGCCAATCGCAACCCCGGCGAAGTGTTCCGCCAGTTTCTTTCCTGCATGCTGCGCCGGCTCGACGCCACGCTCGTGGCCGCCGAAAATTACCGGCTCGAGCCCGAGGAGGGCGGATACCTGGCAGCCGAGGAGCTCGTGAGCGATCTCCGCGCGATGGAGCGCGGGCTGGCCGAGGCTGCGGGACCGTCCCTCGCGATGAATCTCGTGCGGCCGGTTCGCCGCGAGGTGGAGTTGTTTCGCTTCAGCGTCGTGCGGCTGGACCTCCGCGAGAACACCACCAAACTGAACCAGGCGCTCGGCGCCTTCTGGGCGGTCGTATCGGGTTCGACCGGCGCGCCGCCCGACCCGGCCTCGGGGGAGTGGGCGCGGTGGGTACAGGCGGAGCTGGCCCGCCCGTGGCGGGACCAGCGTCAGACCGCGCGGCTTCCGGACGATGCCGCGGAGACGGTGGGGATGTTCCGTCTCGTGGCCGAGCTGCGCGAGCGGGTCGATCGCGAGGCGTTCGGGAGCTTCATCCTCAGCATGACCCATTCGGTGAGCGACATCCTGGGGGCGTACCTCCTGGCCAAGGAGGGAGGCCTCTTCCCGGACACCGCGCGGGTGGAGCGCTGCGTCCTCCCTATCGTGCCGCTGTTCGAGACGATCGACGATCTACGCCGCGCCCCCGCCATCATGCGCGAGCTGCTGGCCGTGCCGGTGGTGCGCCGGAGCGTGCGGGAGCAGGGCGGAGTACAGGAAGTGATGATCGGCTACTCCGACTCGAACAAGGATGGCGGTTACTTCGCTGCCAACTGGGAGCTGTACAAAGCCCAGGTCAAGCTCACCCGCCTCGGCGAAGAGCTGGGGACGCCAATCGCCTTCTTTCACGGGCGCGGCGGGTCGGTGAGCCGCGGGGGTGCGCCGACGGGCCGGGCGATCGCGGCGCAGCCCGCCGGCTCGATCAACGGTCGGTTCCGGCTGACGGAGCAGGGCGAGGTCGTGTCGTTCAAGTACGCCAACCGCGGCACCGCCGCGTACCAGATCGAGCTGCTCGCCTCCAGCGTGCTCGAGCATTCGCTCAAGTCGCAGAAGGAGCAGGCTCTTGTCCCCGTCGGCGAGTTCGACGAAGCCATGGAGGCGATTTCCGGCCCTTCGATGGCCGCCTACCGTCGCCTCATCGATCACCCGATGTTGCTCCCTTATTATCAGATGGCGAGCCCGCTGGAGGAGATCTCGCTTCTCAACCTGGGCTCTCGCCCCGCCCGCCGGTTCGGCGCGAGAACCATCGGCGATCTCCGGGCCATCCCCTGGGTCTTCGCCTGGACCCAGAACCGCCACTTTGTCCCGGGCTGGTTCGGGATGGGGAGCGGTCTCGAGACGTTCCTGCACGTGCGTGGCGACCGGGGCGAGGCCTTGCTCCGTCGCATGTTCCGTGATTCCCGCCTCTTCCGGCTGATCGTGGATGAAGTCGAGAAGACGCTCTGCCAGGTGGATCTCGCGATGGCGCGGGAGTTTTCCGGACTGCACCCGGACCCCGCCGTGCGTGATACGATGTTCGGGATGATCGAGGAGGAATACCACCGCACGGTGGAGACGGTGCTGCGGGTCAGCGAGGGCGGCACGCTGGCCGCCCGGTTTCCCCGCTTCCTGCGTAAGCTGGCCCGCCGGCTCCCGGCCATCACGCAGGCCGGCCGGTTGCAGATCGATCTGCTTCAGCGCTACCGCGCGGCCGAGGGCGACGAGGAGCGCAACGAGGCGCTCCATCGTCTGCTGTTGTCGATCAACTGCGTGGCGGCGGGATTCGGGGCGACGGGATAGACCACGGTTCACCGTTCACTGTCGTTCTGCGTTTCCCGTCGACCTTCACCCTGAGCTGCCCGCACGCGGCATCGATATCGAGGCCGCGGCTCCGGCGCACGGACGCCTCCACGCCCTGCGTCGCCAGGCGATCGCGGAACGCGCGAATGCGTGCTCCGGCCGTCGGCGTCAGGCCCGGAGCGCCGCCCGGATGCAGCGGCAGGAGGTTCACCAGCGCGCCGAGGCGACGGGCCAGGCGCGCGAGCGCATCGGCGTCGCTGTCGGCGTCGTTCTTTCCGGCGATCAGCACGTACTCGAACGTCACCCGCTTCCGGAATGACTCGGCGGCCTTGAGCACGGCGGCGAGGTCGTACTTCTTCTCGATCGGCATCAACGCGAGCCGCCGCTCCGGGGTCGGCGCGTGCAGCGAAAGGGCGAGGCGGAACTGCTCCGGTCTCCGCGCCAGCTCGGTCATCCCCGGGAGGATCCCCACGGTCGAAACCGTGATATGCCGTGCTCCGATGCCGAGCCCCTCGGGGTGGTTGAGAATCGTGAGCGCGTCGCTCACGGCGGGCCAGTTGAGCAACGGCTCGCCCATTCCCATGAACACCACGTTGGTCGGCTTGTCGGCAGGGTTGCGGAGCACGAGCTCCCGGGCCTGACCGGCAATCTCGAAGGCGCTCAGATTGCGCCGGTATCCCATCTGCCCGGTGGCGCAGAAGACGCAGCCGAGGGCGCATCCGGCCTGCGACGATACGCAGAGCGTGCGCCGGGCGCCGGCGGGGATGAGCACCGACTCGATGGCCTCGCCGTCGGCCAGGCGCCAGAGATACTTCCGCGTGCCGTCACTCGATTCCTGCACCGTGTCGGCCGACAGCCGGGGGATAGGCAGCGCGAGGTCCAACTCGCGCCGGAGGCCCAGGGGCAGCTCGGTTGCGTCGCCCCAGGCGCCGACCGGCGCCCCCCACAGGCGCCGGTAAAGCTGCCCGATCCGGTATCCCGCCAGGCCGTGCGAGTCGACCCAGGCGCGGAGACGCTCGCGCGCTGCCTCGGGCGTCAGGTCGAGCAAGCTGGGCTGGGCGGTGGCAGTCCGTTGGGCCGGCATGGGGGGAAGATAACCGTCGAGCCGTCCGGAAGTCCGCGCGGCCCGCGCCACCGATGGGTCACGATTCCGTCACCACCCAACTTGCTAACGTCAACGGAATGAATCGCTTGCGACCCTTCAAGTGAGGGGTTACGTTTGTTCAATGCACCACTTGGCCCATTCGTGCTTCTGAGCGAGTTGTTGACGCCTGAGCACGTGGTGGTGCCGATGGTGGCCACCGACAAACACGGAGCCATTGCCGAGCTTGCCCGGCGCCTGGCCGAGCGGTCCGGCGGCGACTACGATGACGTGCACCGGGCCGTGGTGCGCCGGGAGCAGGAGTTGAGCACCGGGATCGGGTTCGGGGTTGCGATTCCCCACGGCAAGTCGCCCACCGTACTGGAGCTCAGCGTCGTCGCGGGCGTAGCCCCCGAGCCCGTTCCCTACGAGACGCTCGACGACAAGCCGGTCCGGCTCTTCTTCATGATCGTCGGCCCCGAGGCGTCCGCCGGACAGCACGTCAAGGTTCTCAGTCGCATCGCGCGCCTGGTCCGGCACGACGACGTGCGGGAGCGGCTGCTGCGCGCCCGTACGCCTGAGGAATTCCAACACGCCCTCCTTCTCGCTGAGGAGCGGTAGGACTTGGCATGACGGCAACCGGTCTCCGGACACATCGCTGTGGGTCGCTCACCCGCGAGCACGTAGGCTCTCACGTCCGCCTCGGCGGGTGGGTGCATCGCCGGCGTGATCTCGGCGGTCTCGTCTTCGTCGATCTCCGCGACCGGGACGGCCTCGTGCAGCTCTCCTGCAATCCGGCCTGGACGCCCCCGGAGGTGATGGCGGCGGCGGCCGGCCTCGGCGCCGAATCGGTGATCCTGGTCGCGGGAACGGTCCAGCTCCGCCCGGAGCCGGCCCGGGATCCCGGGCTGATCTCCCGGGAAGTCGAGGTCCACGTCACCGCCCTCGAGGTCGTCGGTCCCGCCGTGACCCCGCCGATCCCGGTTGCCCGGAAGGAGCGCGAGGACCTGCCGGCCGAGGAGCTGAGACTCCGGCACCGGGTGCTCGACCTGCGCCGGCCCGAGCTGCAGAAGAACATGCTGCTCCGACACCGCCTGATGCAGGCGGCCCGGCGGTACTTCGACGGGCTGGGATTCCTCGAGATCGAGACGCCGATCCTGACGAAGCCGACACCGGAGGGCGCACGCGACTACCTCGTGCCGAGTCGCGTGCACCAGGGCGAGTTCTTCGCGCTGCCCCAATCGCCCCAGATCTACAAGCAGCTGCTCATGGTGGCCGGTTTCGACCGCTACTTCCAGATTGCGCGCTGCTTCCGCGACGAGGACCTTCGGGCGGACCGCCAGCCGGAGTTCACCCAGATCGACGTTGAGGCATCGTTCATCACGCTGGAGGATGTCCTCGCCTTCGGCGAAGGGATGGTCCGGGCCCTGTGGGCCGAGGCGGGGCATCGCGTGGACCTGCCTCTCCCGCGACTCCGCTACCGCGACGCAATGGAGCGCTTCGGCAGCGACAAGCCGGACCTCCGCTTCGGGCTCGAGATCTTCGATGCCACCGAGGTCTTC
>CAZFKN010000020.1:0-36988 GCA_964519805.1 uncultured Gemmatimonadaceae bacterium
CCGGTGACGTAGTTGATGTTCGCGCCGGGGGCGATCCCGATGCCGCCCACCTGCGCCGCCAGCGCGTCCGAGATGTAGTCCCCGTTCAGGTTCATCGTGGCGATGACGCCGTACTCCTTGGGCCGCGTGAGGATCTGCTGCAGGAACGCGTCGGCGATCACATCCTTGATCACGACACCACCGGGCAACCGGCACCACGGTCCTCCGTCGACCTCGGTCGCGCCGTACTCCTCCCGGGCGAGCTGATAACCCCAGTCGCGGAACCCTCCCTCGGTGAACTTCATGATGTTCCCCTTGTGGACGAGCGTCACGCTGGCGTGCCCCTGGGCGATCGCGTAGTCGATCGCGGCCCGAATCAGCCGCTTGCTGCCCTCTTCCGAGATCGGCTTGATCCCGAGGGCGCTCGACTCGGGGAACCGGATGGTCTGCACCCCCAGGTTCTCCTGGAGGAAGCGCATGAGCGCGCGTGCCTCGTCCGTGCGGGCCCGGTACTCGATGCCCGCGTAGATGTCTTCCGTGTTCTCCCGGAAGATCACCATGTTCACGTCCTGGGGCGCCTTGACAGGTGAGGGAACGCCCTCGAAATAGCGAACGGGGCGCACGCAGGCGTAGAGGTCGAGCTTCTGCCGGAGCGCCACGTTGAGCGAGCGGAAGCCGCCGCCGACCGGGGTGGTGAGCGGGCCCTTGATCGCGACGAGATGGTGCGCGATGGCGGCGAGCGTGTCGTCGGGGAGCCAGCTGTCCAGCCGGTTCTTCGCCTTCTCGCCCGCCAGCACCTCGAACCAGACGATGCGCCGGCGGGCCCCGTAGGCTCGGAGCACCGCGGCATCGAGGACGTGCTGCGCCGCGCGCCAGATATCGGGCCCGGTGCCGTCGCCCTCGATGAAGGGAATGACCGGATGGCTCGGGACGTCGAGCCGGCCATTCCGGAGGGTGATCGCCTCGCCCTGAGGCGGAGCCTTGAGATTTCTGTACGTGGGTGCGGAGATGGTTTGCATGACGAGACCGGCGGAATGAGGATAGTCGCTCAGCGTAAGTTAGCCACCCGCCCATGAACGGCAACGCTCACGCGGAGCGTGGTGCTGCCGTGCTCTTCGGTGAGTACGAGGCGTGGTGCGTCGCGTTCGCGGAGGTCACCCGCCGGGCCAAGCGGCGCTTCGAGACACGCGACTGGCTCGGGACCCAGACCGACGCCGCCGAGCGGCTCGCGCTGTACCGTCGCCACGTCGAGCGGGCTGTGGCCTGCCTGACCGAGCTGCTGGGCGCTGCCGTGCGAGCGCGCGGAGCCTGGGCCCGCGTTCGCCCCATTTACGCCGGGCTGGTCGAAGCGCGGCCCGACTCCGAGCTGGCGGAAACCTTCTTCAACTCGGCGAGCCGGAGCGTGCTCGGCACCGTGGGAGCCGACCCGGATACCGAGTTCCTCGAGTTCCCCGCGAGCGGTCCGCTCGTACGCACCGGACCGATGGTGTTCGACACCTACCGCGGCGAGGGCTCCAGCCGGGAACCGATCGAGCGTCTGCTCGGCGCGTGCGCCTGGCAGGTACCGTACGCCGACGCGACGGGGGACGCGGCCCTCGTGGCCCACGCCGTGGACGCCCGGCTCACCGAGCTCGGCTGGCAGGGCGAGCCGCTGGCCATCGATCTGCTGCGGGCACCGTTCTACCGAAACAAGGGAGCGTATCTGGTCGGGCGGGTCCGCTGGGGGCACGAGCTGGTCCCGCTCGTGCTGCCGCTGGTGCACGGCGACCGCGGCATCGCCGTGGATGCGGTCCTGCTCACGCAGGACGAGGCCAGCGTCGTCTTCGGCTTCAGCTGGTCGTACTTCTTCGTCGACGCGCCCCACCCCCGCGGGCTCATCGCGTTTCTCGAGTCGCTCATGCCCCACAAGCGCGTGGACGAGCTGTACACGTCGATCGGGTACAACAAGCACGGCAAGACCGAGCTGTACCGCGCCCTGCTCCGCAATCTGGAGCGCCCGGATGCGCGCTTCGCGTTTGCGGAAGGCGACGAGGGTATGGTGATGTGCGTGTTCACGCTGCCCTCGTTCAACGTCGTCTTCAAGATCATCAAGGACCGGTTCGGCGCTCCGAAGAACACGACCCGCCGCGTCGTGATGGACAAGTATCACTTCGTCTTCCAGCGCGACCGTGTGGGCCGCCTCGCCGACGCCCAGGAATTCGAGAATCTCGAGTTCCGACGCCGTTGCTTCCCCGCCGACCTGCTCGCGTATCTCCAACGGGAGGCGGGAAAGAGCGTCGACGTCATGGGCGAAAGCGTGGTCGTTCGCCACGTCTACACCGAGCGCCGGGTCACGCCGCTCAACCTGTTCCTGGCCGAGGCTGACGCTGGGACCGCGCGAGACGCGATCCTTGACTACGGCAACGCGATCAAGGACCTCGCAGGGGCCGACATCTTCACGGGTGACATGCTGCTCAAGAACTTCGGCGTGACCCGGAACGGTCGTGTGATCTGCTACGACTACGACGAGCTGTGCCTGCTTCGGGAATGCGCGTTCCGGCGCCTTCCGCAACCGCGATCACCCGAGGACGAGATGGCGGCGGAGCCCTGGTTCCACGTCGGCGAGCACGATGTGTTTCCGGAAGAGTTCGGCGCGTTTCTCGTCCCGGGCGACCGGCTCCGGGCGACCTTCCTCGGCGCGCACGGCGACCTGCTGAGCGTTGACTTCTGGAGCGGCGTCCAGCAGCGACTGGCCAAGGGCGAGATCTTCGACTTCTTCCCCTATCGCCAGAGCCGCCGCCTGCACCGGGACTGACCGGCCCTCAGCGCTTGTGACCGCCGGCCGTCGCCGAGTCGGACGACACGGTGAGGCTGGCACCGCTGGGATCCGCGCGCATCCGCAGCACTTCCTTGCCCGCCTTGTTGTGCACCCGCAGCACGGCTCCATGCGGGTCCGCCTGCAGCTGCACCAGCGGCTTTGCCGAGTCGCCCCTAATATCGACGATGGCGTGCGTCGAGTCCGCCCGAATAGTCACCGCGTGCGCCGACGAGTCGGCCAGCTGGTCCGCCTTGAGCTGGGCGAGCTCCGCCTGTGCTGCGACCGTGTCGTAGAGATTCGCTCGCCATTCCGCCGCCTGGGCCGCCGGCGCGAGGATCGCCCGAACCACGCCGCCGGGCTCGATGACGATCTCACCGATGCGCTCCAGATGGTCAGCCGCCGAGTCCGCCGATGAGGCGCAGGTGAACCCCTGCCGTCCACCGAACGCCACCGGCTCCCGGACCGTGATCGTGCAGCTCCGCACCTCGTCGATGGCGGTCGAGTCCTGGAGCCGAACGACGAGCCGGAAGCCGGTGACCTTCTTGGGGGCGCTTCGGAGCAGCTCCAGCCTGCGCACCGAGCCGAGCTGATCGCCGTCCAGGCGGAAGGGCAGGAGCGCCAACGGGATCCCGATGGGCCGGTCGGACCTGGCCAAGGTCTCGGCCTGTCGTATCACGTTTCGCGCCAACACTATAAGCGTCATGCCAACAGCAAAGACCGCCACCGCACCCAGGGCGATCCTGACCCAGTATCGTTGCATACGAGCCTCACGGTCAGGCGGGGCCGGCCATCGTGCATGGCCGTTTCAAGGAGAAACGATACTTCCCGCAGGATTGTTTCACCCAACGCGCTTCCGTGCTTGATTTGACGCGTGCCGCCCCCCGCTTCGCGCACGACGCTCACCATCGATCTCAACGCCGACCTCGGCGAGGGCTTCGGCGCGTGGCCGGCTGCAGCCGACGCCGAGCTGTTTCCCCTGATCTCGTCCGCAAGCGTCGCCTGCGGATTCCACGCCGGCGATCCGGGACGGATGCGCGAGAGCGCCGCGCTGGCGGCGCGCCACTCGGTCGTCGTCGGGGCGCACCCGGGATATCCTGACTTGCTCGGCTTCGGGCGGCGGGAGCTGGGCGCCACGGCGCGCGAGGTAGCCGACTACGTCGCGTACCAGGTCGGCGCGATGATCGCGTGCGCCCGGGCAGCGGGGACTCGCGTGCGCTATGTGAAGCCGCACGGGGCACTGTACAACCGCGCCGTGCGCGACCCGGAGATTGCGCAGGCCATCGCGGAAGGCATCCGCGCAGCGGAGCCCGAGCTCGCCTTCCTGGGCCTTGCCGGGAGTCCGCTACTCGCCGCAGCGCGGGAGGCCGGTCTTCGCGGAGTTTCCGAAGCGTTTCTCGATCGCGGGTACCAGCGGGACGGCTCGCTCGTGCCGCGTGGCGCCGCCGGGGCATTGCTCGACAATCCGGAGGCGGCCGCGTCACGTGCGGTTCGCCTCGTGCGCGAGGGGACCGTCGATGCGACGGATGGCACGGTACTGGAGGTGCGGGCAGAGTCGCTCTGCGTGCATGGCGACGGCGCGCGCGCGGTGGCCGTGCTGCGAACCGTCCGAGCGCGGCTCGCCGCGGAGGGCATCACGATAGCGCCGTTCGTCCGGTGACCGGGTTTCCCCGGGTCGAGCCGCTCGGCGACTCCGCGCTGCTCGTGGTCCTCGGGGAGGGAACCGATCCACAGCTGCTGGCGTGGGTGGCCGGGCTGGTGGATCGCATCGGTCGAGCAGACCTGGCGGGTGTGCGCGACATCGTGCCTGCATACGGATCGGTGGCGGTCTTTTTCGACCCCCTGACCCAGGACGGTGACGCGCTGGCGGCGCAGCTCGCCCGCGCGGCGCAAGAGGCCGAAACCCACCCGCCGCCCTCACCCCGCACCACGCACGTGCTTCCCGTTCGATACGACGGACCCGATCTGGCAGACGTGGCCGAGCGGACCGGACTTTCTCCAGCCGAGGTAATCCGTCGCCACTCCGAGCCCGACTACAGCGTGCACTTCCTCGGCTTCGCGCCCGGGTTTGCATACCTCGGCCCGCTCGACCCCTCGCTGGTGCTGCCCCGCCGCACGGAACCGCGCCGTCGGGTGCCCCCGGGCAGCGTGGCGATCGCGGGCGGGCAGACCGGCGTCTATCCGCTGGCGACGCCGGGCGGCTGGCATCTGATCGGACGAACGGAGGCGGTCCTGTTCGACCCAGCGCGCGATCCTCCGAACCTGCTCGCCGCGGGTGACCGCGTGCGCTTCTCGCCGGTCGAGTGATCACCGTCCTCAAAGCCCCACCGTTCGCGACCGTGCAGGATCTCGGACGCGCCGGCCATCTGAGTGCCGCGGTTCCGCGTGCGGGGGCGCTCGATCCCTTCGCGCTCAGGATTGCCAATCTGCTGGTGGGCAACAGTCGGGAAGCGGCGGCGATCGAGTGGGGAGTGGGGGGCGGAGAGATTCGGTTCGAGCGCGACGCCACGATTGCCTTGACGGGGGCAACAGCCCGGGCCGCGATCGGCGGCCGGCCCATCACAAGGGACCGGGCCGAACCGGTGCGCGCGGGGGAGTGTCTGGGTGTCGAGCGGATCGAACGAGGCGCGTGGGTCTATGTGGCTGTGAGCGGCGGCATCGATGTGCCGCCAGTGCTCGGGAGCCGGGCGACTTATCTTCCCGCCCGCTTCGGCGGCCTGGAGGGCCGGTTGCTCCGCGCCGGCGATCGGCTGCCCATCGGCGACGCGCCGCAGACGGCGGCCTCCCCCGCGAGCCCTCCAGCCGAGCTGCCCTCGGGTGCAGCCGATGAACCGATTGCGCTCCTCCCGGGCCCCGATCATGGGGTGGTGCCTGCGGCGTGGGCCTGGCTGTTGAACACGGAGTTTCGCGTCTCCCGAGCGGTGAGTCGAATGGGTTACCGGCTGGAGGCACAGCCCCCGCCGTTCTCGCTGCCCGGCGATCGCCCGTCGGCTCCGGCGTGTCCGGGCACGGTTCAACTCCCGCCCGGAGGAGAGCCCATCGTGCTGATGCCTGACGGGCCGACCGTCGGCGGGTACCTGCGCATCGCGGTGGTGGCAACAGCCGACCTGGGCCGCGTGGCCCAGCGCACGCCGGGAGAGCGATTGCGGTTCCGGATGATCGAGGTGGGCGAGGCCCGAGCCCGCCTCCGGCGTCAGGAAGCGGTGCTGAGCCGCCTCGCGCGATCGGCATGAACGTTGCCTATCAAGCCGGCCAACCATGCCGACGCTGACCCGCATGCCTGAAGCCTCGCAACCGCAGCAGTTCACCGATCTGCACAGTCATCTGGTTCCCGCCGTGGACGACGGCGCGGCGACAGTCGGAGAGGCGCTGGAGTCGCTTCGGGTGCTCGCGCGGGAGGGTGTCGGGTCCGTGGTCACCACGCCGCACCTGCTGCTCCCCCGGCTGGACACGATGGCCGCGGTACAGCGGGAGCTCGACCGACACCGGCGCGGCTTCGACCAGGTGGTTGCCGCCGCGGAGCGGGAAGACGGGCTGCCCCAGTTGGGCCTCGGTCAGGAGATCTGGGCTCCGCACGCCGCCCTGATCCGACCGATTCTCGGGCTCGACGGTGTGGGGCTCGCGGGGACCCGCTATCTGCTGGTGGAGTTCGGCTTCGATCTGAGAGGCACGCACGCGGACGTGATCGCCGAAGTCCTGGAGGCGGACCAGCAGATCGTGATCGCCCACCCGGAGCGCTACCACTTCCCGGCAACGCTCGATCCGCTGGAGACGATCGCGGCGTGGCGGGAGCAGGGCGCGCTGCTCCAGGTGAACGCGGGCAGTCTCACGGGGCACTACAAGGAGTCGAGCCCCGGCTCCGACCGGCTCGCGTGGCGCCTGATCGAAGCCGGGCTCGTCGATCTACTTGCCACCGATCACCACGGCACCCGTCGCCGCGGAGTGTCGCTGCGCTCGGCGTACGGCGCGCTGGTGGCGGCGGGACGCGAGGCCCAAGCGCAGACCCTGCTCGCCACCACCCCTGCGCGCGTCGCCGGCTCTACTCGGTGCTCCCCGATCCCAGCTTGAGCCGCTCCACCCGGTACGCCTTCGCCTGGGCATTGTAGATCCGCAGCGTCACGATGTCGCCGGGCTTCATGCCTGCCAGCGCACTCCGAAGCTCCTGCGGCGACCGCACCGGCTTGCCCTCGACCGACAGGACGATGTCCGGCCCGCCGTTGTCCGGCCCGGCCACGGATTCCGAAGCGGGGCCGCCCGGCCGGACGTCGGTCACCACGACGCCGTTCACCGTGCTCGGCACGGAGAACTGCTGAGCCGTGGCGCGGTCGAGCGGCGCGACCGAGAGACCGAGCGGCGACACCGCCGCCGCGTCATCGCCGTCGGCCCCGCCGCGGGATGCGCCGCCGGATGCCACCTCCGCGCGCTCGGGAACCCGCTGGAGGGGGACGGTGTACGTCTTTCGCACTCCGCCTTTCCGCGCCACTTCGACCTTGACGGTTTCACCGGCCTTGCGGAACCCGATCGTCTGCTGCAGCTGCGCGACGTATTCGACGGGCTGGCCGTCCACCGCCACGATGATGTCGCCGACCGCGAGGCCAGCGAGCTCCGCCGCGTTGCTCTTGCCGGCGAAGTCCTGCACGACCACGCCCCGGATGTCCGGCAGCCCAACGTACTGGGCGTCGGTGCCGTTCGCGTCGCGCACGAGAATGCCGAGCGCCGCGCGCTCGACGTGACCGCTCTTGATGAGTTGATCCATCACCCGTCGGGCCAGGTTGATCGGGATCGCGAAGCCGTAGCCGGAGTAGTAACCGGTCTCGCTGGCGATGGCGGAGTTGATTCCCACGACCTGCCCGCGCACGCTCACCAGCGGCCCGCCGGAGTTGCCGGGGTTGATCGCGGCGTCGGTCTGGATGAAGTCCTGGATGCTCCGGTCCGTCCGGTTCGGGAGGTTGAGCGCCCGGCCCTTGGCGCTGATGATGCCCTGGGTCACGGTGAACGTGAGGTTCTCGCCCAGCGGATTGCCCACCGCAAGGACCCACTCACCGACGCGGGCCGCATCACTGTCCCCGAGTGGGGCCGCGGTGAGATTACCGGCGTCGATCTTGAGCACGGCCACGTCCGTCGCGGCGTCGACGCCGATGACTTTGGCAGGGAACTCACGGCGGTCGAGCAGCCGCACGGTCACACGGTTGGCGCCGTCGACGACGTGCGCGTTGGTGAGGATGTAGCCGTCGCTGGAAACGATGAAGCCCGAGCCGGACGCCTGCTCCAGCCGGGGCTGCCTGGGTTGCGGACCGAACTGGAAGAACCGCTCGAAGCCCGGAGGCACCTGCAAGCGGGGGACGGCGCCGTCCCCATCATCCGCATCCGGCTTGCGGTTGGCCTTGACGAAGACGACGCTCGGCTTCACATGCTCGGCGACCGACGCGAACGCCTCGCTCAGGTCGTAGAGCTGTCGGGCCCCGGCGTCGGTGGGCGCCGGCGCGGGAGCCGCGCCCGGCTGGAGCCGCTGGGCCACCTGCTGCGCGGCGCCGCGCAGCGGGAGATCGAGCAGGCGTGCGAGCATGAGACCCAAGACAAAGGCCGCGCCGACGAAACCGGCGAACCTTAAACGGCTGCGATTGACTGGCGACATTCAGAGACTCCCTGCGGTGATCCGTGACGGCCCGACGGGCCGGAGTTGTGCCGACTACGTACGGATGCCCGGAGGCTCGCCAGCGTCGCAGAAGACCGCCTAACCCTCCTGGATCCCGAACACGGCCGCCGCGAGCGCACCCCCGAGGAAGGGCCCCACCAGGTAGAGCCACAGGTGCGAGAGCGAGCCTCCGGCGACGAACGCGTTCACCAGCGTCGGGCCGGTGCCGACCGCAGGGTTGAATGCGCCGCCGGAGATCGACCCGCCCGCGAACGCCCCCACGACGACGGTGAACCCGATGGCCAGGCCGTAGAACGAATTCCCCTGCGTCTTGGCCGACACGGCGGAGTTGAGCACCACCAGGGCTAGGGCGAAGGTGAAGAGAACCTCCACCAGCAGAGCGGCGCTGGTCGAGACCGAGTCGCCCGGTGCCGGGGCCATGGTCTTCCCCGTGATGATATACGCGACGTATGCCGCCGCGATCGCCCCCGCGACCTGGCTCACCAGATACGCCGCGAACTCACCGACGGATTGCATCTTCCCGCGAAGCAGCACCGCGAGCGACACGGCCGGGTTGTAGTGGCCCCCCGACACATGGCCACCCATGTAGACCATGATCATGAGGCAGGCGCCGATCGCGAGCGGCGCCATCGAGACCGCGCCGATGACGGTGAGACACACCGTCAGCACGAGAAAGAAGGTGCCGATGAATTCGGTGAGGTAGCTCCGCATGGGGTGCTCCCTGAGAGGCTCGGATGAGGGTTGGACGCGTCGGGGGAGACGCGGGGACCGATTCTAGCGGCAGGCGGGACGACGCGGAAGGCGACCGGGCTAGTCCCCGCCGTTGGGCCGCCGACGGGTGCCAGGGGAGCGGATCGCTTCGGGGAGCTTGGCCCACTGCTCTGTGGTGAGGACCTGGTGCGCGCTCTCGAGCGCCCGCCGGCTCTGCTCCCGCCCCTGCGTGAGCTTCGGCCGCAGCCGGGCGAAGAGCACGGTTGGATCGGGCCTGTCGCCGGCACGCTCGATCTGCGCCCGCATCGAGTCCGAAAGCACCTGGTTCTGCGCATCGAGCGAGTCCGCGATCGCCTTGAGGCGCGTCTCCTGATCGTCCGTGAGCTGGAGCGAATCCTTGAGCGCGAGGACGGCGGTGACCGGGTTCGGCAGCACCCGCGCCAACCGGGCGGCGAAGTCGGCCGCAGCCGGTCCACTGGCGTCGCTACCGGGACCGCCCGGGGCGCCACGTCCGCCCTCGCCGCGCGATCCGAACGCAGACCGGAGGCGGTTCCGCACCGGATCGGGGCCGATGGTGAAGTGTGCCTGGAAGCCGACCTGGAACGGCGCGATGATGCCGTTGTTGGCGGAGATCGTGGATCCGAAGCGCCCGTTCACCGTGTACTGAAACTCACGGGTCGTAGGGTCGAACCCCCGGACGTAGAGCAGCACGGGATCGGGGGCCGTGGCAGACCCCCAGCCGTGCAGGCTTCCCGCGCCGTGCAGCAGGTTGTCCAGGCCGCCAAGAAAGTTCACCGTCAGCACCGATACGGTGAGCCGACGGTCGAGGCCGAACCAGCTGGGCCGCCAGTTGAGCTGGAAGTCCAGCGACGGTTGCCAGGGGCCGGTGCACGAGTTTCGTCCGGCGATCGTGCCCATCTGGCTGTCCAGGCAGTCGCGCACCGCCGAGGGCGCGCCGGCCAATAGCGCCTGCATCGCGTTCGCCAGGGCCGGGTCGGTCGCGGTCGCGGGATTATAGATGAAAGCTCGGTCGTTGCGGGCGCCGTCGCCGTTGATGTCGGAGCCCACCAGCGGCGTGAACGGCACACCGGAGCTGAGGCGGCCGATCGCGGTCACCTCGAGCGCACCTGTGACGGGGTACGTGACCGTCGTCAGAAAGGAATGTCGCCGCTCGAAGCTGCTCGTGGCCCACTCCGGCACGTTGGGGTTCCCGGCGGTGGTCGGTGCCGAAAACCCCTGTGCCGCTCCGCCGCCGGAGAACGAGGACTGGTCCTGGGCGCGCGTGTACGTGTACGACACCCGGAAGCTCGCACCCCGTCCGGTCACACCTCCGAACCCCACCGTCACCTGCTTGGTCTCCGAGGCAAGATCGGACTCGATTTCCAGTACCTGCCCGAATTGCGGGTCTACCCGCGAGTCTACCGGGCTCAGCGCCCCGGTCGTCGGGACGATCGCCCCGGCGGGCACGTACACGGGCCGGTTGCCTTCCGACGCCAGCGTGAAGGCCGGCGTCGACGCCAAGTTGAGGTCGCGGAACCCATACTGGCTCACCCCTCGCGCGTAGCTGGCGTCCACCGAGACCGAAAACGTGCCCAAGATCGGCCGCTGGATGCCGAGCGACGCGCGCCAGGCGCGCGGCGCGGTGAACCGCGGGGTGAAGACGGTCACGTTCGGGTTCGGCGTCACCGCGACCGTCGTCACGGTATCGGTGCATTGGCCTGGAATCGTGGAACTGTCCTGGAGGTAGCTGGACCAGTCCGGCACCGGCACCGCTGCGCCCACGCACACGAGCTGGGCCTCTGCGTTCGAGAGGCCGGGTGCGGCCAGAGCCGAGCTGTACAGCGTCGTGGGCGTCGGACTCCGGAATTCGCCGATGCCACCGCGCAGGATTGTCGTGCCGGTGCCGAATCCGGCAGCGTTGCCATCCCGACCGCCGCCGCTGCTCCCGCCGAGCATCCAGGTGAACCCGGCCCGTGGCGAGAGGTGGATCTCGCTCGGAATGTGGTCGGTCCGAAGGCCGAACACGGAGTCCACGACGGCGTTGGAGCGCGGCACGCCGCTGAAAGCCGTGGTTTCCAATCGAGCCCCATACGTGAGCTGGAGGGTGCCAGCGCGCCACGTGTCGCCCAGGTAGGCGGCGCCGTTCCACGCGGTGCCCGCCTGCTCCAGCGGGGCCAAGTTGCGGGTGAACTGCGCCGGCTCTCCGGCGCCGAGAGCACCGAGCGAGGGATAGAGGAAGGTTCCGAACTGGTTGGGGGTCTGGTCCTGGCGGAAATGGGCGGCGTTGAGGTACAGCCCAAACTTGATCCGGTGAGCCGCGGCTCCCGGGAGCCAGGACAGCTCCTCCGTAATCTCGACGGACGTATTCGAGCTGCTTTGAGGGAACCCGGCGTTGCCGCCGAACCCAAACGTCGTGACGCCGAGCGTCGTGTCGGATCTGTTGGAGGCGACCTGCACCCGCCCTTGCGGCAGGGTCAGGTAGGCGGAGCCGTTCCGGTGATCCACGGACACATACGTCCGGAAGTCGTTCACGAAGTTTCCGGAGAAATAGGAGGTGAGCGAGCCGAGGACCCCGCCGCCGTGATCGGAGCTGGTCCCGCCGGTCGCCGGGAGCGACAACGACCCCACGCGGGTCGGATCCTGCGAGCTGAGATGCCCGTCGAAGCGCAGGGTCACGGTCTGCGCATCGGACGGTTTCCAGTCGAAGCGCACCAGACCAGTGCCGTTGTTGTTCGCCCGGTCGTCGGGGATCCCCGGCAAGGTGAGCGGGACGCCGGTGGCCCCGGCAAGCGAAAGAAAGCGAGCGACCGAATCGGCGCTGACGCCGAGGCGCGTGAGCGTCGCCGGATCGACGGAGGTGAGCGACGTAAGGCCCTGATCGCGCCAGCGGCCCTGAAGCGCGCTAAAGACGAAGAGCTTGTTGCGCACGAGGGGTCCGCCCAGCCCGCCGCTGAGCTGGTTCTGGGTGAAACCCTGTCCGAACGGCGACGATGTTTCACCACCCCAGGCGAGGCCCCGGTCACGCACCGTGTAGGTGTACGACCCCTGCGCGACGTTGGTGCCGCTGCGCGTCGTCGAGGCGACGAGACCGCCGCTGAACTCCCCTCTCGCCACGTCGTAAGTGCTGGTGACGACCCGGGTGTTCCGGACTGCATCCTGGGGGACACTGCCCGTGCCGAAGGAGGCGCCGTCGAGCGTCACGTTGTTGGCGTCGGGCCTGAGGCCAGCGACCGAAAAAGCCGCGTTGGTGGAGTCGGTGGAACCGATGGCGACGACGCCCGGCGCGAGCGTCGCCAGGACGTTCGGGTCCGAGGCATCGATGGGCAGCCGGTCCACCAGCTCCTGACTCAGGTTCCGCTCGGTGGAGCCGGGACCGGCCCCCTCGTCGCGCTGGCGCGGCGCCCGTGCCCGCACCGTGATCTCCTCGAGCGTCGTCGCAACCGGAGACAGGCGGACCTTCACGACCAGACGATCCTCATCGGCCTGGCGCGTGAGGTTTAGCCGGGCGGGCGCCATGCCGATGTAACGGACGAGAATCTGATACTGACCGCCGCCATCGGGAAACACGATCGTGAACCGGCCGTGGGCGTCCGTGGTGCGCTGGCGGGAGATCTGCGTCTCCGCCGCGATCGCCTCCACTGTGGCATCCGCGATGGGCTGGCCCTCCGGTCCCGTCACGGTGCCGGTGATGATGTCGGTGTTCGCACCAACCTGCGCCGCGGCGGGCGGGGCCGTGCCCACGAGCAGAGCTACGAGCAGGAGCGGGTATCTCAGCCGGGTCACGCGGAGCGTCCTAAGACCGGTCCATTCGATATACGAATTTCTGGGGTCCGGCGTTTAGGGGCCGGTGCCCAGCCCAAGCCCTTCTCGAAGGCCGGTGAGAACGAACTGGACCGCGACGGCGGCAAGCAGTAGACCCATGATCCGGGTCATGACCCGGATCCCGGTCTTGCCCAGCCGGGAGAGCAACTGCTCGCCCAGACGGAGCGTGACGTAGGAGAGCAGTCCGGTCACGACGATCGACGCGTAGACGGCGGCGGCCGACGCCGGCTCATGGGCCTGGCCCGCCAGTACCACGACGGTCGAGATCGCCCCGGGTCCGGCCAGGAGGGGGATGGCGAGCGGGGTCAGCGCTACGTCCTCCTTCTCCCGTCCCTCCTGCAGCTCGATCCGACCCTCCTGACTCGTGCGCTCGCCGCGCAACATCTCCATCGCGGTGAACCACAGAATCAACCCGCCTGCCGTCCGAAACGCCGGCAGGGTGATCCCGAACGCGCGGAAGATGAGGGTGCCGGTTGCGGCGAAGACCACGAGCAGCACGGTCACGGCGACGCAGGCGCGGAGCGCGGTCCGACGCCGCTCTTCGGTCGTTTCGTTCTGGGTGATGACCAGATAGGCGGGCACCACGGCGACCGGGTCCACGATGAAGAGGACCGACGTGAATGTGACAAGAGCGAAACGGGCGAACTCGCTCACGGGCGCCGGGTGGTGGAGGACCGCGAATGTTGCCGGGATCAGGCGGCGCGCGCCAGCCCCGCGGGCTGCCCCGCCGGACCTGACGCGATATCTTCCTGCTGACCATGCCGACCGCCCGCTCCGCCTTCGATCGATTGCCCACCACGACATGACGCTCGGCGTGTTCGAGATGGCCGGGCGAGGCAGCGGCTTCCTCCGGCGCCGAGAGGCGAGCTACCTCCCGACCGGCGGGGACGTGCACGTCGGCGAGCCGGTCGTCCGCCGGTACACCCTGCGGACGGGAGACGAGATCGCCGGCGAGACCCGCTCCGGGTCCAAGGGCCGAGGCCCTTCACTCGAACGGGTCACCGCGATCAACGGGCGGCCGCCCGAAGCGCTCCAGCATCGGCCGGAGTTCACCCGGCTCAGCGCCATCCACCCGAACGAGCCCCTTCGGCTCGAGTGCGGTCTCGTCCGCCAGGGACAGCCGGACTACACCAACCGGGTGATCGACCTGCTCTGCCCGCTCGGCAAGGGACAGCGCGCCCTCATCGTCGCGCCGGCCAAGGCGGGAAAGACGATGGTGCTCCAGGCGATCGGCGAGGGTGTGAGCACCAACTACCCGGAGGCCGGTCTCTTCGTCCTGCTCGTCGACGAGCGGCCGGAGGAAGTCTTCGAGATGGAGTCAGCCGGCTTCGGCGAGGTGGTCGCGTCGAGCTTCGACAATCCGCCCGCGCGGCACGTCGCGGTAGCGGAGTTGCTGCTCGAGCGGGCGCGGCGCCGGGTCGAGCTGGGCGACGACGTGGTCCTCATCGTCGACTCGCTCACTCGGCTTGCCCGAGCCTACAACGCCGTCGAACGCGGGACGGGACGCACGCTTTCCGGGGGACTCGACGCGCAGTCACTCGAGAAACCCAAGCGTTTTCTCGGCAGTGCCCGCGCCGTGGACCCCGGGCAGGGCGGCGGCTCGCTCACGATCATCGCGACGGCGCTGGTCGATACCGGCAGCAAGATGGATCAGGTGATCTTCGAGGAGTTCAAGGGGACCGGCAACAGCGAGCTGGTGCTGAGTCGGGAGTTGGCGGAGCGGAGGATCTTTCCGGCAATCGATCTGGTGGCCAGCGCTACTCGGCGGGAGGAGCTGCTCCTGAGCCCGGAGGCGCTGGCCGTGTCACACGCGGTCCGACAGCGAATCGCGGGGATGTCTCCCGTCAACGCCATCACCGACTTCCTGGGCGAGCTCAAGGGGACGAAAACCAACGCCGAGCTCGTGGCCAGGCTGGCGGCATCCTGAGGGCACAGAGGCACGGAGAACTACGAACCACAGAGTGCGCCGTGGTTCGCAGTTGCAGTTACTGTTTCTCGGTGTCTCCCCGGGTGCCGTCAGTACCAGCCGATCGGCTTCTCATCGAGATTCACGTAGACCTGCTTGGTCTCCAGGTATTCTTCGACACCCCAGTGCCCCAGCTCGCGGCCGAAACCCGAGGCCTTGTACCCGCCCCACGGGGCCTCGACGAACGTCGGCTGCATGTGGTTCACCCAGACGATCCCCGCCTCGAGCGCCTTCACCACCCGGAACGCCTTGAAGATATCGCGGCTCCAGACTGCGGCAGCCAGCCCGTAGGGCGTCGCATTGGCGATGCGGACCGCCTCGGCTTCGTCCTTGAACGGGATCACGCTCATCACCGGGCCGAAGATCTCCTCCTGGGCGATCCGAGCGCTGTTGTCGACGTCATAGAAGATCGTCGGCTCCACGTACCACCCGCGCTCGTGCTGCTTCGGTACGCCCCCCCCGGTCGCGACCTTGGCTTCCTGCCGGCCGATCTTCTGATACCGGACGACCCGGTCCCGCTGCGCCGCGCTCACGAGCGGACCCATCTTGTTGTTCCGGTCGAGGCCGCTCCCCACCTTGATGGTCTTGGCCTTCGCGGCCGCGGCGTCCACGAACTTGCGGTAGATGTCGCGCTGCACCAGCACGCGACTGCCCGCCGAGCAGACCTCGCCCTGGTTCACGAACACGCCGAAGAGCGCGCCGTCCACGGCGTTCTCGAAATCGGCGTCGCTGAAGAAGATGTTGGGTGACTTGCCACCCAGCTCGAGCGAGACCCGCTTGAGCTGATCCGCTGCGTTTCGCATGATGAGCTTCCCGACCTCGGCGCTCCCCGTGAAGGCGATCTTTCGCACCGCGGGGTGCGTGACGAGCGGCGCACCCGCGCCGGGACCGTCCCCGGTGACGATGTTGACCACACCCGGAGGGATGCCGACGGCCTCGAAGTCCTTCGCGAGCTCGAGAATCGAGAGCGGCGTCTGCTCGGCAGGCTTGAGCACGACCGTACACCCCGCAGCCAGGGCAGGGGCGATTTTCCAGGCTGCCATCATGAGCGGATAGTTCCAGGGGATGATCTGGCCGGCGACGCCCATCGGCTCCCGCATCGCAAACGCGACCGCGTCGGCTGGCACCGGGAGGACCTCACCGTGGATCTTGGTGGCGAGACCGCCATAGTACTCGAAACAGGTGGCGGTGTCGTCCATGTCATACTCCGACTCGGCGATCGGCTTGCCCGAGTTGCGGGTCTCGAGCTCGGCCAGCTCGGCCCGTCGCCCACGGACCCGCTCCGCCAGTCGGAGCAGAATGCGGCCGCGTTCCTGCGCCGTGGTGGTCTTCCAGCCCCCGTAGAACGCGCGGTGCGCCGCCTTGGCCGCGCGGTCGATGTCCTCCGGGCCACCCGCGGGGCAAGTGGCGATGATCGCCTCCGACGCCGGGTCGTACACGTCGAAGGTCCTGCCGTTCCGGGCGTCTACGAACTTCCCGTCGATGTACATCCGGTAGGCGGTTGCCTTGCCGTTTCTCGCCGCCTTCTGTCGGGGCTTGGCTGACGTCGTCATCGAGGTCTCTTCCAGGTCACCGCGTCACGCGGCTGGGTCTCCGTCTCACGCGGCGACCACGGCGAGCCGGGTGTCTCCCCGCTCGGGCTCGGGCTGCTGGGCGCGAAAGGGGCGGACTTGCCACGGCATGCCCGCTACCGCGAGCCGCTCCAGGAACGGGTCAGGATCGAATTCTTCGGGTGATCGGACGCCGGCCCCGCCCCACGCGCCTTCGGCGATGAGCTGCGCTGCGATCACCGGGGGGATGCCGGTCTGGTATGCCGTCGCCTGGACGCCGAGCGAGGCGTAGACCTCCTCGTGGTCGGCGACATTGTAAAGGTAGTAGGAGAGCTGCTCCCCGTCCGCGGTGCCGCGGGCCAGCGTGCCCACGCAGGTCTTGCCCCGAAGCCGGCCGGCCAGATCCTTGGGGTCGGGCAGCAGCGAGACGAGAAGGTCGCGCGGCACTACCTCGACGCCTCTCACCGCCACGCGATCCTTGCGGGAAAAGCCGAGTCGTTTCATCGCCCGCAGCGATTCCCGCGTCATATCGTCGAGGCAGAGCTTGAAGTCCACGACCCGGGCCCCGGGGAAGAACCGGGGCAGGGTCTTCGACTCCTCGTGGTCCACGTAATAGCAGTTGAGGATGCCGAGCTCCGGGAAGTCGAACGGCTCCCGGCCCGTGAGCGGCTCCTCGAGGTGAAAACGCCCGTCGCGCCACGAGACGGCTTTGCACAGGCATTCGTCGATGAACACCCAGGGACTGAAGGCGGCAACGAAGCCGTCGTGCCCCTGGCATACCGAGTTGTCCCCGTCACGGACGCGGAGCTCGGTGACCTCGTCGAGGAGGTGCTTGGCGGCGTAAGCCGCGTAGACGTTGGTGGTCCCCGGGTCGGCCCCCATACCGAGAAGGGCCAACAGGTCCCGTTGCTTGAACGCGGCGTCGAGGGCGAACTGGTCCTCGAGCTTGGGAATGCCGTCGGCGTCGGAGCCGCCGCTCGCCATGTCGATGTAGTGGCAGCCGGCATCGAGACACGCCCGCATCACGGCCAGGTTGGTGGCCGGCAGCGCGGCGTTCAGCAGGATGGTGGTACCGGTCTGGCGGATGGCGCGGGCGATGTCGTTCTGGTTACCCGCGTCGAGAGTGATCGCACGAACTCGAGGATCGTTGAGTCGGTCCGCGAGTGAGACTGCGCGGGCGGACACCGCGTCGGCGATGATGAGCTGCTCGACCATCGCTTCCTGCGCGAATTTGAGAGCTGACACGGTCCCCACCGCGCCGGCCCCTAGGACCAGGACTTTCACAAACTCCTCTTTTCATTGTTGGCGCGGCACTCGGTCTGGTTGTACGATCGATCGCTCGGATCGCACGCCCTCGCCCCCGCCGCTGATGGGGGCTCGCAGCTCAAGGAGAAAGTCAGCTGCGAGAGTGGACCCTCCGCGTGGTCGGAGGATGCAAACACAGGCCAAACGCCGGCCTGCACCCCCACTCTACATCCGACCCCCACCCCCTTGTCCAGCCCCCCCAACCCCCGAATGCCCGGCGAAACGATGCCAAGTCACAGGCGACCAAGACGTTATCAATGGCCCCTTGGCGCACCCCCAGAGCCGGTGGCATGTTAGGTCACCCCTCCGAGGCGCTGATGACTCATCCGGACGACCGCGATCTGGGAATGCACCGGCGCATCCCGCGCCGAGACTTTCTGAACGGCATGGCGCTGGCCATCGGCGCGTCACTCCTCCCGCGCAACCCGCTCGAAGAGTGGTGGCCCGCGCCGTACGCCCCCGAACGCGCCCCCGGCTACTACCCGCCCGCGCTCACGGGCTTGCGCGGAAGCCATGCCGGATCTTTCGAGGTGGCGCATCGCATTCGGGACGGGGGGCTCGAGGCGATGATGCGCGACGCGCGACCGAGCGGCGAGTCGTACGATCTGATCGTCGTGGGCGGTGGCATCAGCGGTTTGAGTGCAGCCTATTTCTTCCAGAAGGCGCACGCCGGACGCGCCCGCGTGCTCGTCCTGGACAACCACGACGACTTCGGTGGCCACGCAAAGCGGAACGAGTTCCGCGTCGGCGGGAAGCTGCTGATCGGCTACGGCGGCTCACAATCGATCGACACGCCGTCACGCTACAGCGCCGAGGCGCGCCAGTTGCTGACCGAGCTCGGCATCGATACCGGGGAGTTTTACCAGGCGTACGACCGGTCGTTCTCCAGTCGCTGGGGCTTGAAGGGCGGCGTGTTCTTCGATCGCGAGACCTTCGGCACCGACCGGCTGGTCGTGGCGGGGCTCGGCCGACGGGACTGGCCGGAGGTCCAGTCGGTCGACGAGCTGAGACAGGCGCCGCTCCCGTCAGAGGTACTCGCCTCGATCTTCACGCTCTTTACCGCGAACGCCGCGCCTTTCGCCGGCCTCTCCCCCGCGGAGGTGAACGCGAAGCTCGAGAAGACCAGCTACCGTGATTACCTGCTCCAGCACGCGTCGGTCCATCCCGACGCGATACCGCTGTTCCAGGCCTGGACCCACGACCTCTACGGGGTCGGGATCGACGCGGTGCCGGCGCTCGATTGCTGGGGGCTCGGCTTTCCGGGATTCAAGGGGCTCCCGCTCGACCAGGCGGGCACCGAGGGGATCGGCCTCACGGCCGAGCCACACGAGGAAGAGCCGTACATCTTCCATTTCCCCGACGGCAACGCGTCCATCGCGCGGCTCCTCGTGCGCAAGCTCGTGCCCCCTGCCGCAGCCGGACACACGATGGACGACATCGTGAGGGCGCGGGTCAACTATGCCCCGCTGGACACACCCCACGCCCCCACGCGCATCCGACTCAACAGCACGGTCATCCGGGCCACGCATGCACCGGGGGCGGGAGAGGTCGAGATCACGTACGCGCGAGGGGGGAGGGTGTGGACGGCGCGGGCGCGGGCGTGCGTGCTGGCCTGCTGGAACGGGATGATTCCGTACCTCTGCCCGGAGCTGCCGGCCGGGCAGAGAGAGGCACTGGCCTACGGGGTAAAGGTGCCGCTCGTGTACACCAACGTCGCGATTCGGAACTGGAAAGCACTCGCCAAGCTGGGGGTCCAATCCGTGTACGCGCCGGCGGGCTATTTCAGCTCGATCCGTCTCGACTTTCCGGTGAGCCTCGGCGGGTACCAGTTCGCGCGATCCCCCGACGAGCCGGTCGTGCTTCACCTCCAGCGAACGCCTTGCAGTCCGGGGCTGCCGGCCCGTGCCCAACATCGTGCGGGCCGGGCGGAACTGCTGGCGACCCCGTTCGAGACCTTCGAGCGGAATATCCGCGACCAGCTCGGTCGCGCGCTGGCAGCGGGCGGATTCGATCCGGCGCGGGACATCGCCGGGATCACGGTCAACCGATGGCCGCACGGGTATGCCTACGAGTACAACTCGCTCTGGGACCCGGTCTGGCCCGACGATCAGCAGCCGTGCGTGATCGGCCGGCAGCAGTTCGGGCGCATCAGCATCGCCAACTCCGATGCAGGTGCTTACGCCTACGCCAACTGCGCCATCGACCAGGCGTACCGCGCGGTGTCCGAGGTAGCCGCCGGGCGGACTGCACATGGTTGATCCGGCCGGGGTGCGCCGGTCTCATGGATCGTTCCAGTTCCGCGCCGGTCCCGGACCCACGATGTTGGGGTTCGTGTTCCGCTCGCTCAGCGGATAGACCAGCCGCCGCGGAATGACGCCGCCCGCCGCCGGCACCAGATTCGGGATGCCGGTACGCTTCCAATCCTGCCACGCGTCGATGTTCTGGAAGTTCCCGATGTACTTCTCCGTCATGATCGCCTTGAGCAACGGATCGTTGGGACCCGGCGTCCCCGGTGCCGGCATCGCCAGCGTCACGCCGTTGGCGGTCCAGACCGCCTGCAGTGCATTCCGCGCCGTCGACGACGCGTCGCTGTGATCCACCTGATATGACGCCTCGGCGATGATGAGCTGGTTCTCCTCCCAGGTGACGAACGGCTGCGCGAAGGCCCCGTTGAGTCGGGTGTTGCTCAGCGTGGAGAGCAGGCTGGGCGAGCCGGGAACACCCGGGTCCGCTCCCACAAAGTTTCCGTTGCCGTTCTGGGCGAAGTACAGCGGCAGCCGCGGGTCCTGCGGCGGGCCGAGCATGGTGTTGACGAGGAACGAGCCCGCCACGACGTAGCCGGGGAAGATGCTCTGGAACACGCTCCAGAGATCCGAGGACGTGGCACCCTGTCCGCTCAGGGCGAGCGCGTAGTCGCTGCCCTGCTGAATGCCGCTTGCGGCCTCGGTGAGAGCGTGCCCGTACGCGGTCGGATCGCGCAGGGCCACGTGGAGGAAGTAGCGCGCCTTGAGTGTGTGAGCGAGCGCCGTCCAGAGCGCGGGGTTGCCGGCATAGACCAGGTCGTTGGCGGCCGGGCCCTTGTTGCGGGGTCCGGTGCCGGCAAGGAACGCGATGGCCGAGTCCAGCTTGGCCTGGATCGCGGCGTAGACCGCCTGCTGGGTATCGGGTACCGGTGTCGGGACGTTGGGATTGGCCGCCTGGCTGTACGGCACGTCACCCCAGATGTCCGCGACGGTGCCGATGGCGTAGGCCTCGAGCACGGCGGCCACGCCGAAGAACGTGGAGTCGCCGCTCGCGAGCGAGCGGACCTGGATCGTCCGCAGGTCGCGCAGGCCGCCGCCCCCGTAGAAGGCCGACCAGTTGATGTAGTAGTCGTCTTCGCCGACCGAGTAGACACCGAGCGAGAGATACTGGGTCTGGCCGGCGCACTGCTGCATCCAGATGCAGATGGTGCGGGCCAGCCGGCTCTCCAGCTGCGCGCTGATGTTGACCTGCGAGGCGACGAACAGCGCTTCGTTCGACGCCGTCGTCGGGTTGTTCGGATCGTCCTGCAGCTTGGGGCCGGTAAGAAAGTCGCCGCAGCCCGAGAGAGCCGCCGCCAGGGCCGGACCCAGCATCATCGACCGGAGTAGTGAGCGCATGCGTCTGATCCCGATGAGAGTCAGCGGCCGCATCAGCGGGCCAGGACGACGGTGAATACGAACGACCGGGACTGCGGGTTGTTGAAGAAATCGATGCCCCGAGCGCCCGTCTCCGCCCCGCCGAGGTTCGTCTCCGGGTCCGCGCCGGAGTAGTTGGTCCACACGGCGAGATTCCGGCCCGCCAGGCGCAGGTCCACGCTGGACAGGCCCAGCGTCCGCGTTACGAACCGGTTCCGCAGGGTGTAGCCCACCGATATCTCCCGCAGCTTCACGAAGCCGCCGTCCTCGTAGAACGGCTGGCCGATGGTGCTTGCGAACGACCAGCCGTAGTAGTTCGCGAAGAAGTTCTGATCCAGCACCGCCGTCGTCCCCGCGCCGGGCCCGGCGACCGGGCCGGGCAGGAAGCTCTGACCGAACACCACGCTCTGGCCGCGAAGTGCACTCTCGGCCGAGGTGCCGACCGCGTTGAGCGCGGCCCGGGTCCCGTTCCAGACCTGACCGCCGTGCCGCACGTCGAGCAACCCGGAGACCGAGAAGTTGCCGACCCGCACGCTGGTGCGGACCGAACCGGTCCACTTCGGGTTCGGGTCAGCGATGATGTACTGGGTCGGATCGAGCAGGGGGAAGCCCGGCCCTGCGCTGCCGATGCCGGCGGCGTTGGTGAAGCTCCCGTCGTCGATGAAGAGCGCCTTGCCCTGGATCTGGGCGGCGCTGCAATTGGCGTCCACGTTGTATGGGCTGCCTAATCCGTCGGTGAGGATCACGCCACGCCCGCACCTGACGAAGTCGTAGTCCCTGAATGCGCCGATCGGCTGGCCCACCTCGGCTACGGCAGTCGGGCCGCCCTGAATAGCGCCGCCCAGACCGCCATAGATGACAAACTGCGCTCCCCGGAGGTCTTCCACCCGGTTGCGGTTCGTCCCGAACACGACGCCCACTTCCCACGCGAAGTTCTTGCGGGTGATCGGCCGGATGTTGAGCGCCCACTCGGTGCCCGCGTTCCGGATCTTCGCGGCGTTGGCGCCCTGGACCGTGTCGCCCGACGACGCGGCGACCGGCACCAGCAGGATCACGTCGGTCGAGCTGCGCTTGTACCAGGTGAAGCTCAGGTCGGCCGCATCCTTGAACAGCCCCAGATCCACGCCGGCCTCGAACTCCTTGGTGCGCTCGGGCCGGAGGTCCGTAGCCGGACGGATGAAGGGGCTGAACAGCCCGCCGTGGCCGCTCTGGCTCGAGCTGACGCCGAACGCGTCGAAATCGCCGAACAGTGCGGACTGATAGATGGTCGAGGCGAGGTAGGGTGAGGGCTGCGTGCCGACCTGGCCGTACGCCAGGCGCGCCTTTCCGTAGGAGAGCAGCCCGCCAAGATCGCCGACGGCCTTGGTGAATTGCCACGCTGCGCTCGCGCTGGGGAACCAGGCCCACTGTGCGTTGGTCGCGAAGCTCGAGGCGCCGTCGTAGCGGACGCCCCCCTTGAGGAAGAGCTGATCCCAGAGATCGAACGTGGCCTGCCCGAAGTAGCCTTCGGTCCGGATCTTGGTCTCGATGTCCTTGGGCGGCGGGAAGGTCGACGCGTTGCTGAGGTTGAACGGCTCGTCGGCGATGAGGCCGTTGCCCACCTGGCCCTGCTGGCGGAAGCTCCGCGTGTTGAGGTTCTGCCCCAGGCTGAACGTCCCCTTCACCTGCGGGCTCAGCGTGTAGCTCGCCGTCCCGAGGAAGTTGCCGTCCCACTGGGTATTAACCAGCGTTTGCTTGATCACCTGACCGCGGGGGTCAGGGGTGTTCGAGCTGGACGGCGGCTGGCCCTGGAGCCGGCTGTCCTGACCGTCGTCCACACCGAGCGTGTAGCCGAGCTTGAGCCATGACCACGGGGTGAAGTCCACGGAGATGTTGCCGATCGTCCGCCCGACGATGGACGAGCTGACGGCGTTGAGGGCCGACCAGAGCGGATTGTCGTAGCCGCGGGTCGAGTCCACGTTGCCGAACGACGGGTTGGGAAAGCGGAACGACCGCTGCACGCTGTCCGGCGTGGTCACGTAGTTCAGGTTGTTGAACTCGGGCGGCGTCCGCCACCCGCCCCAGGTGACGCCGCTGAAGTTGAAGCCCTTCTGGATCGCGTACTGGGTCGAGTTGGTGTAGCTGATGTTCCCGCCGATCTTCAGGTTGTCGAACACCCGGTGGTCGCCGGTGAGCCGGAAGGACTTCCGGTTGAAGTTGGTGTTCGGCCCCGGCAGCTGCCCGTTCTGGTTGAGCAGCGAGCCCGACACGTAGAAAGTCGTTCGCTCGTTTCCCCCCGAAATCGTCAGCGTGTTGTCGCTCCCGAATCCGGTCTGGTACAGCTCCCTCGCGTGATCGTACGTCGGGGTGCCCGGCGCGAGTGCGGGGCCCCAACTGTCCTCGGTCGCGTAACAGTCGAGAATCGGGGTCGCGGTCGCGGCGGAGGCCGCGCATGGATCGGCGACGCCCCCGTCGCCCTGGCCGAACTGGCGCTGGAGCTGCGGGAACCGGTTGATGTCGGTCCAGGAGAACGAGCTCCGCAGGCTGTACTTGGTGGCGCCCGGACGCCCCTTCTTGGTCGTGATCAGGACGACACCCTGCCCGGCGCGCGCGCCGTAGACCGCTCCTGCCGCCGCCCCCTTCAGGATCTCGATCGACTCGATGTCCTCGGGGTTGATGTCGATCGCGCGGTTGGGCGACGAGACGCCGCCCTGCTGACCACCGGTCTGGGGGTCGAGCGCCGCCGTGGTGGTGACGGAGTTGTCGATCGGCTGGCCATCCACCACGAAGAGCGGCTGACCGTCGCCACCCAGCGTGTTGGCGCCGCGGATGCGGATCGAGGCGGATGCCCCCGGGTCACCCGAGGCCGAGACGACTTCGACGTTGGGCGCCTTGGCCGAGATCGCGTTCACGACGCTGGCCTCGTTGCTCCGCGCAATGAGCGCCGAGTCCACGTTGTTGCGGACGCTCCCGAGCTTCTCGACCTCGGTCTCCGTGCCGGCGCCGGTCACGACCAGCTCGCCCAACTGGAGCGGGTTCGACTCGAGCGCGAAGTCCTGCGTGGCGCCGGTTTCGCCGATGGCGATCTGCACCACGACCGGCTTGTACCCGATCGCCCGCACCGAGACTCCGACCGTCTGGCCCTTGAGTCGGTCCGGCAGGGGCAACGTATAGCTGCCGTCCGAGCGGATGGCAGTGCCGAGGCTGAACGCGGGGATGGCGACCGTCGCGGTCGCGACGGGGTTGCCGTCCTGATTGGTGATCCGGCCGCTCAAGGCGAGCGGCTGCTGCGCCCGAGCGCCGGCGAACGGAGCACCGACGAGCACGGCGGCGAGCAACAGCGCACAAGGCTGGGGGCTCACGAGTCGATCCTTGGCCATATAGGGGAACACGGATGGGAACCAGTGCCGGGCGAACCGGCCGGACCGCCCACTACGTGCGACTCACAGCGCACGGCGGGCGACGGTGTGGCGGCGGGGGTGAATCAGTGAACCGAATTCACCTCCGGGCCGTCACCGGCCCGGTGGATGCGAGCGGCGCGCGATGCAACGAAGCTCCGCCATCGTGCGGAGCGGTGCACTGCGTAAGATCAAGGGCCTCTTCGGTGTAGGCATAGGGGGTAATGGCGCGAATGTACGGCTCGGCTCCGGGGCTGTCAATGAGGTTGCTCGCGCATCGCGCGCGCGGCAAGCACGATCACCGCGACCGAGGCGACGAAAATGACGGTCGACGCCGCATTCACCTCCGGCGTGATGCCGCGCCGGAGCAGACCCCAGAACTGCAGCGGCAGCGTGTTCTGCCGGCCCACCAGAAAGAACGTCACCGCGATCTCGTCCAGGCTCAGCGTGAAGACGAGCAGCGCCGAGCCGAGCACGGCGGAGCGGATGGTGGGAAGCGTGACGTACAGGAAGGTGCGCCAGTCGTCGGCGTAGAGATCCTGGCTCGCTTCCTCGAGGGTCCGGTCGAACCGCTGGAGTCGGGCGAACACCTGGGTCATGACGACCGGCGTCAACGCCGCGCCATGTCCCAGGACGACCGGCCAGCCCGGCACCAGCGGGTATCCGCTCGAAAGACTGATCTTGAGCAGACTGAAGAACGAAAGCAGGGCCACGCCGGTGATTATGCCGGGCAGGATCAGGGGCAGCAGCACGAGACGACGAAACGCGGTGTTGCCGGGGAAGTCCACCCGATCGAGGACGAACGCACCGGGTACACCGATCACCAGCGCGATCGCGACCGCGAGCAACGCCAGCTTCACGCTCGCCCAGGCCGCCGCCAGCATCTGGGTGTCGCCGGCCAGCACACCGTACCAGCGGAGCGTGCCGAGCCGCAATGGCCACGCGATGATGCTCTGGTCGTGAAACGAGAACAGCACCACCACGATCACCGGCAGATACAGGAACAGCAGGGCGCCGATGCCCGCGGTCCACAGGGCGTAGTCGCTCGCGGGGCGCCTCATCGGCGGACGCCGCCCCGCTCGAGCGCGCCGGTGAGCGCCAGCAGCGCGAGCGTGAGTCCGAGCATCACCACCGCCACCGCCGCGCCCAACGGCCAGTTGTACGCCACGCCGAAGAGGCTCCAGACCAGATTCGAGACCATCAGTGCGCTGTCGTTGCCGCCGAGCAGCTGCGGCGCGAGGAAGTCGCCCATGCTGAGCACGAAGGCGAAGGTGGCGCCGGCGAGCACGCCGGGAAGCGAGAGCGGCAGGGTGACGTGGACGAACGTACGCCAGCGGTCGGCGTAGAGGTCCTGACTCGCCTCCCGGAGCGACGGCGGAATCGCCTCGAGCACGGCAAAGATCGGCATGAGGGCGAACGGCGTGTAGATGTGGGTCAGCGCCACGACCACGGCCCAGCGGCTGTAGAGCAGCACCGAGAGCGGCTCGTGAACGATCCCCAGCGAGAGCAGCAGCCCGTTCAGGATCCCCTGCTGCCCCAGAATGATCTTCCACGCGTAGGCACGGACCACATAGCTCACCCAGAGGGGAATGATGACGGCGAGATAGAGCAGGTCGCGGTGGCGCCGGACCTTGAACGCGAGGAGGTAGGCCAGCGGATACGCCAGGATGAGGGCGGCCCCCGTCACCCACAGCGCGGTCACCGCCGAGTAGAGGATGGTCCTCGGATAGAGCGACGTGCCCACCAGGCGTCGATAGTTGTCGAGCGTGAAGCCCGGCGTGAGCAAGCCGTTGTCGAGCCGCCAGAAGGACTGTACCAGGAGCAGCGCGTAGGGGACGAAGAGCAACGCCGTCGCCCAGAGGATCGGGACCAGCGCGCCCGCCCGGAGCACGAGGCGCCGAGTGCCTGCCGCCGAGCTACTCACCCAGCAGCACCCCGGCGTCCACCGGCCAGGCCACCGCCACCCGGGCACCCGGTGCCGGCGGATCGTCCGCCGGCCGGTACGCCATGAGGCGAGTCCCGTCCGCGAGGGCCACGTAGACCTTGGTGGCCGCGCCCACGAACACGAGGTCCGCAACGGTCCCCTGCAGCAGGTTCGGGGCGACTCCCCCGCTGTCGTTCCCGGTCGCGATCCGACCTCGCGGCTCCACGGACAGCCGCTCCGGCCGCACGGAAAGCCAGACATCCGCGCCCACCGCCGGCGGCGCACCGGCACCGAGCGGCACCCGCACCGTCACACCGTTTCCGCGGCCTGGTCCTCCCTGGGCCACGGGGCCGCGCAGCTCCAGCGTCGCCTCCCGCCCGCTCGTGCCCGCGACCCGCCCCCGCAACAGGTTGGTGTCTCCGATGAAGTCGGCCACGTACCGCGTCGCCGGCCGGTGGTAGATCTCGTCCGGCGTCCCCAGCTGCTCGAGGCGTCCGTTCCGCATGAGCGCGATGCGGTCGCTCATGGTGAGGGCTTCTTCCTGATCGTGCGTGACGTACACGAACGTGATCCCGACCCGCGTCTGCAGGTGCTTGAGCTCCAGCTGCATCGCCCGGCGCAGCTTGAGGTCGAGCGCACCGAGCGGCTCGTCCAGCAACAGGAGCCGGGGACGATTGACCAGCGCCCGCGCGAGCGCCACTCGCTGCTGCTGGCCGCCCGAGAGCTGTCGCGGCTTCCGTGCGCCGAGGTCGCCCAGCTGCACCAGGGCCAGGGCCTCGGTCACCCGCGTATCGATCTCCGCCCGCGGCACGTGCCGCATGCGGAGGCCGTACCCGACGTTGTCGCGGACGGTGAGGTGGGGAAAGAGCGCGTACTGCTGGAAGACGGTGTTGACGTCTCGGCGATAGGGCGGGAGCGTCGAGATGTCCACGCCGTCCATCAGAATCTGGCCGGTCGTCGGCGGCTCGAACCCGGCGATCAGCCGGAGCGTCGTGGTCTTGCCGGATCCGGAGGCGCCGAGCACCGTGAGGAACTCGCCCCCGGCAATATCCAGTGAGATGTGGTCGAGCGCGGCCACGTCTCCGAACCGCTTGCTCAGGTCGACCAGACGCAGCAGCGGCTCAGGCACTTACTGCGCCGCTTTCACTTCGTTCCAGATCTCCTGATACTTGTCGCGGCGCGAGCCCCACTGCCAGAAATTCACCCGCGCACCGTATTCGGCGATGTCGTGCTGGCTCGTCGTTTCCGCCGGCGTCATGTACGCCTTGGCGCCCGGATGCGCGACGATGTACCGGGTCACGTCATAGAGCAGCTTCTGGGTGAACGGCTGTGCGGCGTACTCGAGCCACGCGTAAGCGGCATCGAGATTCTTGGCCCCCGAGGTCAGCACCCAGTGGTCGGCCCACGCGGTCGTCCCCTCCTTCGGGATCACTTCGCCCGCGGGGAAGCCGGCTTGGCGGAGTTGGTGAGTCATGAGCGGCCAGCCCTCCGCGAGCACCACTTCGCCGCCCTGGAACAGCTGGGTCAGGTCGCCGGCGGTCGCCCAGTACTTGCGCACTCGCGGCCGAAGCTCCAGCATCTTGGCCTTCACCCTCGCCAGGTCCGCGTCGGATAGGTTGTAGAGCTTGGCCGGGTCGGTGGGGTCGTCCAGGCCGAGGAGCTGGGCCACCATATAGAGGGTGGCGATGTCGTCCTGGAGCGAGACCCGGCCCTTGAACCGATCATCCCAGAGCACGGACCAGGACGCGGGGGCCGGCGTGACCTTGGTGGTGTCGTAGATCAGCGGGTTCGGCCCGAACGCCCACGGCTCGCCGTAGACAACCGTGTCCTTCCGAGCCACCGTGAGCGCACGGAAGCTGGCCATCAGGTCGCCGAAGCTGGGGATGCGCGAGCGGTCCAGCGGCATCGCGAGTCCGGCCTGCACGATCTGGGTGACCGCGTCGCTCGAGGGCGAAATGAGGTCGATCGTCTGCACCCCGCCGCCGCGGAGCTTCGCGACCAGGTCGTCGGACGAGCCCATGTAGGTCGCGTTGACCTTCACCCCGCAGGCGCGCTCGAAGGGCGCGGTGAACAGGGAGTCGGTGTAACCCTCCCACACCATGAAGTTGAGCTCACCGCCGATCGGCGTGGGACAGAGCTGGGCCAGGAACGTCTGCGCGTCCGCCCGCGCATTGCCGGTGGGTGTGATCGTGATCCTGGTCGCGGGGCGGTGAACGGCGGCTTGCTCGCCGCCGCCGCACGCAACGCCGAGCACGAGCGCGGCGCAGGCCGCTCGGCGGTGCAACCGGAGAGATGTGTCGGGCATGGGAGGTCTGTGGGAAACCGGTTACAATCCTAGCACCGCACGGCAGTATTCACCAACACGTTACGACGGCGAGGATTGCATGGCAGGGAAGACGATCCGGCTCAAGACCGCCATTCCGGGGCCGGAAAGCCAAGCGCTGCTCGCGCGCCGCGCGCGCGCCGTGCCGAGGGGCGTGCCCGCCGTCACCTCCATCGGCATTGCGCGCGCCGAGGGCGTCGTGCTCACCGACGTGGACGGCAATCAACTCATCGATTTCGGCGGCGGCATCGGCGTCGTCAACGTGGGGCATCGACACCCAGCCGTGCTCGACGCCGTACGGGAGCAGCTCGACCGTTACCTCCATGTCTGCTTCCCCGTCTCCAGCTACGAGCCCTACGTCGCCCTCGCCGAGCGGCTCAACGCGCTCACGCCGGGCGATCACGAAAAGCGGACCCTCCTGCTCAATAGTGGCGCCGAGGCGGTCGAGAACGCGGTAAAGGCCGCGAGGGCGTTCACGGGGCGCCAGGCGATCGTCTGCTTCGAGCACGGCTTCCACGGGCGGACGAATCTCGCGATGGCGCTCACCTCGAAGGTGAATCCCTACAAGAAGGGGTTCGGCCCGTTCGCGCCCGAGGTGTACCGGATTCCCTATCCGTATTGCTATCGCTGCAACGAGGGGCCAATGGGCGGACAATGCTGCCAGGCTGACCGAACCCGCCTGGAGCAGACCTTCGCGGCGATCGTGGATCCCGGTTCTGTCGCGGCGATCATCATGGAGCTGGAGCTGGGAGAGGGCGGCTTCGTGCCCGCTCCCGTCGACTACGTGCGCATGCTCGCGGCGTTCGCGAAGGACAACGGGATCCTCTTCATCGCGGACGAGATTCAGACCGGCTTCGGCCGCACCGGCAAGTGGTTCGCGTCCGAGCACTACGGGCTCGTTCCCGACCTCATCACTACCGCGAAGTCGCTCGGCGGCGGTCTGCCCCTCGCCGCGGTCACCGGTCGCGCCGACGTGCTCGAGGCGTCGCCGGTGGGCGGGCTCGGCGGCACCTACGGCGGCAACCCCGTCGCCTGTGCCGCGGCCCTGGCAGTGATCGACGTGATGCAGCGCGAGTGCCTGCCGGATCGCGCTGCGCGCATCGGGGCCAGGCTCACCACGCGGCTCAAGGCGCTGGCCGACAAGCACGCGTGCATCGGCGATGTCCGCGGCCTGGGCGCTATGATCGCGATCGAGCTGGTGAAGGACCGGACCACCAAGGAGCCTGACAAGGCGCTCACCGGCCGCATCCTGGCCGAGGCGCTCAAGCGCGGGCTGGTGCTGCTCTCGGCCGGCACCTACGGGAACGTCGTCCGCATTCTCGTGCCCCTCTCGGTCGACGACGCCGTGCTCGACGAAGGCCTCGACGTGCTGGGCGAAGCCCTGGCCGCCGCGCGGCCGTGAGCGGAGCGACGACCGTCGCGGCCATCGACCGGGCCCGCCTCCAGGCCCGTCTCGCAGAAGAAGAACGTCGCTTCGTTGCCGAGCACCCCCGCTCGCGCAGGCTGTTCACCCGCGCACGCGGCTCGCTTCAGGGCGGCGTGCCCATGAGTTGGATGGTCCGCTGGGCCGGCGCCTTCCCCCTTTTCATCGAGAGCGCCTCGGGGGCCCACGTCGTCGACGTCGACGGCCACCGCTACCTGGATCTCTGCCTCGGCGACACCGGCGCCATGATGGGCCACGGGCCGCCGGCCACCGTCGAGGCGATCATCGGGCAGGCGCGTCGCGGGCTGACCTTCATGCTACCGACGGAAGACGCCGTCTGGGTCGGCGAGGAGTTGCGCCGCCGGTTCGGTCTCCCGGTCTGGCAGCTCGCCGGCAGCGCCACCGACGCGAACCGTTTCGCCATCAGGCTCGCGCGACACATCACCGGCCGTCCCCGCATCCTGGTGTTCAACTGGTGCTACCACGGCACCGTGGACGAGACGTTCGCCACGCTGAGTGGCGGACGGGTGGTACCGCGGCCAGGCAACCTCGGCCCGCCGGTCGATCCGGCACTGACGACGCGGGTAGTGGAGTTCAACGACCTGCCCGCGCTGGAAACGGCACTCGCCCACCGGGACGTCGCCTGTGTGCTGGCGGAGCCGGCGATGACGAACATCGGCATCATCCATCCCGACCACGGCTACCACGCAGCACTCCGTGAGCTGACGCGGCGGTTCGGGACGTTGCTCGTCATTGACGAGACACACACCATCTCTGCGGGTCCGGCCGGCTACACCGGAGCGTACGGTCTCGAGCCCGACCTGCTCACGCTGGGGAAGCCGATCGCGGGCGGAGTACCCGCGGCCGCCTACGGATTCACCCGCGAGGTCGCCGACCGGATCGCGGCCCAGACGACCGTCGCCGAGGCCGACACCGGCGGGATCGGTGGGACGCTGGCGGCGAATCCGCTCGCCGTCGCAGCAATGCGCGCGACCCTGGAGCACGTCCTCACTCCCGCGGCGTACGCGAGGACCATTCCGTTGGCGGAGCGGTTGGCGAGCGGCGTGGAGGAGGCCATCGTCGCCTTCCAGTTACCGTGGGTCGTCAAGCGGCTCGGCTGTCGGGTGGAATACTGGTTCAGGGCGGCCGCGCCGCGGAACGGCGGCGAGGCAGCGGCTTCCGTCGACGCCGAGCTGGACCGCTACATGCACCTGGCCGCGCTGAACCGCGGGATCCTCATGACTCCGTTCCACAACATGGCCTTGATTGCTCCGGAAACGACGGAAGACGACGTCGATCTCCATACTCGCGTGTTCCGCGACAGCGTGGAGGGCCTCCTGGCGTGAACGGCGCACCCGTGGTGCAGTTCGCCGGCGTCTCCAAGACCTTCGGCGACTTCAAGGCCGTGAACCGCATCTCCTTCGACATCCAGAAGGGGGAGTTCTTCTCGATTCTGGGTCCGTCCGGCTGTGGGAAGACGACGACGCTCCGGCTGCTCGCGGGATTCGAGGAGCCGGACGTGGACGGCGGAGAAGTCCGGCTTCTGGGCGAGGTCGTGAACACCAAGCGGCCCTACGAGCGGCAGATCGGGATGGTATTCCAGAGCTACGCACTCTTTCCCCATCTCACCGTGGCGCGCAACGTCGCGTTCGGGCTGGAGCAGCGGAAGACGCCCAAAGCCGAGATCTCGGGGCGGGTGCGGAAGGCGCTCGAAATGGTGCGCCTCGCGCCGGACACGTTCTCTCGGCGCATGCCGGCGCAGATCTCCGGCGGCCAGCGCCAACGGGTGGCGCTCGCGCGGGCGCTGGTGCTCAATCCTGCGATTCTCCTCCTCGACGAGCCGCTCGGCGCCGTGGACCTGAAGGTCCGAAAAGAGATGCAGCTCGAGCTGAAAGCGCTCAACAAGAAGCTTGGCACGACGTTCGTCTACGTCACGCACGATCAGGAAGAAGCGCTCACCATGAGCGACCGGATCGCGGTAATGGACAACGGCCTCGTCGCGCAGCTGGGCACGCCGGCGGAGATCTACGAAAACCCGCGCACCGCGTTCGTCGCCAGGTTCATCGGGGAGTCGAACTTCTTCTCCGGCCGTGCCGCCGGGCGCTCAGGGGGGCACCTCGAGTTGAGCCTCGCGGGCGGCGAATCCGTCCGCGTGCCCGACAACCCCGCGATCAAGGAGGGGCGGGAGGTGCAGATCGCGGTGAGACCAGAGTGGATGGACGTCTGCCGCCTCACGGACACGCCTTCGGGTGAGAACGCGCTCCCCGGCGAAGTGCGGGAGGTCATCTACCTCGGCGAGACAATGCACGTGATGCTGACGCTACGCGACGGCAACGAGGTCACGGTGGCGCTGCGGAACGAGGGCCAGCTCATCAAGCCCCTGCCCTGGAAGCGGGGCGACTCGGCCGCCGTGGCATGGCTTCCGGAGGACTGCCAGATCCTGGAGGACTCCTGATGGCGCGCGTTCGGGGCTGCGGGATCTGATGTCGCTCGCGCGCGACCGGGTCCTCGGCTGGCTCCACCGGCGACCGCAGGCCCAGGCCTGGAGCCTGTTCGGGCCCGGCGTGCTCTTTCTCGTCGTCTTCTTCCTGACCCCGCTCCTCATCATGTTCGCCTACAGCGTCATGCCGAGGGGCGAGTACGGCGGTGTCCAGCAGGGCTTCACGCTCGAGAGCTACCAGCGGTTCTTCGTGCCGATCTATCTCACCATCCTGATTCGCACGTTCGTCGTCTCGATCATCTGCACCGTGATTTGCCTCGTGCTCGGCTACCCCGTGGCCTATGCGATTGCCCGGAGCGGTCGCTGGAAGAACTTTCTCCTCTTCCTTGTGGTGCTGCCCTTCTGGACCAGCTTCCTGGTGCGCACGTTCGCGATGATCTTCCTCATGCGCGACACCGGGCTCATCAACACCTGGCTGCTCAAGCTGGGCGTGATCGGCGAGCCGCTCACGATTCTGTATACCCCGTTCTCGGTGATGGCCGGCCTGGTGTACGGTTTCCTGCCGTTCATGATCCTCCCGATCTACGCCTCCCTGGAAAAGCTCGACCATTCGCTGCTCGAGGCCGCCGAGGTGCTGGGCGCCCGCCCGGCCGCGCGGTTCCGGCAGGTTACCCTGCCCCTCTCGCTGCCGGGCGTAGTCGCGGGTTGTCTCCTCGTATTCATCCCGGCGCTCGGCTCCTTCCTCACGTCGGACCTACTCGGCGGCGCGAAAGAGCTGATGATCGGCAACCTGGTCCAGAACCAGTTTGCGTCGGCGCGTAACTGGCCGTTCGGATCGGCAGCGTCGTTCATCCTGATGGCGCTGGTGCTGGCGGCGGTCATGATCTATCTGCGCATTCGCGACGAGGCCCCGTCGGGGGCGGCGGCGCGCTGATATGCGGACCGGGCTCCCGCGCTGGCTGATCGCGCTGGTCGCGGGCGTCTACCTGTTCCTGCACCTGCCGATCCTCGTGCTGGTGGCGTTCTCGTTCAACGCGTCCAAGTTCTCGGTCGAGTGGACCGGCTTCTCGCTGGAGTGGTACCGGCGGCTGCTGGAGCGGGCCGACATCCTCCACGGCCTCCGTGCGAGCCTGATCGTGGGCGTGGCCGCCACGGTGATCTCCACGCTCCTCGGCACGTTCATCGCGCTTGGGCTCGCGCGGCACAAGTTCAGGGGCCGGCGCGTGCTGGAGGCCCTGCTCTACGTGCCGATCGTGACGCCCGAGATCGTGACCGGCATTTCGCTTCTCATCCTCTATGTGTTGATCGGCCTTCCGCTCGGGATCGGCACGATCACCATCGCCCACGTCGCATTCTGCATTTCGTTTGTAGTGGTCGTGGTGCTTGCGCGAATCGAGGGGATGGACGAGAGTCTGGAAGAGGCGTCGATGATGCTCGGCGCCGACGAGATTACCACGTTCTGGAAGGTCACGGTGCCGCAGCTGTGGCCCGGCATTCTGTCCGGCGCCCTGCTCGCCTTCACCATGTCGTTCGATGACTTCGTGATCACGTCGTTCGTGGCGGGCCCGGGTTCGTCCACCCTTCCGCTCGTGGTCTACTCCATGGTGCGCCGCAACATCGAGCCCAGCATCAACGCCATCAGCACGCTCATTCTGGTGGGCACCACGGTGCTCATCTACCTCGCCGACCGCTTCGGCCGGGAGCAGGCTCGCTCATGAGCGGATTACGCGAGCGGCCGCGCGCCATCGATCGCCGAGAATTCGTTCGCCGCGCCGCCGCGCTGGGCCTCTCCGCGCCCACCATCGCGTCGTTACTCGCCGCCTGCCGGCACGCCGAGCACGACCCGGTCCTCGACGATCCCGCCCGCTCCCTGGGCCCGATCGAGCGCGAGCTGGCGATCTACATCTGGTCCGACTACGTGGCGCCCGATACGATCCCGAACTTCGAGAGGGAGTTCGGGGTCAAGGTCACGATGGACTTCTACGACAGCAACGAGGAGATGCTGGCGAAGCTCCAGGCGGGTGCGCGCGGCTATGACATCGTGGTGCCGTCGAGCTACATCGTCGAGGTGCTGATCGCGATCGACCTGGCGCTGCCGATTCACAGGCAATACCTCACCAACTGGAACAACCTGGAGCCGATCTTCCTCGATCGCGCCTTCGATCCCGGAAACCGTCACACCATGCCCTGGATGTGGGGAGTCACCGGCTTCTCGTATCGAACCGACAAGATCCCCGATCCGCCGCCGAGCTGGTCGATCTTTCAGGACGTGCGCTATCGCGGGAAGATGACCCAGATGGACGACGGCCGGGACGTGCTGGGCTCCTGGCTGCGCTATCACGGACATTCGCTGAACTCGATCGACCGGGCTCAGCTGGAAGAAGCCAAGGGCGACGCGATCCGGGCGAAGAAGAACCTGAAGGCGTACCTCTCGGCGCCGGTGAAGGGCCAGCTCATCTCGGGCGACGTGTGGGTGGCGCAGCTCTGGAACGGCGACGCCGAGCAGGCTCGGATGGAGCAGCCGCTGCTGGGTTACGTCGTGCCCAAAGAGGGCTGCACCATCTGGCTCGACTCGCTGGTGATCCCGCGCGGCTCCCGACACCCGCGCGCGGCGCACGAGTTCATGAACTACGTGCTCCGGCCGCCGGTCGAAGCCGCGATCTCCGTGGCCACCGGATACGGCACGCCGAACCGCGAGGCGATCAAGCTCATCGAGCACCCGGTTCCGTATCCGACGGGTGAAGAGCTGGCGCGACTCGAGTATCAACGGGATCTGGGACGCGAGACGGCGACGTGGGACCAGCTCTGGACCGAGGTGAAGTCGTCATAGTTGCCGCGCTGCTGCCGTGGGTGTAACGTCTCTCCGCCATTGAAACCGTCGTTTGCCCACCGGGAAAGGAGCGCCGATTGATTGCGGTTGCCGAATGCAGAGGTGCTGAAGCACACGGAGCACTATCTTAAGCTGCTGTCTGCCCACGAGTTGAGCCTGGAGGAGAAGCAGGCCTTCATCCAGGAAACCGTCGAGAACTACGCCTCCTTCTACAATCGCGGGTTCATCACCTACCGGAAGTCGGTCACCGAGGCCGGGCAGTTCGCGGCCATCGAGTGGTCCGGCTCCGGCTCGATCCTGAAGGACATCCTCGGCCGAGAGTACATCGACTGCCTGGGCGGGTACGGGATCTTCTCCGCCGGCGTCAATCACCCGAAGATCGTCGGAGCCGTCACCCAGCAGATGGCGCGCATGGCGCTCAACAGCCAGGAGCTGCTCGAGCCCTGGCGCGGCGCGCTCGCGCGGGTGCTGGCCGAGGTGACGCCGGGCGCCCTGCAGAACTCCTTCTTCATCAACAACGGCACGGACGCGATCGAGGGCGCGATCAAGCTCGCGCGGCTCTACACCAAGGCGCACACGTTCATCTCGACGCTGTCGGGCTTCCACGGCAAGTCACTCGGCTCGCTTTCGCTCATGGGCAAGGCCTCGTTCCGGCAGCCGTTCCAGCAGGGGCTCCAGGACGTGCGCTTCGTGCCCTATGGCGATGCCGATGCGCTGGCACAGGAGTTCGCCAAGGCCGAGGCGGTGGGGGTCAAGATCGCGGGGTTCGTGGTGGAACCGGTGCAGGGCGAGGCGGGCGCGGTGGTGCCGCCGGACGATTATTTCCCGCGCGTGCGCGAGCTGTGCACGCGGTACGGCGCGCTTTTCATTGCCGACGAGATCCAGACCGGGATGGGGCGGACGGGCAAGATGTGGGGCGTGGACCATTCCGGCGTCGTGCCCGACATCATGTGTCTGGGCAAGGCGGTGGGTGGAGGCGTGATGCCGTTGTCGGCGTTCATCTCGACCGCGGAGATCTGGGAAGTGATGATCCCGAATCCGATCATCCACTCGACCACGTTCGGCGGCAATCCGCTCGCGTGCGCGGCGGGCCTCGCGGCCATTCAGGTGACGTTGGAGGAGGACTTCCCCGCGCAAGCCGCGGCCAAGGGCGAGCGGGTGCTGCGCGCGCTCCAGGAGCTCCAGCGGAAGTACCCGGACGTGCTGCAGGAGGCGCGCGGCAAGGGACT
>CAZFKN010000021.1:0-36316 GCA_964519805.1 uncultured Gemmatimonadaceae bacterium
CGGCGGCAACGCCAGCGGCGCCACCCGCACGGTGGCCGCTGCGGGCCGGGCGAACGTGCGGGGGCGGATGTGGGGATAGTCCACAGCGAACACGCCCGTCTCGTAGCGCCGTCCCGCCTGATCCTCGGCCTCCGCCCGAATCGTCCCGGCGCCGGCGTGGGCCGTGACCGGGGACCGCACATCGAAGGCGAAAGTGCGCGTCTCGTCCTCCCGACTGAACGTGAATGACTGGGGCGACCCGACGACCCAACCGGCAGGCGCCACCAGACGGATCGTGCCGGTCGTGGTGTCGCGCCCGCCGTGCGTCAGCGTCACGGTGAAACGCCGGCTCTCCCGTCCCGGCGCCGGCCAGACCAGCGTGTCGGGGTCGATCTTCACGTCGATGCGCGGCACCACCGTGATCGGGCGGCGGACTTCGCCCGCTGTCTGATCGCGATAGCGAAACGATGCTTCGCGCGGCTCGATGTCGGCGCCGAACTCCGCCGTGATGAGCGGATCGTCGAACGGCGCCCCGAGCAGATCGGTCGGCCCCCTCGGCCAGGCGTAGAGATCGCCGTCTCTCGGCCGATCGAGGAAATACGGGCGCGTCGGGGCCGCGCTGTCGGGAATCGCGATGTCGAAGGTCCAGCTCGCGACACCACCCGGCTCGATCGGCCCGCCGTCCTGCGACGCGTGGAGCCAGGGCCAGGTCGCGTTACCGCGAATAACCACGAGCGGAACGGTGACGGAACGCGCCCCCGCGTTCCAGCAGGTGACCACGACATGCAGCACTTGCCCTGGCACGACCCGTTGGTCGTCCGCCACCGGGTCACACACCACGTCCGACGCGAGCTGGATCGCCCGCTGGAGCCGGGTCAGCTGGTCCCACTGCTCCGTGGTCGCGACGCCTACGCGCACCGCCCCCTCGCCGCCGGTCTGCGGCAGCGCCGATGCGAACCGGTCCAGCGTCGCCGTCAGGGCCGGCGACCGCGACCGCTTGTAGCTCTCGATCTCGGCGGCGAGCGAATCCCACAGCGCGGGCGAACCGGCGCCCGGGCCGGCGACCGCGGCCATGCCGGCGAGGGTCGTGTCGATCCCGGCCCAGAGGCCATCACCGCCCCGGCCGGTGCGGTCCTCCTCGAGGCGGAGGCGCACGAGCGAGGGGCCGATCCGCTGCAACTGTCCCATGTCCTGGGATCGGTGCAGGCTCCGCCCCGCCATGGCAATCTGGTGATAGGACTTGCCGACCGCCGAGTCGAGGACGCCGCCCTCGAGTACGAGCGTCGTGGCCGCGCTGTCGAACCGGGTGCTACGGTACAGCTTGAGCGGGCTCCACGGCTTCAGGCCCTCGCTCGCCAGCTCGGGAAACCGGGTCGCGTCGCTCGCGATGCGGAACGCCTCCAGCGCCGCCCAGCCCGCCGCCTGGTGCTGCCCGTGCCCGTCTCTCGGCGTGCCGCTGAAGACCGAAACGATGATCTGGGGCCGGAACCGGCGCACGATGCGCACCACGTCCTTGAGCACGGAGTCGCGGGGCCAGTGCGACCAGGTCTCGTCCTGGGTCTTCGAGAAGCCGAAGTCATAGGCTCGGCTGAAGAACTGACGCGCGCCATCCAGCCGTCGCGCCGCCAGCAGCTCTTCGGTTCGCAGCAGGCCGAGCGCCTCGCCCAGCTCGGGGCCGATCACGTTCTGGCCGCCCTCGCCCCGGTTGAGGGAGAGATACGCGGCCTCCGCACCCTCACCGCGCACGAGCACGGTGAGCAGCTCGGTATCCTCGTCGTCGGGATGCGCGCCGATCACCAGCACGCGCTTGTAGTGGCCGAGGAGTCTGAGCTCGTGGTCAATGGCGACGACGCCGCCCGTAGACGGCGGCTCGAGCTGCGCGGCGAGACGGGGAGCGGCGGCGAAAGCGGAGCCCGTGAGATACGCGAGGGCAATACACAAGCGACTCACGACCCCGCCCGGCGAGAGAGAGGGAGGAAGCTAAACGGGTAAGAAGTGAGAAGTAAGAAGTGAGAGGTAAGACGTGAGAAGTAAGAAATGAGACCTAGGAAGGGCCTCTCCACCCCCTTCTCCCTTCTCCCTTCTCACTTCTCACTCATTACCGTCTATCGGGGCGCCGCCCCCAGCGGCGTCTCGCGCAGCAGCTGCCGAAACTCCGGATGCTGCCGCCAGAGATAGAGCCCCATCGCGACCGCCGCGAGGGTGTTGGCGCCCAGCACGGTCCAGAAGGGGAACAGCTCGCGGGTCGTTTCCGACACGAGCGAGAGCAGCCCGTAGAACAGCACCTCGAAGACGAGGAACACCTGAAGCACCGCGTAGCGCACCGCGGACTCGCGTGCCGCCCAGCGGATGAGCGCCACGAGGCCGATCCCGAACGCCAGGAACACCGCGAGGTGCACCGCGGTGTAAGCCACGACGGCGCTGAACTCCACCTGGTTGAGATTGGGGTGCTCCCGGCCGAAGAGCAGCACCTGGCCGAGGACGCTGGGCGTGCGAAGAGGGTGACCCTGAATGAGATCGATGACGAAGAACCAGAGCGCGACGCACCCGGCGCCGATCGCACCTGCGAAGGTTCCTTCGTCGCCGGCAGAGATAGTTGACTGAGCCATGGTCTCCCTCCCGAACATGCAGGAAGGAACGGCGTCGCCCCGGCGGAAGATGCTGGGGGGACGGCCGAGGCGCACGCCTCGGACGCCGCGACCCCGCGGCCCATTGGTACAGTGGGGGGCCGACCCGGCCGGCGCAAGAGCGGCTTACTCGGGCGGGCGAACCACCTCACCGGACTTGCGCTGCTCTCGCTCGCGCTCGGCGCGGCGTCCCAGAACGAACGCCACGACGAACGCCACGAGTGCCACGCCCAGCAGCCCTTCTCCCAGGAGCCCGGCGTACAACCACGGCAGGGGGTACAACAGCACCAGCATGCCAACCGACACCAGGATGGTGCCGACGGCCCGGAGCACTTCGTCGAGGTTCCGCCAATGCGTCCGGCGACCCCAGTGCACCGAGGCGAGCAGACCGAGGATGCCCAGGAGCAGGATCCCGTACCAGATCAGAATCCAGTAGCGGCGGCCAACGATCACAGCCGACCTCGGGGGGAAGGGCCTATAGGGGGGAGCGGCCTACGATACTCTGGGCGGCACGGCTTGACCAGCCCCGGCCGGACGGCAGGCGGGACAACGACATAGCCCACGCAGCAGCTCGTACGTGTAGATCCCGGTGTCGTGCCCATCACTCCACCGGATCCGGAGCCCGTACGCCCCGACCAGGGAGAGCGTCTCCGGCCGGATATCGGGGGGGATGGCGTCCGGCTGGAGCAGGCGCCGCCCGGTCATCTCCTCCACGCAGGCGGCGCACGGACAGGCGAGCCGCAGTTCGCGCGCGGGATACAGCCACATGTGACCGGCAGTGTCCCATTCGATCAGAACACCGGTCGCTTCGCGGGTGATCGCGTACGGCATCGGGGGCAGCGGCATGACGTAACCTATCAGGAGTTGCGCTATTACATTCCCGGTCCGACCACACACCTAGAGCCATGACCGCTCCTCCTAATCCATTCGGCACTCGCGGCGCCCTGAAGCTGGGCGCGGAGACTGCCGTCCTCTATCGTTTACCCGAGCTGGCCCGCCAGGGGCTGGCCGATCTTGACCGGCTCCCCTTCTCCATCCGAGTGCTGCTCGAGAACGCACTGCGCCACGCCGGACGCGGCCTGGTGACGGACGACCACGTGCGCGCGCTTGCCGCCGGTGCCTCCGCGCGTGGCCAGCGCGGCGAGATACCGTTCATGCCCGCCCGGGTGGTCCTGCAGGATTTTACCGGCGTGCCCTGCGTCGTCGATCTGGTGGCAATGCGGGACGCGATGGCCCGCATCAAGGGAAACCCGGACGTCATCAATCCGGTCGTGCCCTGCGACCTCGTCATCGATCACTCGGTGCAGGTCGATTACTACGGGACGGGCGATGCGTTCCAGCGGAATGTGGACCTGGAGTTCGAGCGGAACCGGGAGCGGTACCAGCTCCTGAAGTTCGCGCAGCGCGCGTTCCGGAACTTCAGCGTCGTGCCGCCGGGCACCGGCATCGTCCACCAGGTGAACCTGGAGTTTCTGGCTCCCGTGGTCCAACTCCGCCCGCAGTATGGTGAGCTGACCGCCTACCCCGACACGCTCGTCGGCACCGATTCCCATACCACGATGATCAACGGCCTCGGGGTGCTGGGCTGGGGCGTGGGCGGGATCGAAGCGGAAGCGGTGATGCTGGGACAGCCGTACTTCATGCTGATCCCCGACGTCATCGGGATGAAGCTCACCGGCGAGCTGCCGCTCGGCACGACCGCGACCGATCTCGTGCTCACGGTGACGCAACTGCTCCGCAAGAAGGGGGTCGTCGACAAGTTCGTCGAGTTCTACGGCCCGGGCCTCTCGGCACTGGGGCTCGCGGACCGGGCGACGATCGCCAACATGGCGCCCGAGTACGGGGCCACGATGGGATTCTTCCCGGTCGACGCCGAGGCCGTGCGCTACCTCGAGCGAACGGGGCGCGACCCCGCCGTAGTGGCGCGGGTCGAGCGCTACTGCAAGGAGCAGGGGCTGTTCCGCACTGATGCGACCCCCGATCCGGCCTTCACCGAGACGCTTGCGCTGGACCTGTCCACCGTGGTACCGGCGCTCGCCGGGCCGCGCCGGCCACAGGACCTCGTGCCGCTCGCCGGCCTCAAGCGAAACTTCCAGGTCTCGCTGCCGGAGCTGCTGACACCGGCGGCACCCGCGCTGCGCCATGAAGTCGCGCAGGCCAACTACTCGCGCTGGGTGAACGAGGGCGGCGGCGGCACCCTCGCGCTGGCCGACAGCCCTCCCGTGGCGCAGCCGATCGTGAACGGCGAGCCGTGCGAGCTGCACGACGGGTCCGTGGTCATCGCCGCGATCACGAGCTGCACCAACACGTCGAATCCATCGGTCATGATCGGCGCGGGCCTGCTGGCCAAGAAGGCGGTCGAACGGGGCCTCTCTACACGACCCTGGGTCAAGAGCAGCCTCGCGCCGGGCTCGCGCGTCGTCACCGAGTACCTGAGCGGGTCCGGCCTGCTCCCCTACCTAGAGCGGCTCCGCTTCAATGTCGTCGGCTATGGCTGCACCACCTGTATCGGGAACTCCGGCCCGCTGCTGGAACCGATCGCCCAGGCCATCGACGAGCATGCCCTCGTCACCGCCGCGGTGCTGTCGGGTAACCGAAACTTCGAGGCGCGCGTTCATCCCCAGGTCCGGGCGAACTATCTCGCCTCGCCGATGCTGGTGGTGGCCTTCGCGCTCGCGGGGCGAGTCGACGTCGATCTCGAGCGCGAGCCCCTCGGCACCGGCAAGGACGGCACGCCGGTGTTCCTGCGCGACATCTGGCCCAGCCCGCAGGAGATCACCGCGGCAATGGCCGCATCGCTCAAGCCGCGGCTCTTCCGGGAACGATATGCCTCCGTGTTCGACGGTGACGCGGTCTGGCGCGCGCTTCCGGTGCCTCCGGGGAGCCGGTACGCGTGGGACCGGACCAGCACCTATGTCCAGGAGCCACCCTTCTTCCTGAATCTGCCGCCGGAGCCGCCACCGCTGCGCGACATCACCGGCGCGCGGGTGTTGGCTGTCCTCGGCGACTCGGTAACAACCGACCACATCTCGCCGGCCGGGTCGATACCCAAGAGCGGGCCGGCCGCCCGCTACCTGCTCGAGCACGGTGTGGCACAACCCGATTGGAATACCTTCGGCGCGCGCCGCGGAAATCACGAAGTGATGATGCGGGGCACCTTCGGGAACGTCCGGATCAAGAACGCGCTCGTCCCGGACAAGGAGGGCAACTGGACCCTGCACTTCCCCACGGGCGAAGTGGTCTCGATTTACGACGCCGCCATGCGGTACATCGCCGCCGGCACGCCGCTCGTCATCCTCACCGGCAAAGAGTACGGCACCGGATCCAGCCGGGACTGGGCCGCCAAGGGCCCCTCGCTCCTCGGCGTGAAAGCGGTGGTCGCCGAAAGCTACGAACGGATTCACCGGAGCAACCTGGTGGGTATGGGTGTGCTGCCCCTGGCGTATGAGCCCGGGAGCGACCGGGAGACCCTCGGGCTGACCGGCAAGGAGACGTTCGATATCAGTGGCATCGCGACCGGCCTTGCGCCGGGCGGGCGGGTACAGGTGACGGCAACGGACGCGGCCGGGAAGAAGACCAGCTTCCCAGCGGTCGTGCGGCTCAACTCGGCGGTCGAGCTCGACTACTACCGGCACGGAGGAATCCTCCAGCGGGTGCTGCGGCAGTTCGCGCGGGAGGGGCTCAAGGTCTGAGGCCAACTGGGACGACAAGTCAAGAACAATTGCCTGAAAATACGAAGCCCTCCGATTCGCTCGAAGGGCTTCTTGGTTCCTCTGACGCCTGGCCGGATTACGCCACCAGATCCCGCAGCCGGTCGCCGGTCTCGCCCTCCCGCAGCCGCAGGAGCGCGCGGTCGCGGAGCTGGCGGATGCGCTCGCGCGTCACCCCCATCATCCGGCCGATTTCCTCGAGCGTGCGGCTGTTGCCATCGTCCAGACCGAAGTAGAGCCGCAGCACCTTGGCATCCCGCGGCGGAAGCGAGGCGAGCGCCGTCTCGATATCCCGCGTCTGGCTGTTGGCCAGGGCGGAGGTGTCGGTGCTCTCCTGCTCCCCGGAGGCAAAGCGCTCGATGCGTTCGTTGCCCTCGCCGTCGCGGGTGGGATGGTCGAGCCGTACCGCCTCGGAGTTGAGCGCGCTGAGCGAGCGCACCGCCTCGACCGTGAGGCCCGTGGCGCGGGCCAGCTCTTCCGTGGTGGGCATGCGCCCGAGGCGGTCCTTGAGCAGCGTCGTGGTGCGGCCCAGCCGGCTGAGATCGGCCGTGCGGTTGAGCGGCACGCGGACCGGACGACCGTGGCGCGCGATGGCCGCCTGCACCGCCTGCCGGATCCACCACACGGCGTAGGAGATGAACTTCACGCCGCGATCCGGATCGAACTTCCGGGCCGCCGTCATGAGGCCGAGATTGCCCTCGCCGATCAGATCGACGAGCGGGACACCGCGATTCTGGAACTTCTTGGCCACCGAGACGACGAATCGGACGTTGTGGCGCGCGAGGCGCTCCTGCGCGACAATGCTGCCCTTGAAGGCCTTCCGGGCGAGCTCCATCTCCTCATCGCGACTGAGGAGGGGGACACGGCTGATTTCATCGAGGTAGAGGTCTAGACTTTCCCTGCCTTCATCCACTGCACGAGCGATCTGGGCCGGCCGGACCGGGCGCCGCTTGGCACGTGGCTTCACACTCACTCTTGGAACCTCCTATGGGGGGCTGGACCCAACGGCAAGGATCCCAAGCGGGGGCGCATCATATTCAGACAGTGAATATAATAGCTAAGCCGCGAAAATTCAATATCTTAGCGTAAGCTGATGTGTTCACATGATTTGCACAAACTTTCCACATGGGACGCCGGGGGCAACGCCCTGTCCCGTCGTGGCTTAGCTCCGATCCCCCCACGCCGAATTTCGGCGAAATCGGACCTCGCCTTGACCATGTTCAAGTCGGGTGAAGATTAGTCCCCGTCCTCTCCCGCAGCCCCGGAGTCCCGGATGCGAATCGCAGTGCCGAGGGAGAGTGCGCCGCGCGAACTGCGTGTCGCACTAGTACCTGAATCGTGCAAGAAGCTGGGCCAAGCCGGTTACGAGCTCGCCATCGAGTCCGGTGCCGGCCTCGCCGCCGGATTCTCGGACGCCGCCTACCAGGATGTCGCGGCCACCATCGTGACCGATCCGGCGGTGTTGCTCGGATCGGCCGACATCGTGCTCAAGATCAACGCCCCTGCCCTCGCAGACTCCGGTCGAGACGAGCCGGGGTGGATGCGACCTGGAACGATCTACATCGGGTCGCTGATGCCCCTTCGAAACCTCGCCGCGGTCCGCGCCCTGGCGGCGGCAAGGGTCACCGCGTTCTCCACCGATGCGATCCCCCGGACCACCCGGGCGCAGTCGATGGACACGCTTTCTTCGATGGCCAACATCGCCGGCTACAAGGGTGTGCTCCTGGCCGCGGCCCAGCTGGGCAAGTACTTCCCGATGCTCATGACTGCGGCGGGCATGGTGCCGCCGGCCAAAGTCTTCGTCGTCGGCGCCGCGGTGGCGGGGCTTCAGGCAATCGCGACGGCGCGCCGGCTCGGCGCCCATGTGGCGGCGACCGACGTCCGGCCCGAGGTCAAGGAGCAGATCGAAAGCGTCGGCGCGAAGTACGTCGGCATCGAGCTGGCGGAGAGTGCCGTGGCTGGAGGCGGCTACGCCAAGGAGCTGTCGGACGACGACCGGCAGCGCCAGCGCCAGCTTCTGGCAGAGCAGTGCGCGCTCTCGGACGTGGTGGTCACGACCGCGCTGATCGGTGGGGTGTTCGCCCCGACACTCATCACGGCCGACATGGTGCGGGCGATGAAGCCGGGCGCCGTGATCGTGGATCTGGCCGCCGACGGTGGCGGCAACTGCGAGCTGTCGCGCCTCGGCGAAACGACGGTGGTGGGCGGGGTGACGATCCTCGCTCCGCTCAACCTGGCGGCCACGATGCCCGTCCACGCCAGCCTGCTCTTCTCCCGCAATTTGACGGCCTTCATCCAGGCGTTCACCAAGGACAGGGCGTTCCAGCTCGACCTGAACGACGAGATCCAGGCCGGGGCGCTGATCACGCACGACGGCGACGTCCGCCACGCGCGCACCCGGGACGCGCTCCAACCCGCAGGCTCGCGAGCCTGAAAGGGACACACCGCTCATGACCGAGACGTCGGAGTTCTGGTCGCAGCTGTTCGTCTTCGTGCTGGCCTCGTTCATCGGCCTCGGCGTCATTCGCCGCGTCTCCCGGTTGCTGCACACGCCGCTGATGTCCATCACGAACGCGATCTCCGCGATCGCCGTGGTGGGGTCGATCGTCGTTACCGGCGCCGACTATCCCCCGATCATCCGGCTCCTGGGCGGGATCGCCTTGTTCGCGTCGATGACGAACATCGTCAGCGGTTTCCTGATCACGGATCGCATGCTCAAGATGTTCAAGACCGATCGGAAGCCGGGTGACGGTCAGCCATGATGGCCACCCTGGCTCCTCCCGCGTACATCGTCGCCACGGCGCTGTTCATTTTCGCGCTGCACTGGATGAACACGCCCCAGACCGCGCGCCGGGGCGTGTACGCCGGCGTCGCAGCCATGGCGCTCGCGGTGGCGGTCACCTGGGTACAGCCCGCGGTGGTGCACCACGGCTGGATCGTGCTCGCGATCGTCGCGGGATTCGCGGTCGGCATCCCGCTCGCGATGGTCCCGCTCACGGCGGTGCCGCAGCGAACGGCGCTCTCCCACGCCTTCGGCGGCCTGGCCGCCGGGCTCGTCGGGACGGCCGAGTACTACCTGGGTCTGACGGACGGCCCGGATACGCTTACGGCGTTCCGCATGATCGCCATCGTCGCGGAGATCATCCTCGGCTTCCTGACGTTCACCGGCAGTCTGATGGCCGCCGGCAAGCTGCAGGAGATCAAGTGGATCCCTCAGCGCCCGGTCACGTATCCGCTGCAGAATCTGACCAATCTCGCGCTGCTGCTCGTGGCCGCCGGGGTGGGGACCGCCATGGTGCTGCACCCGACGGCGGACTGGGCGCCGCGGCTCTTTCCCGTGGTCATCGGGCTCGCGCTCCTGTTCGGGGTCCTGCTCATCATCCCCATCGGCGGGGCCGACATGCCGACGGTGATCGCGATCCTGAACTCGTATGCCGGCCTGTCCGCGGTCGCGATGGGGTTCGTGCTGGACAACAAGCTCCTGATCACGGCCGGCGCGCTCGACGGCTCGAGCGGACTCATCCTCGCGATCATCATGTGCAAGGCGATGAACCGCTCGTTCACGAACGTGCTATTCGGCGCGTTCGGGCAGGTGCGGCAGGTGAAGGCGGGCGGCGAGCAGAAGGTCTACAAGTCCGAGACGATCGAGGGCGCCGCCCAGGTACTCGAGCAGGCGAGCCTGGTCGTGATCATCCCGGGCTACGGCATGGCGGTGGCGCAGGCGCAGCACAAGGTCCGCGAGCTGTACGATCAGCTCAAGAAGCGGGGCATCGCGGTGAAGTTCGCGATCCACCCCGTGGCGGGCCGGATGCCCGGCCACATGAACGTGCTCCTGGCGGAGGCGGACATCCCCTACACCGATCTCGTGGAGATGGACGAGATCAATCCGGACATGCCGCAGGTCGACGTGGCCCTGGTGGTCGGCGCCAATGACGTCGTGAATCCGGCGGCGCGGTACGACAAGAGCAGTCCGATTTACGGCATGCCCATCATCGACGCCGACAAGGCGCGCACGGTGTTCGCCATCAAGCGGAGCAAGAACCCGGGCTTCGCGGGCATCGACAACGAGCTGTACTTCTCCGACAAGACGTGGATGCTGTTCGGCGACGCCAAGGCGGTCATCGGCGACCTGGTGAAGCAGCTCTCGGGCGGCTCCGGCATGCACTGATCAGGTCCCGCCGCCGGCTGCGCGGGCGTATTGGACTTTATGCGTCGCGCAGTATATCGTCAGCCATACCATGTCGTTATCGAAGTCGGCCCCGCACGTTCACAAGTTCGGCGGGGCCTCTCTGGCCGACGCCGCCGCGATCGGCCAGGCGGTGGCTATCGTCCGGAAGCACCGTCCCGAACCGGCGGTCGTGGTGGTCTCCGCGATGGCCGGGGCCACGGATGCGCTGCTCGCCGTGGCCGGTCACGCCGTCGGCGGCGACGAAGGACGGGTCGCCGACCTGATCGGTGCGCTCCGGGCGAAATACGCGCGCGCCGCGCGCGCGGTGGTTCCCCGCGGGCGAGCGCGGACCGCGCTCCTGGCCTACATCGCCGGGCAGCTCGATGAGCTGGTGGCGCTCGCGTCCGGGCTCCGGCTCCTGCGCGACTTGAGTCCCCGGACGAGTGATTTCATCGTCGCGCGGGGCGAGCGGCTGAGCGCCCACCTGGTGACGGCGGCGCTGCTCGCCCGCGGCGTGCGCGCCCGGTACGTGGATGCTACGGCGATCGTGCGCACCGATGCCCACTACGGGCACGCTTCGCCCGACTACGATCGAAGCGATCGGGCGGCCCGGCGGACGCTGCGCCCGCTGCTCGCCCGGCGGATCGTCCCGGTGGTGCCCGGCTTCCTGGGCGCCTCTCCGGCCGACGATCTCACCACACTGGGGCGCGGCGGCTCCGACCTCACCGCCACCATGCTCGCGCGCGCGCTCGGCGCGAGCCGAATCTCGCTGTGGAAGGACGTGCCCGGCCTGCTCACGGCCGATCCCCGCATCGTTCCCGACGCGCGCGTGATCCCTGCCCTGCACACCCGCGAAGCCGCGGAGCTGGCGTATTACGGGGCCAAGGTCCTCCATCCGCGCGCGCTCATCCCGCTCGCCGGACGCAAGATCCCGCTGTACGTCCGTCCCTTCGCCGACCCGGCCTCGAGCGGCACCGAAGTCTCCGAGCGGGTGGCGGCGGCGCAACTGCCGGTGAAAGCGCTCTCCGCCGCCACCCATCAAGCGTTGGTCACCGTCGCCGGCAACGGCATGCTCGGCGTGCCGGGCATCGCGGCGCGCACCTTCGCCGCCCTGCAGCAGCGGCGCATTTCGGTCTCGCTCATCTCCCAGGCCTCCTCGGAGCACTCGATCTGTTTCAGCGTGCCCGACCCCGCGGCGCGGGAGGCGCGGACGGCGCTGCTGCACGAGTTCCGCGAGGAAATCGAGCGTCGGGAGATCGACGGCGTCGAGGTCCGCCACGGGGTCGCCACGATCGCGGTGGTGGGGCTTGGCATGGCGGGCACGCCGGGCGTGGCGGCGGGCGTCTTCTCCGCCCTCTCGTCGGGTGGGATCAACGTGGTCGCCATCGCCCAGGGATCGAGCGAGCTGAACATCTCGGTCGTGGTCGACGGCGACCGGGCACCCGAGGCGCAGCGTCGCATCCACTCGGCGTTCCAGCTCTCCCGGATCGGCGGCGGCACGGTCAGTCGCCCCGAGCGGGTGGAGATCGTGTTGCTCGGTTTCGGGCAGATCGGGCGCATGCTCGCGGGCCTGGTGGCGCGGGTCCGGCGGCCCCGCCCCGCCCTCCGCATCGTGGGCCTCATGGACCGGAGCGGGTTCGTCTTCGATCATCACGGTCTCGGCGACCGACGGTTGGTCGAGCTGGCCGCGGCCAAGGAGCGAGGGCATCCGCTCGCCGCGGCTGCGGGCGGCCGACCGGCGACGCCGGAAGAGGCGATCGCGTTCATTTCACGGCACGCGCTCCGTCGCCCGATCCTGGTGGATCTCACCGCGACACATACGACCAGGCTGCTCGAGCAGGCGCTCGCCTCGGGCATGGACCTGGTCCTCTCGAACAAGCTGCCGCTGGCCGCGCCGGCCGAAGAGAGCGACCGCCTGTTCGAGCTGGCCCGCGCCTACGGCCGGAGGATTCGGCACGAGACGACGGTGGGCGCGGGGCTCCCCGTGATCGACACCTACTACAAGCTGATCGAATCGGGCGACCGGATCGAGAAGATCGAGGGCTGTCTCTCCGGCACGCTGGGCTTCCTGCTGTGGGAGCTGGGTCGCGGACGGCGATTCTCCGCCGCGCTGCGGACGGCGATGGCCAAGGGCTATACCGAGCCCGATCCGCGCGACGATCTTTCGGGCATGGACGTCGGCCGGAAGGCGCTCATTCTCGGAAGGCTCCTGGGGTTCCGTGGCGAGCTGGCTCCGCGGCACGTCGAGTCCCTCGTGCCGCGCGCCGCACGGCGGCTGGGGCGGGACCAGTTCCTCGAGCGGCTCGAGCGCTTCGACCCGGAATGGGAGCGGCGGGTGACCGCGGCCGCGGCACGAGGCCGAGTGCTCCGCTACGTGGCCAGCGTGACCCGGCACTCGCTCGTCGTGGGCCTCCGCGAGGTGGATCGCTCGAGCCCGCTCGCTTCGCTCAAGGGTGCCGACAACACGGTCGTGTTCACCACCGCACGCTACAAGGCGAATCCGCTCGTGATCACGGGACCCGGTGCGGGACCGGCCGTGACCGCGGCCGGGGTGCTCAACGACATCCTGCAGCTCGGCGTATCGTGACCCCGGCGCTCCTCCGCGTCACGGCGTTCGCGCCGGGGTCGATCGGGAACGTGGGCCCGGGTCTCGACATTCTCGGCCTCGCCGTGGCAGGTGCCGGCGACGAAGTAACGGTCGAGCGCGCGCCGGGTGGGCGCATCGTAGTCCGCGACTCCGGCCACCGGGACCTGCCAAGCGACCCGGTGCGGAACACCGCGGCACTCGCGGCCAGGGAGGTGTTGCGTCGCGCCAATGTCGGCGACGTTGGGCTGGCGCTTACCGTTCGCAAGGGCCTGCCGCTCGCCGGCGGGCAAGGTGGGAGCGCGGCCTCCGCCGTCGCGGGCGCCGTGGCCGCGAATCATCTGCTTGGCTCGCCGCTCGAGTGCAACGCGCTCCTGGCAGCTTGCCTGGAGGCCGAGGCGGCCGTGGCGGGCCGGCACGCGGACAATGTGGCGCCGTCCCTGCTCGGCGGGATCGTGCTGGTCCGGACCACCGATCCGCCGGACGTCGTGCGCCTTCCGGTACCGGCCGACCTCTGGGTCGCCCTGGTGCATCCCGCCCAGCGTTTGCGCACGCGAGATTCGCGGGCCGTGCTCCCGCTCGAGGTCCCGCTCGCCACGGCCCTGCATCAGGCGGCCCAGGTCTCGGCCATCGTCGCGGCACTCGCCGCGGGCGACTATGCGCTGCTGGGACGGGCACTCGATGATCGGATCGCCGAGCCGGCGCGGGCCCGCCTGCTGCCCGGGTTCGCCGAAGCCAAACAAGCCGCCCTGGCCGCCGGCGCGCTCGGCGCGTCGATCTCGGGAAGCGGTCCCACGGCGTTCGCGCTCGCGCAAGGTGACGCCGCCGCCCGCGCGGCCGGCGCGGGCATGCAGGCGGCTTACGCCGAGGCCGGCGTCAGCGCCTCGGTTCGGGTCGGCGCCGTGGACCGGGAAGGTGCCCGGGTGATCGCATGAGGTTCGGGATCGATCGGCCGGAGACCTGGCAGGTCTGCATCGCATGTGGTAACGAGATGGTGGAATCGGACCCGCACGCCCGCTGCGTCCGCTGCGGCGGCCTGCTCGAGATCGAGCACCGCATGACTCGGATGGCTCCCGAGGAGCTGCTGCGCCGCTTTACCGAGCGCCGCGGCGCGCCCGGAGCCGGATCCGCCTCCGGCGTATGGCGCTACAAGGACATCGTGTTGCCCTCCGCCGCCGAAGTGGTGTCGCACCCGGAGGGGAACACGCCGTTACTGCAGCGATCGTCGATCGATCGTTGGGCCGGCGTGGACGGACTACTACTCAAGCACGAGGGCTACAACCCGACCGGGTCGTTCAAGGATCGTGGCATGACGGTCGGCGTGACCCAGGCCCGGCGCATCGGGGCGCGGGCGGTGGCGTGCGCGTCCACCGGGAACACTTCCGCGTCGCTGGCGGCGTACGCGTCCCTGGCGGGCATTCCGGCGCTCGTGCTCGTGCCCGCCGGGAACGTGGCGCTGGGCAAGCTGGCCCAGTCGCTGGCCTACGGCGCGAAGACCCTGCTTGTCCGCGGCGATTTCGACGATTGTCTCCGGCTGGTCGAGGACGCGAGCGAGCGGCTCGGTGTCTACCTGCTCAACTCGATCAATCCGTTTCGGGTGGAGGGCCAGAAAACGATCGTGCTGGAGACGCTCGAGCAGCTTGGTTGGGAGCCGCCCGACTGGATCGTGCTGCCGGCGGGCAACCTCGGCAACACCGCCGCGTTCGGTAAGGCGCTCGTCGAGACACGCGCGTGGGGACTCATCGACCGGCTCCCGCGACTCGCGGCGGTGCAGGCGGCCGGGGCGGCGCCGTTCGCGCAGAGCTTCGCCGAGGGGTTCGCGCGGCGACATCGGGTGAAGGCGGAGACGGTCGCGACCGCGATCCGGATCGGCGATCCCGCCTCCCACGATCGCGCCGTCAAGTCCATTCGCGCAACCGACGGCGTCGTGCTCGCGGTGAGCGACGCGGAGATCCTCGCGGCCAAGGCGGCGGTCGACGCGTCGGGCGTGGGCTGCGAGCCGGCGAGCGCCGCGAGCGTGGCCGGCGTCAAGCGCCTCGTCGCGGCCGGCACGATCAAGCCGGCCGACCGGGTCGTCGCCGTGCTCACGGGACATATCCTCAAGGACCCGGGTGCGTTGCTGCACTATCACCAGGAGATGGATCCCCCGCCCGTGGGAGCGAACCGGCCGATCGAAATCGAGCCCACCATCGATGACGTCGCCCGGGTGCTGGAGGGTGGCGCCCCATGCTGATTCCAAGCGGCATCGTCCCCCTCGACGATCTGGTGGGCGGCCTCCTGCCCGGGCGGGCGTATCTCCTGAGCGGAACCGCCGGGACCGGCAAGAGCGTGTCGTGTCTCGAGTTTCTCGACGTGGCCCTGGAGCGCGGCGAGGTTGCGGCCCTGCTCACGCACGACGATCCCGCCGACGTGCTCTCCTGCGCGGCGTTTCTCGGCATCGACCTGCGCGGGGCGCTGGTCGAAGAGCGGTTTGCCCTCATCCGGTACCGGCCCAACTTCGTGCGGCTCGCCGCCCGAGCGCCGAGCGCCGAGGCCGTGTTCGCCGAGTTCCGCCGGGCACTCGGCCCGCGGAAGCCGGTGCGGCTTGCGATCGACTCGATCGTGCCCGCCCTCGACGGCGGGAAGAGCGGCGGCGCAGCCGTGTTCGCGCTGATCCACATGCTCGACCACATCGGGGCGACGGCGCTGCTCACATATCCGGGCGATCTCGCCGGGCTGTACGATGCACGGCTCGAGCCGCTGGTGCAGCGGGCCGCGGGGGTCTTTCACCTCGCGAGCCGCAATCAGGCGCGGCGTGACGGGGCGCTCGAAATCCGGAAGCTCCGGTACGAGGCCCGCTCGCTCGGCCCGCTCGCGTTCAGAATCCAGGCCGGCGCCGGGCTCGTGCCGGTGCACGGCCCGGCGGAGCCGCCCTCGCCGGACGTCCAGCGGAAGCTGCTCGTGCTCAGCCTTGCGGATCCGTTCCCGGGCGACTTGCTGCGCCTGTTGGAACGCGACCACACGGTGATCGTGCGCACGGGGGTGACCGGTGCGTCATCCGACCTCGTGCACGGCGAAGCCGGCGTGCTTTTGCTCAACGTGCGGCGAGACGTGATCCAGGACGCCCGCCAGCTCATTCGTGACGTACGCGCCGCCAAGAGCACCGTCCCGATCGTCGTGGTCACCAACTATCAGCTCCGGTCGAGCGACCGGACCCGCGCACTCCGGGCAGGTGCCGACGATTGCCTGTCCACGAACCTCCAACCCGAGGAGTTCATCGCCCGGGTGCAGAGCATCGCCCAGCGGGGTGGGTCGGAGCACCCGCCGGACGCCGAGTCGGAAGCGCCGCTGATCCTCCAGCCGACGACCGACGGCGAGTCGTACTTGTTGCTCGACGGCGCCCAATTCCGGAAGGCGGTCGGGCTCCACCTCGCGCGCGAGCGCGCGCCGTTCTTCACGGTGGCCCGGGCCGAGCCCGGCAACGGCGACGTCATGGCGCTCGCGGATCTCGCGCTGCGGACGAGCCGCATGGCGACGGGCGACCTGGTCGGCTTCGAGGGGCGCAGCGTGCTGCTCTATCTGGACGCGGCACGGCCCAAAGACCTGATGGCGTTCCTGGGACGGCTGCACGACGAGTGGCGCGGCGTCGCGGCCGACGATATCGCGGTCGAGACGTTCGGATACCCGGCGGAAGAGGAGTGGATCCGCGCATTTGTGCGCGCGCAGCCAGCCTAACGGGAGGGGCCGTGCCGCTCATCGAGCTGAGCCTGAACACCCTGCTCCTCATCATCGTCGTCGTGTCCGTCACCGTAACGGCCGCACTGGCGGCGGCGAGCTACGCGGCGTACAAGCTGCGGGCCCGCCGCCGGCCGAAGCCGTCGAGCGGGCCCGAGTCTGAAAACCCGTACTTCGAGCGGTACGTCCCGCCTAACTCGGCTTCCGAGCCACGCGAGTGACGGCCTCGCCAAGCTCGGTGTACGCCTGGGGGTCCACCTCGCGAAACGGTGTTGCCTTGTAGGCGATCTTCCCGTCCGGGCCCACCACGAACAGGCTCCGGTTGTCCAGCTGATGCTCGGGCAGCCAGGCTCCGTACAGCTGACCCGCCGCACCCTTCGAATCGCTCAGGAACGTAAACGGGAAGTTCGCGTCTTTCGCCCACGCGGCAAGCGTGTCGGCGACATCGGCGCCGATCGCGAGCAGGACGACGTCCTTGCCGCCGTGGAACAGGGTCGCGTACTGATCACGGTACGCGTTCATCTGGATGGTTCAGCCCTTGGTTCGGGCCTTGTAGAAGAAGGCAATGACGACGGTCTTGCCCTTGAAGCTCGACAGCCGCACCGGGTTCTTGCCCACACCCGAGCGGGTCGCGGGAACGAGGGCGAAGTCGGGTGCCGGCTGGCCGACGGCCGGTCCCTGCTCCGATCCGGCCGGTGCCTGCGCCGCTCCGGGCGCCGTGCCGGCCGCCCAGACTACCGCGACTCTTCCAGCCCATCGGGCCAAGCTCATTTTCCCTCCCTGGTGCGCGCGGCACCTGAATCGCTGAGAATGCGCCAGATCGTTTGATTCGCATCGGCGGCGACGTACAGCGAGCCGTCCGGTCCTATGGCGAGGCCCGAGGGCCGGACGCCCGTCGGGTCCGAGGTCCCCCGCATGATCGTCTGGTACGGGCCCGATGGCACTCCGCCCCGGAGCGGTTGCCAGACGACACGGTAGCCCGCCTGGGGCAACGGGGCGCGATTCCACGAGCCGTGGAACGCAATGAAGACGCCCTCGTCGTAGGTGCTCCCCATCGCGCGGCTGGGGCCGAAGGCGAGGGCCATCGGAGCCCAGTGCCCCGGAAAGACGGCCAGCGGGGGCTTCGCCGTCGCGCAGCGGCGCACCTCCTTCCCGTCGCCGCCGTACTCCGGTGCGAGCACATTCGCGCGGGCATCGACATCGTAGTAGCAGTACGGCCAGCCGTAGTTGTCGCCCCGGTCGATACGCCCGAACTCTTCGCCCGGGTTCTCCGCGCTGCGCTCGTTGGTGTACCCCCAGTTCGCGCCGAGCTGGTCGCGGCCGTGAATCGCGCCGAAGAGTGCGCCCTCCACGGCATCGAACCGCAGCGCGACCGTGTTGCGAAGTCCGGTGGCCCAGTGCTCGCCGTCGGCGAATCGCTGCCCCGGACGATCGGCGGCGAAGCGCCAGATCCCGGCCCGGGTCTCGAGCTCGACGCACGGATCCCGCCCGGGGGAACGGGCGGCGCGGTTCTGCTCCTGACAGCTGTTCGTGGCCGACCCGATGTTGACGAAAAGGTTGCCCTGCAGGTCGAGAGCGATGCTCTTGGACGTGTGATTGCCGTTAGAGGGCAGACCCGCGACGATCGGTTCCGGGGAGCCGGTCGGCTCCAGCCGCCCGTTGCTCCACGCATACCGGTATACGGCGTCGTCGGTGCTGTAGTACAGGTAATGGTCCGTGAGGGCGATCCCGGTTCCGCCGTTGCTGCCGAACCGGCGAATGACGTCGGCCACGCCGTCACCGGAGGTGTCCCGGAGCGCGACGATACCGCGCCCTTCCACGTTGGCGAAGACGTCGCCGTTGGGGGCGACCACGAGATGGCGGACAGGCCCGAGCCCCTTCGCGACCACGAGGGCGCAGAGACCGCTCGGGAGGGTGAGCCCGCCGTTGTCAGCGGCGCAGACCGGCCGATCGGAATGGCGCGGCTCCTGTCCGGGCTGCGGATGCCGCAGGGCGGCGGCGACCACGACGACGATACCGACCGCGAGCAGCGGGATTGCGAAACGGCCGGCGGACGAGGGAGGTGACATATGCTCAAAATATGGCCCCGTGCCCGCCGCTCTGGCTACGCCGCGCGGGACGCTCAATGCCGCGCCCTATTGCCGTGGGAGAAAAGCGTCATACTTTGATGGGCGTCGGATTCGTCTGGATTCGCTCCTTCGCAGGCACGCACAGTTTCCACACCCTCACGGGAGACTCGCGATGGCAGCCAAGAAGAAGTCCAAGAAAGCCAAGAGGTCCACCGCCAAGCGCCGCGCGGCAAAGAAGCCCGCCAAGAGGAAAACGGCCGCGAAGCGGAAGCCGAACCCGGCGTTCATGAAGGCCATGACGCCGAGCGCCGCACTCGCCGAAGTCGTCGGCAGCCGGCCGCTCCCCCGCACCGAAGTCACCAGCAAGCTCTGGGCGTACATCAAGCGCAAGGGCCTCCAGGACAAGGTCAACAAGCGGAACATCCACGCCGACGAGGCGCTGCGCCCGATCTTCAAGAAGGACGTCGTCAACATGTTCGAAATGACCAAGCTGGTGTCCAAGCACCTGAGCTAGGTCGTCGATCCCCACGCAGACAAGAGGGCGCTCCCGCCGGAGCGCCCTTTGTCGTTGCGCCCCGGACCCCTCAGCCTGCCGGCAGCTCGCGCTTGACGCGCCTCGCGGCGAGCTCCGCGGAGATGAGCACCATCGGCAGGCCGCAGCCGGGATGGGTGCTCTGGCCCACGAAGTAGAGATTGTGGTAGCGGCGATGACGGTTGTGCGGGCGGAAATAGCCGATCTGGCGCAGCCCATGCGAGAGGCCGAATGCCTCGCCGCGAAGATTGCCGAACTGCCTGGTGAAGTCGGCCGGCGTCACGCGCCGCCGCGTCACGATGTGCCGGCGGAGGTCGGGACACGCGAGCGTCTCCAGCCGTTCGATCGTTCGCTGCTCGACCCGTGGCCCCTCCGTTTCCCAGTCGATCGGGCTCGCGGGATCCTGACTCGGCGCCAGCACCAGCACGAACAGGCTCTCGCAGCCGGGCGGCGCCCGCCCGGGGTCGGTCCGCGTGGGCGCGACAACGTAGAACGGCGGATCGTCGGGCATCCGATGCTCGTCACAGAGCATCCGGCACGAGGCGGCCAGGTCACGCGGCACCGCCAGATTGTGATGCAGCAGGCCCGGGTATGTCCGGTTCACGCCGAGGTAGAGCAAGACCACCGAGCAGCTGAATTCCTTCCGCTCGATCCCCGGGTACGGCTCGCGCAGCAGCGTCTGGTACGTGTACGGCAGGTCGGCGTTCACCACCACCACGTCCGCGGCCAGCTCGCGCCCGTCGGCCAGGCGCGCGGCCGCGACCCGCCGGCCGACCCGCTGCAGGCTCGTCACCGGTGTGCCGTAGTGGAAGGTCACGCCCAGCTGGCCGCCGAGGCGCTCGAGCGCGACCGCCAGCTGGTGCATGCCGCCCGCGGGATAGTAGATCCCGCCCGCGATCTCCGTGTGCGCGAGGAGGCCATAGATCGCGAGCGAGCGGAACGGCGAGAGCCCGAGATAGAGGGACTGGAACGTGACCGCCTGCCGCAGCCGTTCGTCCCGGAAGAACCGGCCCGCCAGCGCCTGGAGATCGCCGAGGGCGGCCGGCCCGTAGCGCAGCCCGAGCCCACCCACGCGCAGCATGGCCAGCGGGCGATGCATGTCCCGGCGGATGAACTCGATGCCGCGACGATAGAGCTGCCCGGTAAAGGCCAGCCACTCGAGCGCGCGGGGACCGCACCCCGGCTCGATCTGTTCGAAGTTCGTCAGCAACTGATCGAGCCGGCTGGTCATTTCCAGCGTGGACCCATCGGCGAAATGCATGCGATAGCACGGGTCGCATTGCACCAGCCGGACGTAGTCTTCCCGCCGCCGACCGACGTCGTGGAAGAGCCGCTCCCAGCAGTCCGGCATCATTACCATCGACGGTCCGGTATCGAAGGTGTAACCCGCCGATCGCCAGACGCCTGCGCGCCCGCCCGGGACATCGTGTTGCTCCACCACCGTCACGAGGTAGCCGGCATGGGCGAGTCGGATCGCGGTCGCGAGCCCACCGATCCCCGCGCCGACCACGGCCACGCGGCGGCCACTCACGCCGCTTCCCGTCCCCGTTCGGCGTTGTCGCGGTGTATCTTTGGCCCCCTATGGCCGGCGAATACATCTTTACGATCCGCGACCTCCGAAAGGTCGTGCCCCCGAGCAAGGAGATCCTGAAAGGGATCCACCTCTCCTTCTACCCCGGCGCCAAGATCGGCGTCCTCGGCGCCAACGGCGCGGGCAAGTCCACGCTCCTCCGGATCATGGCCGGTGTCGACACCGACTTTCTGGGGGACGCGCGGCCGCTCCCGGGAACCCGCATCGGGTACCTGGCGCAGGAGCCGGCGCTGGACCCGGGCAAAGATGTCCGCGGCAACGTGGAAGTGGCCGTGGCCGACTCGCGCGCGCTGCTCCAGCAGTTCGAGACGCTCAGTGCGAGGTTCGCCGAGCCGATGGACGACGACGAGATGACTCGGCTGCTGGAAAAGCAAGGCAACCTCCAGGAACGGATCGACGCCCTCGGGCTCTGGGAGCTGGACCACAAGATCGATCTCGCGATGGACGCGCTGCGGCTCCCGCCGGGCGACGCGGACGTCGCGAGCATCTCCGGCGGTGAGCGCCGCCGGGTGGCGCTCTGCCGGGTGCTGCTGGCCCAGCCCGACATGCTCCTGCTGGACGAGCCGACCAACCACCTTGATGCCGAGAGCGTCTGGTGGCTCGAGCGCTATCTCGCGGAGTTTCCGGGAACGGTCGTCGCGGTCACCCACGACCGCTACTTCCTGGACAACGTCGCCAAGTGGATCCTGGAGCTGTACCAGGGCGCCGGCATTCCCTGGGAGGGAAACTACTCCTCCTGGCTGGAGCAGAAGCAGCAGCGGCTGGCCCGGGAAGAGAAACAGGCGTCGGCCCGGCAGAAAACCCTCGAGCACGAGCTCGAATGGATCCGCATGGCGCCGCGGGCCCGGCAGGCCAAGAGCAAGGCGCGCATCACGCGGTTCGAGGAGCTTCGCGCCGAGGCGGAGCGGCAGTCGGAGGGCAGCGCGGAGATTCTGATTCCCGTCCCGGAGCGCCTCGGCGACGAGGTGGTCATCGCGAAAGGGGTCTCGAAGGCATACGGCGATCGGCTCCTCTTCGAGGGCCTGAGCTTCGCCCTGCCGCGCGGCGGCATCGTCGGCGTGATCGGTCCGAACGGCGCCGGGAAGACCACCCTGTTCCGGATGATCACGGGAAGCGAGACGGCAGACGCCGGCGAGCTGGTCGTGGGACGGACCGTGCAGCTCGCCTACGTGGACCAGAGCCGCGACGCGCTGGACGGCGGCAAGACCGTGTACGAGGAGATCTCCGGCGGGCAGGATACCCTCCAGTTCGGCAAGCGCCAGGTGAATGCGCGCGCCTATTGCGCCGGCTTCAACTTCCGCGGCGCCGACCAGCAGAAGCGGGTGAAAGATCTCTCGGGCGGCGAGCGGAACCGCCTGCACCTGGCCAAGCTGCTCAAGCGCGGCGGCAACGTGCTCCTGCTGGACGAGCCGACCAACGATCTCGACGTGGACACGCTGCGTGCGCTGGAGGAAGCTCTCGTGGGGTTCGCCGGGTGCGCCGTCGTGATCAGCCACGACCGCTGGTTCCTGGACCGCATCGCCACGCACATGCTGGCGTTCGAGGGCAACAGCGAGGTCGTCTGGTTCGAAGGGAACTATCAGGAGTACGCCGCCGATCTGAGGCGCCGGAAAGGTGTCGACGCGAACCAGCCGCACCGGATACGGTACAAGAAACTGGTGCATTGAGGCGCGGTGAACGGCGAACCGTGAACGGTGAATCGGTGGTTTCGGTGACCGGATGGCCCCGTTCACTGTTTACTGTTCACCGTTTACCCTGTCGGATTACCTTCTTCCTTCATGCTCACCACCCAATCCCGCGTCCCGTATCTGCCCGCCCGCATCGAGGGCCTGTCCTCGATGGTCATGAACCTCTGGTGGAGCTGGACGCCGGAGGCGCGAACGCTGTTTCGCTCGATCGACCCGCTGCTCTGGCACCGCGTCCGGCACAATCCGATCGACTTGCTGTGCCGGGTCGATCCGGCACGGATCGCCGCGCGCGCGAGCGACACCGATTTCCTTCGCCGCTACGATGAGGTCATGGGTCGCATGACCCACGACCTGACGACGCCGGACACCTGGTTCAATCGCGCGTACGCCGGCTACAGCGACGGCCCCCTCGCCTACTTCTGCGCGGAGTTCGGGCTCCACGCCTCGGTACCGATCTACTCCGGTGGCCTCGGTGTGCTCGCCGGCGACCATTGCAAGTCGGCGTCGGATCTCGGCGTGCCGATGGTCGGCGTCGGGCTCTTCTACATGAAGGGCTACTTCGACCAGCGGTTGCGGCTCGACGGATGGCAGGAGGACAGCGACGAGGAGTACGACATCAGCCGGACGCCGCTCGAGCGCGTGATCGGCCCCGGGCGCGAGCCCTTCCTCGCCACGGTGCAGACGGGTGGCCGACCGGTACAGCTCCGCGCCTGGCGCATGATGGTGGGACGGGTCCCCGTCTATCTCCTCGACACCAACCTCGAGGCGAACCATCCGGACGACCGCCTGCTCATGAACAAGCTGTACGCCGGCGGGCCGGAGCTGCGCTTGCGCCAGGAGTGGATCCTGGGGGTGGGCGGCGTCAGAATGTTGCGGGCGGTCGGGATCAACCCCGCCGTGTGGCACGCCAACGAGGGCCACGCCGCGTTCATGATGGTCGAACGCATCCGAGAGCTGACGGCGAGGGGCACGTCGTTCGCCGATGCCGTCCGTGAAGTGCGGAGCCGCAGCATCTTCACGACCCACACGCCCGTGCCTGCCGGGCACGACGCCTTCGCGGCGGACGACGTGGCGGCCTGCATCGGCCCCGTGTGGGAGGAGATGGGCGTGGATCGCGACGCTTTCTTTCACCTGGGGCGCCATCCGGCCCTCCCCGATCGCTTCCACATGACCGTGACCGCCATCCGGTGTTCGTCGAAGGTGAACGGCGTGTCCCGCCAGCACGGGCAGGTCTCCCGCCATCTGTGGCGCGACCTCTGGCCCAACCGGCCGTGGGAGACGATCCCGGTAGGCCATGTCACCAACGGCGTGCACCTCGCCACCTGGATGGCGGCGCCGATCATGGCGCTGCTCGACCAGCACGTGGGACCAGGGTGGAGCGACCGCGAGGACGACGTGGCGATGTGGGATCACGTCCTCACGCTCGACCATGCGGCGCTCTGGCAGGCGCACGGCCAGCTCAAGGACGTCCTCCACGACTACATCCGGGAGGATACCCGCCACCGGTTCGCCGGCCAGCACAAGGAGGCCGCCCAGGTCGTGGGCGCGGGCACGCTGCTCGACCCGCACGCGCTGACGATCGGGTTCGCCCGCCGCTTTGCGACCTACAAGCGCGCGAACCTGATCTTCCGCGACCTCGAGCGCCTGCGTCGTCTGCTCACCAACCCGTGGCGGCCGGTGCAGATCGTCTTCGCCGGCAAGGCGCATCCGGCGGACAATCCGGGCAAGGAAGTGCTCCAGAGCGTGTACCAGTTCACCCGCGACCCGGCGTTCGAAGGTCGCGTGGCCTTCATCGAAGATTACGACATGCACCTGGCCCACGTGCTGGTGCAGGGCACCGATCTGTGGCTCAATCTCCCCCGCGCGCCGCTCGAGGCCTCCGGCACGAGCGGCATGAAGGCCGCGCTCAACGGCGTGCCGCAGCTGGGCACGCTGGACGGGTGGTGGAAAGAGGCGTACGATGGGTTGTCCGGCTGGGCGATTCCCCAGGCGGGTGAGCACGACGATGCGGATACCGCAGATGCCGACCGATTCTACAACCTGCTCGAGGAGCAGGTCATCCCCCTCTACTACAACCGGGATGCGCGGGGCGTTCCGCTCGGCTGGGTGGAAAAGATGCGCTATTCCATCCGGCTCGGCGGGGCGCGATTCACGGCCCGGCGGATGATGGAAGAGTATGTCCAGAAGTACTACGCGCCCGCGTTCCGGGGCGAGTCGTCCGCCGACGACCCACCCACCGGATAGTCCCCTCTCGGTCGTGCACCTCACGGCCGAGTACTTCCCCTACGCGCGCACCGGCGGACTCGCCGAGGCCGTGATGGGGCTCGCCTCGTTCCAGCAGGCGGCCGGTGTCCCCGTCACCGTGCTCCTGCCGCTCTATCGCACCGTGCGCGACGAAGCGCCCGACCTGGAGCCGGTCGGTCCGCCGATCCGCGTGCCACTGGGATCCCGGGTCGAAGAAGCACGGATCTTCCGGATCGCGGGGACCGCCGGGCAGTCCCGGCCGCGGGTGTTCTTCATCGAGCATCTCGACTTCTTCAACCGCGCCGGGATCTACGGCGAGCAGGGTCGGGACTATCCCGACAACGCCCGGCGCTTTGCCTTTTTCGCGCTCGCTGCCTGCCTGGCGCTGCCGCGCGTGGCGTCCGCGCCCTTGATCCTCCACGCCCACGACTGGCACACCGCCCTGGCGCCGATCTACCTGCGCACCGTCGTGGCACAGGAGCCGTGGGCCCGGAATGCGCTTGCCGTCATGTCGGTCCACAATCCCGGTTACCAGGGTCACTTCGGTCCCGAAGCCATGCTCGAGCTGGGGCTCCCGGTCGAGCTGTACAACTGGCGCCAGCTCGAGTGGTACGGGAAGGTGAACTTCCTGAAGGGCGGGCTCGCGTTCGCCGACTGCGCGATCACCGTGAGCCCGACGCAGGCCATCGAGCTCTGCACGCCGGGCGGCGGCTTCGGGCTGCACGAGATGTACAAGGAGCTCGGCGACCGGCTGGTCGGCATCCTGAACGGAATCGATCAGACGGTGTGGGATCCCGCGACCGATCCGCAGATTCTCGCGCGTTACGGGGTGCAGGACCTCGCGGGCAAGCAGCGCTGCAAGGCGGCGTTGCAGCGCTCCTACGGCCTCCCCGAAAATCCTGCGACACCTCTCTTCGGCATGGCCGGGCGCCTGGTCCAGCAGAAGGGCCTCGACCTGATTCTCGAGAGCGGGCAGCTCCTCCAGGAGAATGCCCAGTTCGTCTTTCTCGGCAGCGGCGATCCGCGCTATGAGGAGGCCCTGGCGGGACTCGCCCGCGCGGCGCCGGGACGGGTCGGCGTGCAGCTCGCGTTCCGTGATTCGCTGGAACATCGGCTCATGGCCGGTGTCGACCTGTTCCTCATGCCCTCCCTCTACGAGCCGTGCGGCCTCACCCAAATGCGGGCCCAGCGATACGGCTCGCTGCCGGTCGCGCGGCGCGTCGGCGGCCTGGCGGATACAATCGAGGACGGCGTGACCGGCTTCCTGTTCAATGCCTATGAGGCCACCGCGCTCGAGGAGGCGGCGTTCCGGGCCCTGGCGGTCTACGGACGTCCCGCCGACCGCACGTGCATGATGCGTGCGGCCATGGCGCGGGACTTCAGCTGGGAACGATCGGTCTCCGCCTACATTGACGTCTATCGGCGCGTCGTGGCCCGGGGGCCCCGCGCCTGACCGGAGCCCAGATGGACTTCGTCCTGATGCTCCACAGCCACCTCCCGTGGGTCCTCAACCATGGGCGCTGGCCTCACGGCAGCGACTGGCTCAGCGAAGCCGCGCTCGACACCTACCTGCCGCTGCTCGAGACGCTGCGCGCGCTCGACCACGAGCACGTCCCGTCTCCCGTCACCATCGGCTTCACGCCGGTGCTCGCCAACCAGCTGGCCAGCCCTGTCTTCGTTGACGAGCTGGAGGCGTTCGTCGCCCAGCGGCTCGAGGCCTGCGATCAGGCCGCGCTCGACATCGCCGCGACCGAGCCGCATCTCCTGCCGCTCGTGCGCTACTGGCGTGACCGGCTCGTGCGGCTTCGGGACCTGTTGCGGGCCACCGGCTCCGATCTCGTGGGCGCGTTCCGCGATCTCGAGACGCGCGGCCGGATCGAAATCCTGGGCTCGGCAGGCACCCACGGCTTCCTTCCGCTCCTCGCCCGGGACGAGAGCATCCGGCTCCAGCTCGCGGTGGGCGTGGCTGAGCACCGGCGGCTGTTCGGCCGCGCGCCGGCCGGTTGCTGGCTGCCGGAGTGCGCGTACCGGGCGCGGGGACCCTGGGCACCCTGGCCCACGGCGCCCAGGGCCGGCGTCCGGCGGGGTATCGAAGAGCACCTGGCTGACGCCGGGTTCACGTTCTTCTTCGTGGACGCCCACCTGGCGGCGGCGGGACGGCCGCTCGGCGTGTACGGAGATCCGTTCGTGGGCCCGCGCGAAGCCGCCGAGGGCGAGGACCCGGCCGATCTGCATGCGCTCCGGTCGCCGTACCGCGCGTATCGCATCTCGCCCTCGCGGGGCACCCACGCCGTCGCCGCATACGTGCGCGATCCCCGCGCGTCCATGCAGGTCTGGAGCCGGCATCACGGGTATCCCGGATCGGCCCAATATCTCGAGTTCCACAAGATCCGCTGGCCCGGCGGGCTCAAGCTCTGGCGGGTCACCGGCGATGGAGTCGATCTCGGCGGCAAGCAGCCGTACGACCCCGCCGACGCCCGCAGCCACGCGCGGGGCCATGCGCAGCACTTCGCCGCGCTCCTCGGCCGGATCGCCGAGAGCGCGTCGCCCGGCCCGGACGGGGTCATCGCGGTTCCGTTCGACACCGAGCTCTTCGGGCACTGGTGGTTCGAAGGGCCCGATTTTCTGGGCGACGTCTACCGGGCTCTGCCGCGGCAGGAGCAGGTCCGCCCCGTGACGGGCTCCAGGCACATGGCCGATCACGCCCCGCGCATGGCGATCCGGCTCCCGGAAGGAACGTGGGGCGCCAACGGGGACTACTCCATGTGGCTCGGGCCGAAGACTGCCTGGACCTGGGAGCGGATCTGGCCGCTGGAGCAGCGCTTCTGGGATCTGGCCGGCGACGCCATCGCCCAGCCATCGACCCGGCCGGTGCTGGCGCAGGCCGCGCGGTCGCTTCTGCTCACCCAGTCCTCCGACTGGCAGTTCATCATCTCCACGGGTGCCGTCGCGGACTACGCCGTGCGCCGGTTCACCCAGCATTGCGTGGAGACCGAAAAGCTGCTCGCGGCAATGACGCCGGGCAGCGGTACGCCGCTCGAGGAGGGGCAGGCGCTCGCGGCCACGCTGAGCCGGCGCGACCACCTGTTCCCGGACATCCTGTCCGCGGTCGCGGCCGCGCTCAGCGGCTCCCGCAGTCTCGCGCTCAGCTGATATGGCGCCGATCCGTTTCGTCTTCGGCCTGCACCTCCATCAGCCGGTCGGAAATTTCGGCCACGTCTTCCAGCAGCACCTCGATGACGTGTACGCACCGCTGCTCGACCGACTCGCGGGCGCGGACTTTCTCCCGATCGTCCTCCACGTCTCCGGGCCCTTGTTCGATTGGCTCGACGCCCACGCCCCGGCCTGGATGGACCGGCTCGGGGGGCTCGCGGCGGAGGGGCGGGTGGAGCTGCTGCTGTCGGGATTCTATGAGCCGGTGCTGGCCTCGCTCCCGCGTCGGGACCGGGTCGAGCAGATCCAGTGGATGCGCGAGGCGCTGCGACGCCGCTTCGGGGTGGACGCCACCGGCCTCTGGCTCACGGAGCGGGTCTGGGAGCCGGACCTGGCCGCCGACCTGGCCGACGCGGGCGTCCGATACGCGCTGGTGGACGACCGGCACTTCGTGGTGTCCGGGTTCCCGCGCGAGCGGCTGCACGCCCCCTACTGGACCGAGTCCGATACCAAGCGCGTGGCGCTGTTTCCGATCGACGAGCGGCTCCGCTACCTCGTCCCCTTCCGGCCACCCGAGGAGACCGCGTCCTACCTGCAGGGACTCCGGGCCGCGGGCCATCAGCTCGCGGTTCTCGCCGACGATGGAGAGAAGTTCGGCGGCTGGCCGGGGACGCGAGAGTGGGTCTACGCGCAAGGCTGGCTCGACCGGTTCGTGCACACCATCGGCGAGCTGGTCGCACGAGGCGAGGTCCGGCTGAGCACGCTGGGCCAGGCGCTGGCGGAGGTGCCGAGCGGCGGCATCGCCTACCTGCCGACGGCGTCCTATCGGGAGATGGAAGCGTGGTCGCTCCCGCCCGAGCCCGCCCTCCGCCTCACCCGTCTCGAGCAGGATCTCGGCGAGGAACGGATGGGGGGACCGGACGGCGCCCTCGTCCGGGGGTCACACTGGCGGAACTTCCTCGCGAAGTACCCCGAGTCGAATCGGATGCACAAGAAGATGCAGGCGCTGTCCACGTTGTGCCGCCGCCGCGGCGATCCGCCCGAGGCGCGCAGAGCGATCGGGCGGGCGCAGTGCAACGACGCGTACTGGCACGGGGTCTTCGGCGGACTCTATCTGCCGCACCTTCGCGAGGCGATCTGGCGAAATCTGGCCGATGCGGAAGCTCGGCTTCGCGCGGGCCAGGGCGTCGCCTGGGAGGTGCTCGATCTCGACGCCGACGGCCACGATGAGATCTGGGTCCACTCCGATCGCTGCTCGGTGGTCGTGAGCCCGTGGCGGGGTGGCGCAGTCGAGGACCTGACCCTGTTCGGCCCCGGCATCAACTTTGCCAACGTGCTCACCCGACGACTCGAGGCCTATCACGTGACGGCCCTGCAGCAGGGGGGCGAGCACGACGGCGCCGGCGGCGGCGCGCCGAGCATTCACGACCTCGAGGAGGGCCTGCGTCTCGCGGAGCAGCCGCCCGTGGACGCGGACGACCGCGCGATCTTCGTCGATCGCGTCCTCCCCGGCGATCTCTCGCTCGAGGCTTATGCGCGCGGGGCGTATACCCCTTTGCGCTCCTGGGCGCGGACGCCGGCGCATTTCCAGATTGCCGATGCCTTGGGCGGCGTCGAGGTGCGGCTCAGCTTTCACACGGAGGGAGCTCCCCTCCGCAAGACGGTGCACGTGGCCGCCGACGGCCGACTCGCCGTCGACTATGAGTGGCCCGCCTCCACCGACCCGGAGCACGCGGTCTTCGCCGTCGAGCTCTCGCTCTTCCGGCCGCTCGCGCTCACCGGAAACCCGGAGCCCGATCGCTGGACGTTCCCGGTCGAGACCGTCGCCAAGTCGGAGCGCGGCCTCGACCGCACCTGCCAGGGAGAATCCGTCACGCTCCGGTGGCCGCTTCCGCTGGGGCGGGCGCGCGTCGAGCTCGGTCCCCTCGAGCCGTAGCCGTTGCTATCTTTTCCCCCATGGCGAATTCGACTCGCGCGCGATCGGTCACCCTGGGCCTGGTGCAGCGCCGCTGCACGCTCGACCCCGAGGAAAACCTGCGCAAGGCCATCGCAGGTGTGCGTGAGGCCCACGCCAAGGGCGCCGAGCTGGTCTGTCTTCCGGAGCTGTTCCGCAGCCAGTACTTCTGCCAGACGGAAGACCACGGCCACTTCGCGCTCGCGGAGCCGGTGCCGGGCCCGACCACAACCACGCTGTCGACGCTCGCGGCCGAGCTCGGCGTGGTGATCGTTGCGTCGCTCTTCGAGCGACGGGCCGAGGGGCTGTACCACAACACGGCGGCGATCATCGATGCCGACGGCCGATACCTCGGCAAGTACCGGAAGATGCACATCCCCGACGACCCGCAGTACTACGAGAAGTTCTACTTCACCCCCGGCGACCTCGGCTTTCTGGCGTGGGACACGAAGGTGGGCCGCATCGGCGTGCTCGTCTGCTGGGACCAATGGTATCCGGAGGCCGCGCGCCTCACCGCGCTCGCGGGCGCGCAGATTCTTTTTTATCCGACGGCGATCGGCTGGCTGCCGGCCGAAAAGGCGGAGCACGGCGCCCAGCAGCAGGCCGCGTGGGAGACCATCCAGCGAAGCCACGCCATCGCGAACGGCGTGTATGTCTGCGCCGTGAATCGCGTGGGCCACGAGGGCCCCGCCACCGGCGGCATCGAGTTCTGGGGCGGGAGCTTCGTCGCCGACCCCGGCGGTCGCATCGTGGTCAAGGGCGGCCAGGGCGAGGAGGTCCTTATTGCCACGTGTGACCTGGGCAAGGTCGACGCGAGCCGTACGCATTGGCCGTTCCTGAGAGACCGGCGGATAGACGCCTACAGCGACCTCACGAAGCGGTACCTGGACCAAGAAGTGAGAAGTGAGACATAAGAAGCTCACTCCTCACTTCTCACTTCTCGCCTGATGTCCGCCTCCCGCACGCCAGCCTCCCTCGGCTTTGCCATGCCTCCCGAATGGGCTCCCCACCGGGGGACCTGGCTCAGCTGGCCCCACAAGGAAGCCTCCTGGCCGGGGAACTACGAGCCCGTGCCCGGAATCTTTGGGCGGATGGTACGGGAGCTGGCGCGCGCGGAAGAGGTGCACATCAACGTGGCCGGACCGGACATGGAGGAGAACGTGCGAGCGCTCCTCGCCCGCCAGCGAGCCGAGCTGGGCCGGGTTCACTTCCACCACCATCCCACCAACGACGCCTGGTGCCGGGACCACGGACCCATGTTCGTTCAGCGCACCGTGGACGGGCGCCGGAAAGAAGCCATCGTCGACTGGGACTATAACGCGTGGGGCGGCAAGTATCCGCCGTACGATCTCGATGACGTCATCCCGAGCCGGATCGGCGCGGAGCTCGCCCTCCCGGTGTTTCATCCCCGGATCGTGATGGAGGGCGGGTCCATCGACGTGAACGGGCGCGGCACCCTGCTCACGACGGAAGCCTGCCTGCTCAATCCCAACCGCAACCCGACGCTCAGCCGAGTGGAGATCGAGGGGTACCTGCGCGACTTCCTGGGCGTCAGGCACATCCTCTGGCTCGGCGGCGGCATCGCGGGCGACGACACGGACGGTCACGTCGACGACCTCACCCGGTTCGTCGACCCGACGACCGTCGTCACGGTCGTGGAGGAGGATCCGGCGGACGAAAACTACGAGCCGCTGCAGGATAACCTGCAGCGGCTCCGGGGCATGACGGATCAGGATGGCCGACCGTTGCGGGTGGAGCTGCTGCCGATGCCCAGACCGCTCTTCCGCGAGGGCCAGCGCCTACCGGCGAGCTACGCGAACTTCTACCTCGCCAACGGCCTTGTGCTGCTCCCGGGGTATGACCGGGCCGGGGACGCAAAGGCCGCGGCGGCGCTCCAGCGGGTATTCCCGGAGCGCCGCATCGTGGTCATCGATTGCACCGATCTCGTCTGGGGACTGGGCGCCTTCCACTGCGTGACCCAGCAGTGGCCTGCCACATGAGCGGCGAGGCGGTCAGCTCTTCTTCCAGGCGCCCTCGAGCGCGGCATGCCGGGCGCCGCAGCCGTCCATGCCCACACCCGACACCTGGACCTCGTCCCCGCTCGCGCTGAAGACGTAGAGTGCCTGTGCGGCGGCGCACTTGATCGCCGTGTCGGCCGGGAAGACCAGCGTGTCGCCCTTGAACGAGGCCTTGCCTGTCATGTTCGGGTTATCGGCCCACCGGGGCGCCGGCAGCGTCAGCTCGACCGTTCCGTCAGTGCCGAGCTTCATCAGCACGTCGCCTTCGCCGTAGAGCTCACGCTTGTAGCTGCCCGCGTACTTTCCGGCACCGCCACATGCGGTTACGGCGACCAGCGCGAGCGCCGCGACCGAGGACGCGACCACGACACCACGATACCCAACCGGCATCACATTACCCTCCGCTAGGGGATCTCAACGAGCTTGGTGGCACGGGCTTGCCGATGCCATGGCGAGCCTTGGATAATGTGGCACCTCATGCACGTCCGCCAGTAGCCACCGGTCCGGAGGCGAGGGACTCGCCCCGGCGACGCCAGGCGCCCCCCACGGCCGTCCCCCAGAGCACGGATTCCTCGGCCCCGAAGACGACCGCGTCGAGCAGGTGCTCCGGGTCGACGCCCGCCAGCGCGGGCGCGTCGAGGTCGATCGCGACGAGGTCGGCCCAGCAGCCGGCGTCGATCCTCCCCGCATCCACCCCGACCGCGCGGGCGCCTCCCAATGTGGCCGCTTCGAGCACGCGCGCGGCCACCCGCCCGCCCCCGTTCGCCAGGATCCCCCGCCTGCCCAGCCGGAGCCGCTGGCCGTACTCCAGCCACCGCATTTCCTCCACGAAGCCGATGCGCGCATTGGAGTCCGTGCCCAGGCTCAGGCGCCCGGCGCCGTGGATCTGGTCGAGGGCCGGCAGCCCGTCGCCAAGATTGGCCTCCGTGAGCGGGCACAGGCACACCGTGCCCCCGGCGGCGAGGAAGCGACCCATGTCCGCCGGGTCGGTGTGGGTGCAGTGCACGGCCGTGAAGTTGTCGGCGGTCGTGAGCGCGTCGAGCAGGGCCGCCATGGGGCGACGCCCATACGCCGCAAGTGACTCCTCGATCTCACCCGGCTGCTCCTCCACGTGCATGTGGAACGGGAGACGGCGTTTGGTGGCTTCGGCGTGCAGCTCTGCAATCTCCGCGAGCGGCACGGCCCGGATGCTGTGCGCCACCACCCCCAGCGATTGGAGCCCGCGGTCCAGCACCCCGTCCAGCCGGTCCAGCTGTGCACGGTAGCCGGCTAGGCCCTCGGACCGGAAGCGGCGTTGCGCGCCGTCGAGTCCGCGCCCGATGCCTCCCGTCGCGTAGAAAACGTTCAGGAGGACCAAGCGAATGCCGACCGCGCGGGCCGCGTCGAGCACGACGCGATCGAATCCGTAGTCCAGCCCGTCACCGACGTGATGCAAGTAGTGGAACTCGCCCACGGTCGTGATGCCCGCGTCCCGCATCTCCGAAAAAGCCTGGACGTAGGCCCGCCGAGCCGCCTCGACGTCGAGAGAGGCGACCAGCTCGTACATCGTCTCACGCCAGGTCCAGAAGCTCCCGGCCCCACGCGGGAAGCGTTCACCCCGGCCTCGAAGTGCACGCTGGAATCCGTGCGAGTGCGCGTTGACGAAGCCGGGCAGAAGGGCGCGCCGGCCCAGGCGCTCGCCGGCCGCGGCCTCGAGGCGTCCCGCGCTCACGATTCTGCCATTCTCATCGATGGCGATTCGGATGCCGGGCTCGAATCGGGCGCCGGTCCAGGTCAGGTCCGCCTCGATCACTCGAACGGTCATGGGCTCACCCGGCTCGGACGCAGGACCGGTCCACGACCGACTCGAGCAGGCCCGCGGCCCGTTCGAACTCGGCGACCGGCAGCCATTCGTCGGGCTTGTGGGCGGCTTGAATCGACCCCGGTCCGAAGACGACGCAATCCAGGCCCAGCTTGCCAAGCCAGCCGCCGTCGGTGGTGAACGCCACCGCGCGCGAGCCGGCCTGGCCCGCGAGGGCGCACAGCGTCCCGTGAATCGGCGCCGCTTCGGGTGTGGCCATGGCCGGGCTCTCGTTGATCGGCTCCAACGCGTAGGCCTCCCTACCGACGGCCCGCTCCACGGCGCGTCGCACCCGCTCGGACGCGTCGGCCCCCGTCATCCCCGGCAGCAGCCGGATGCCGATCTCCAGCACGCAGCGGCCGGGGATCACGTTGAGGGCCGTCCCGCCCGCGATCGTGGCGAGGTTGATCGTGGCGTGGCGGATCTCGCCGAAAAGGGCCGCCTCCGGCGGGATCTCCCCCTCCAGTTCCCGTCCCAACCGACCGAGCTCGTGGATCACGCCACCGGCCATCTCGATCGCGTTCCTGCCCGAGGCGGGGTACGCGCTGTGACCGGGATGCCCGAGCACCACGATGCGGACCTTGAAGTGGCCCTTGTGCATTCGCACCACCTCGAGGGACGTCGGCTCGCCGATCACCGCGGCCCGCGGGAGCGGCTCGGCGGAGGACCACGTTTCGACCAGATGCCGCGCCCCGATCGTGCCCAGCTCCTCGTCGTAGGTGAAGAGCAAGACCAGCGGATGCTCGAGAGCGGCCGGCACCTCGGCGAACCGCTCCACGGCGAGCGCCAGGAAGCCCTTCATGTCGCAGACGCCTCGGCCGAAGTAGCGCTCGTTGCGCCGGCCGAGGACGAGCGGGTCGGTCGACCAATCGGGCTCGCCGAACGGAACCGTGTCCATGTGCCCCGAAAGCACGAGTCCGCTCCGGTCTTCCCGCGCCGGCCCGCGGGCCGCGACGACATTGAGCTTGGTGCCATCGGGCGAGTGGTTCCGAACGATGCGCACGCCGGGTGCGTCCAGATAGTCGCAGATGAAGTCGGCGATGGCGCGGTTGCTGACTTCGCTCCGCGAATCGATGGCGACGAGTCGCCGGAGCAGCTCCTCCCGCGTCATGCCGCCCGCCAGCGGGTCACTCCGCCAATCACGGTCTCCACACAGGCGTTGGGCCGGAAGTAGTAGAGCCAGTGGTTCACATCGGGTGCGTCGATGATCGCGAAGTCCGCGGCTTTGCCCGGCTCGAGCGACCCGACCTCCGCCTCGAGCCCCGCGGCCCGGGCCGCATGGATCGTCGCCCCCTTGAGCGCTTCCGCCGGAGTCATTCGCTGGAGCGTACAGGCGAGAGTGAGGGCGAGCGGAAGGTGCCAGCTCGGGGCGGAGCCGGGGTTGAAATCGGTCGCCACCGCAACGCGAACGCCGGCCTCGATCAAGGCCCGTGCCGGCATGGGTCGCTGACCGAGATAAAGCGTCGCGATGGGGAGGCTCACGGCCACGACCCCCGCGTCCCGCAGTGCCGCCATGCCGCTCGGCGTCACGCACTCCAGGTGGTCCGCCGACAGGGCGCCTACCTCGGCGGCAAGCTCCGCCCCGCCGCAGGCGGTGAGCTGGTCGGCGTGCAGCCGGGCACCCAGCCCCAGCGCGCGCCCCGCAACCAGGATCCGCCGGGCTTCGTCGACCGTAAATGCCGACTCCTCGACGAACGCGTCGCAGCACCTGGCCAATCGTGCCGCGGTCGCGGCGGGCAGAATGGTCCCCGTGATCAGTTCGACGTAGGCGTCGCGGCGGCCACGGTACTCGGGCGGCACGACGTGGGCCGCGAGCAGCGTCGGCACGAGACGTTGGGCGGCGAGCTCACCCAGCCGCTGGTAGACCCGGAGCAGCTTCAGCTCGGCCTCCTCGTCGAGTCCGTAGCCGGTCTTGCACTCGACCGTGGTCACGCCGAGCGTCAGCATGCCGTCGAGGAACCCGGCGGCGCGCTGCAGCAGCTCGATTTCCGTCGCCGCGCGCGTCGCCCGCATCGTCGCGGCGATGCCGCCGCCGGCGGCCGCGATCTCCAGGTAGCCCTCGCCTCGCAGCCGCCGCTCGAACTCGTCGGCCCGCCACCCGCCGAACGCCAGGTGCGTGTGGCAGTCGACCAGGCCCGGGATCACCAGCCGACCGCCCGCGTCCAGACGGTCCCCGCGCCGCAGCCGTGGGGGCAGATCGGCCTCCGGCCCCGTCCACACGATCCTTCCGTCGTCCCACGCCAGCGCCGCGCGCGGGATCGGATGGATGTCACCCTGCGAGCCGGAGGCGCGGCAGGTGGCGAGAAGGCCGATATTCGTCAGGAGGGGCATCGGTTGGGAAAGACGTGAACAGTGAACAGCGAACCGTGAACAGTGAACCGGCGGCGCCGGGCCGCGTCGCCCTCCCCGTTCACTGTTTACCGTTCACTGTTCACGGTTCAGGGG
>CAZFKN010000022.1:0-7720 GCA_964519805.1 uncultured Gemmatimonadaceae bacterium
GCGCTCTTGAAGACGAGGCCAGCCTAGCTCCGACCGGGGGACTGCTCGCCGGCTGGCGCTTCGACCTGGAATTCCGCCGTGAGGTCGGCGGCGGCCAGCTTGCGGGCTTCCACTGCCGCCGCCGGCTCAGCCCCGGGCGGGGCTCCGATGGCGCGCGTGAGCGGGAGCGTCACCAGCACCAGAAGGCCGGCGATCCAGAACGGCACGCCCACGCCCAGGCCGTCCATCAGGAATCCGGCCGCGATCGGGAACGCCACTCGCGAAATCCCGCCGAACGTATGCTGGACTCCCATGTAGAGACCCCGCTCGCGGCTGGGCACGACGCGTGAGAGCAGGCCGGTCACGCAGGGGAAAACGAACGCAGTCCCGAGCGGCATCAGGGTAAATCCCACGGCCAGGAGCGCCCAACCTTTCGCGAGGCCGGTGGCGACCAGCCCACCCGCGAGCACGACCAGGCCCAGGCGGGACAGCCGCGACTCTCCCAGGCGGTCCACGGCAGGGCCGAGGATGAGCGTGCGGACCACGACGCCCATGCCGCCCAGGTACATCACGAACCAGCCGATGTTCTCCTCGGTGATCCCCATCCGGCGCTGGAGGAGCAGCGGCACGGTCTGGATGGTTCCATAGAATGCGCCGATCGCGACGGCGTAGATCCAGATGAGCCGGGGCGCCGGCTCGTACCACTTGGCCAGCACGCTCGCGACGGCGGCGCGGCCGGTAGTGCGTGAGGTGGTAGCGGCGAACCCGCCGGAGGCGCGCAGCTCGCGGGACTCGCGGAGGTAGCGCCACGCGAACACCGCTACGAGAAGCGAGAGCGCGGCGGCGGCCAGTCCCGGTGCCTGCTGCCCGCCGACCCGTACCAGCAGCGAGCCCAGAGCGGGCCCGGCCACGGCGCCGAGGCTGGTGACGGCGGAGAGCCAGCCCAGGCTCTTCGTGCGCCCTTCCGGTGGCGAGGCATCGGCCACGTACGCCTGGACTACACCGATCGTACCCCCGCCCATTCCCTGGACGATGCGGGACAGAAAGAGCATCCAGACGGAGCCGGCCAGGGCGAAGATCACATATGCCACCGCAGTGATGATGAGCCCGGCCAGGATGGCCGGGCGCCGCCCATAGCGATCGGATAGGCGACCCCACGCTGGAGCGCCCGCCAGCTGGGCGACCGAGAATGCGGAGATGAGCAGGCCGACGATCGCCGCGCTGCCGCCGAGCTGGGTGGCGTAGTAGGGCAGCAACGGGATGATCATCGTGAGCCCCACCATGTCCACGAACGCCGTCACGAACAGTACGAGGAGGCGGCCCATGTTTACCTGGCCGCCTTGCCCGCCACGGCCTGTACAATCTCCAGGATCATCGCCGTGCCGCGCCGGATGTTGTCGAGCGACAGGCGCTCGTTGTTGCCGTGGATTCCGGCCTCATCCTGTTCCGGGATGAGAATCGGCGCGAAGCCGTAGCTCGCGACGCCGCGGTCGCGGAAGAAATGACTGTCGGTGAAGGCGGTCGACACGGCCGGAACGATGTTGGCGTCGGGGAAGTGGCGCCGGGTCACGTCCACGATCGCACGGTAGAGCGGGGTGTCCGTCCCCGAGACGGCGGGTGTGAAGCCCAGAATCCTCTGGACCTTGATGCCGGGGTCGTCCAGGACCGCCTCCACCTCGCCGATGAAGGCGGCCGGATCCTGGTCCGGCAGCAGCCGACAGTCCAGCTGGGCCCGAGCTTCGGGTGGAATCACGTTGATCTTGTCGCTTGCCCGAAGGACGGTGATGGCGCAGGTATTCCGGGTGAGCGCCGCCAGGCCCGGGTGGTCGAGCTGGAGCCGGAGCAGCGTATTCGGATCGGCCGCGGCCTTCGCGATGTCGGTGTAGGCACCCTTCCATTCCGGCTCGGCGGTGGCGGCGAGCGCCCTGAAGTACGCGTCCACGGTCGGGACGATTCGGGGCGCGAACTGGTGGGTCCGAAGCCGCTCGAGGGCACGTATCAGTCGGTCTACCGATGAGTTGATGGGCGGGACCGACCCGTGGCCCGGCCTTCCGGTCGAAACCAGGTCCAGCCAGAGTGGCACCTTCTGCGTGATCTCGACGCCGAACTCCTTGCGGCCGTCGGCCTCGGTACCCTCGCCCCCTTCGTTCAGGAGCAGTCCGGCGCCGGCGAATGCCTCGGGGTGATGGGTGACGACCCATCCGGCCCCGAACGTTCCTCCCGCCTCCTCGTCCGCCGTGGCCAAGAAGATGACGTCGCGGGCCAGCGGAACTTTGAGACGGTGCAGGGCGAGGAACGCTTCCAGCTCCATGATGCCCAGCGTTTTCGTGTCGAGCGCGCCGCGGGCGTAGACCATTCCGTCCTTCTCCGTCGCGGCAAACGGGTCCGCGGTCCAATAGCGCGGATCGGCGGGGACTACGTCCATGTGGTGGAGGAGGACCAGCGCCGCTTCCCGGCCGCCTTTGAGCCGGGCCCAGATGTTCCCGCGCCCCGGCGCCGACGACGCCGTGTCGAAGGGAATGCCTTCGTCGGCGAGAATCCGGGCGAAGAACCGCATGGTCTGGTCTTCGTTGCCCGGCGGGTTGCTGGTGTTGATCCGGAGATACTCGACCGCCCGTTTGACCGCCTCGTCGCCGAGCCCGGCGGCGTCGGTCGGGCGCTGGGCGGAGAGGCTGCCGACCCCAACCATGAGCGGGAGGAGGGCGGCGATCACGCCGGTCGCGCGGCGCCGTCCGGGCGTACCCATCGGGGGGTCCCCCAGGAAGGGGCCTGCATCAAAATTTGACAAGCCAGCCTCCAGGTGCTACATGAACCCTGCCCAACGCACATTCCACACGCCCTCACTCCCGCCCACCCGGGGGTGGCGGCGCCCTGCATCCGGTCTCAGTCACGAGGGAGGCGTCACTATGTCGCAACTCGTCGCGCTGTCGGTCAGCATCGGGGTTCTGGGCGGAATCGCAACATTTTTGTACTTGAAGCTTCACCTGCTCATCTGGGCCGGATTCATCGCCTGGGCCTGCTTCTTCCACTCGGGCGGCGACAACAACGCGCTCAAGAACACCATCGTCGGCAACGCGTTCGGGGCGGTGATCGCCTGGATTGCGGCGCTCATTATCCTCTCGTTCCCGATGGCCGACTCGATTGGCCTCGAGGCCTGGGCGGCGATCGTCGTCGGTCTGACCGTATTGGTCCTCTGCCTCGGAGCGCACATCAAGGCGTTCTCGAGCATTCCGACCAACGTGTACGGTTACGCGGCGGTGTTCGCCTACCTGCTCGGCAACATGGCCGAGAACATGGTGAAGGAAAAGCTGATGTCGGGCAGCATGGGGAATGCGCTCATTCTCGTCGTCGTCTCCATGGCCCTGGGGGCGATCTTCGGCCTCATCTCGGGCAAGGTCGGCGGCGCGCTCACCTCGAAGAGCTGAGGCGCAAAGCCGACGCCGGGTCCGCGCGGTAACGGGGTGGGCCGTTGCCGTGTGACCTCTGGGCGGAGGCAGACTACTTCCCGTTCTTTCTCCAGTGCGCTCGCCAGGCTCGCCAGTCGGTCCGGACGAGGTCGGACATGCGGTGGGCGGCCTCTGTAAGCCAGCCGGCAGGCCGCGCCCGAAGGTCGGCCCGCAGGAGCTTGGCACGTGTGCTTCCGAGGTGCACGCCCGCAGTCTCCGTTCCCATCGCCTGAAGCAGGGACAGCTCGTCCCGCGCCCGGGGCAGCGCCGCGAGGTCGATGCGGGAGCAGTCCGGCGCGAGCCGGCGGATGATCCACCGCCGCTTGACCCGTAGAAACGGATCGGGATACCGCAGAGTTTCGTCCAGCATGCGCCGACAATAGATGCGCGCGTTCCGCTCCTTGCCGGTGGCCCAGGCGCAGGCGGATGGCGCCAGCGCCTTCGCCTCGCGCGCAACCTTGCCCCCATGCCAGTCGGCGATCGCGACCCATCGGACCCGGCCCAGGCTGCCGAGCCCGGAGATCCGATGCACGAAACGGACGTCCAGATCCGCATCCGGCAGCTCCCGCCGGAGCGTCCGGCGAACGCCCGCGGGCGGTTTACGGCGGGGCTTCGGCATTCCCTCGAGTTTGTCCCAGAATGCCTTGGGGTCCTTCAGGCGGTGAACGGCCATCTCGTGGAGCGCGTGATGGTGCTCGGCAAGCACGAACGGTCGCGGTCCGGCCGTCAGGGCCTCCTCATACCCCGCGAGGATGGCGGCGGCCGCCCGCTCGGGCTCGAGGATCAGGTCGTGGTTCTCGATCGCGAGGATGACGCTGGCCGTGAGGCGCACGAGATCATTGGTGTAGGGCAGGGGCCAGACTTCATCGTAGTCGTTCACGCCCCACACCAGGCGCCCCTCGAGATCCCGCCAGGTCCCGAAATTCTCCACGTGGAGATCGCCGATGGCGAGTACCAGCGGCGCATCGAGCAGCTGCGGACAAGCCACCGGCCACCGCTCTGCCCAGCGGAAGAACGTCGCGCGGAGGAAGGGGAAGGCGGCCTCGGCCATCGCGGCGTGCTTGCGCCGGAGGTCGGGGCGCAGCAACGGGAGCTGGGCACCCAGCCAGCGCTCGTACCGGGCGTTCGCTTCGACGAACGGCTCGGCCTTGGCCGCCCGCATTGGCATCAGGTGCCGGGAGCCCGGTACCCGACCTGCTTCTTCGCGGCCGCGTCCACCTCTTCAGGCGTGATGAGCAGGGTCGTCCGGAGCTGGGCGGCGCCGCTGCCGTTCACAGCAAGGCTCAGGGCCATGGCCGTGGCCTGATCGGGAAACTCGGCGATCCCGACCACGTCCGCGTCGCCCAACGCGTAGTAGAAGGAATGGACCTTCCCTCCGAGCCGTTCGACCATCTGCTTCACGAAGTCCCGGCGTTTGGTCCCGCCGTCCTTGATCAGCCCTTTGGTACCGTCCGGGGTGTACGAGACCCTCCACAGGTAGAGCGGCATACCTGCCTCCAGGAGACCGTTCCGCCGCCGCCCGAGCCGGGACTGAGGTCACCCGTCGGCCGGCAACGCCACCGCGAAGGTGCGGGTCAAACACGGATTGCGGAAGGGCGGCGACCGAAAGGCCGTCAGGAGGGCGTCCACTGCGGGTTGGCGGTGAAAAGCCCGTGGACGATTCCAATCTGATAGACGATGAAACATCCGAATGCGACGCTGACGAGGCCGGAGGCGAGGCGGAGACGACCGGCAAGGCGCGATTGCTGCGGGCTCAGCGCGAACGGCACGGCGATGGCGGCGGTGATGACCATCATGCCGACGATCGTCCCGACGCCGAAGATGAGCAGGTAGAGGACACCCCACCTCGGGTTGCCGATGGCGGCGAGCACGAGCAGGGCCACCGCGGCCGACCCCGCGAGCCCGTGGACAATGCCCACCACGAGCGGTCGGACGAGCTGGTAGAGGCCTCTGCCGCCGAAGTGGCGGTCCAGCCAGCCGATCGGGGTCTGGTCCGACCGGTGGGGATGCACCTCCGGCTGATGTCCGTGCGGGTGGGTGTGGACGTAGTCGCCGTGGCTGTGGGCGTGCGAGTGGATGTGCGTCGGTGCCGCGTCCGGCGCTGAGAGCGGGGGCGTAGCCATCGCAGTGGCCCCCGCCCGGCGAGCCAGGCCCAGGAACTCGTGGAGATTGGCGATGCCCAGCACGATGAGCATGATCCCCACGGCCAGCTCCATCGATAAACCGATCCGATCGGGGATCACCCAACGGAACAGGATGATGCCGCTGCCAACCAGCAGGATCGTGAGCGTGTGCCCGACACCCCACACCGCGCCGATCAGGGCGGCGGCCCTCGTGGTCCGCTGGCGGGCGACGATGGTGGTGACCGCGATGACGTGATCCGGGTCGGTGGCGTGCCGCATCCCCAGAAAGAAGCCGAGGGCGAGAACCGCGAGCAGGTCGGTCACGGCCGGTTCTTCTAGAGGCGACCGGCCATCCAGGCGCGCGCGGCCTCGACCTCGCCATCCCGGGTGAGCCGCCAGCCCTCCTGGGCGGACTCACCGTAGCGCGCGTTCATCACGCTCTCGGTGAGACGGCCGGCGAGCCAGGTAGCCATGGCGGCGGTCAGGCTGTCGGGCACGCTCACACCGGCGAGCACAGAGCCGCCGTCCTCAGGCGTCGCCGCATAGGTGCCGGCGGCCGTCGCGCGCTCGGTCCAGTCCGCAATGCGGTCGGCCAGCGCCTGCCAAGTCGTGCCCGCGACGGTGGTCAGCGCCGCCGAGGGCGGCGCGAGCGTCGAGTCCGCCGACAGCGCGACGTCGGGCCTGATGCCGCCTTGATGGATGGCGGGCGGATCGACCGACTCATCCGTCGGTTGTGGTCCACGATCGATGCCGCGGCCGGCCGGCGTGAACCACTTGGCGACCGTGAGCTTGACCGCCCAGCCCTCGGGCAGCGGCATGATCTGTTGGACCGACCCCTTTCCATAGCTCTGTGTGCCCAGCACGCTGGCCCGATGCGCATCTTGAAGCGCGCCGGTCAGCACCTCCGCTGCGGACGCGGAGTAGCCGTCGATGAGGAGCGCGAGCGGGAGCTTGGGATAGCGTGGCTCGGCCATGACCCGTGCGCGCTGCACCGGTGATCCCGGACGCCCGCGTACCTCGACCAGGCCGGTGCCTACGGGCAGAAACAACTGCGCGATGCCCAGCCCTTCCTCCAACAGGCCGCCGGGGTTGCCGCGCAGATCGATGACCAGGCCCTTCGCGCCGGCACCGACGAGGTGGTCCACCGCCACGACCAGCTCGTCGGTGGCACCCGGGCCGAATTGGCGGAGCCGCAACACGCCCACGCCGCCATCGAGCATCGCGACGCCACTGACCGACGGCACCGACACCGAATCCCGGGAAACTGACAGCGTGCGGATCGCTCCCGCGTGGCGGAGCGTGAGGCGCACCGTGGATCCGACGCCGCCGCGGATGTGGGTCACCGCCTCATCGACCGTGAGGCCGACGACCGACCGGCCATCGACCGCCACGACGCGATCGAATGCCGTGAGACCGGCCTTGGCCGCAGGGCCGCCAGCGATCACGCTGCTGAGGTAGACCGTGTCGCGCAGGACGCCGAGTCTGGCGCCGATCCCGCCGAAGCTCTCGCCGGCCATCACCTTGAAGTCTTTCAGGCCCTGGGGCGAGAAGAGGACCGTGTGTCGATCCCGAAGCGACGCGAGCATCGTCCCTGCGGACGAGAAGCGGGCGAGCGAGTCCTTGTCGAACGGCGTGACGTAGAGGCTCGCGACCGTCGCACGCAACGCGGCGAACACTGCCGGCGGCACAGCGGTATCGGCTTGGGCCCGGAGCTCGGTGCTCGAGGGGGCGATGAGTGCGAGAAGCAGGATTCGGCGCATAACGCTGTCCAATCTACAGGGGACATGTGGGCGGCAGATGCTGCCGTCGAAGCCATCCGATCGGCAGAAACCGCGCCATCTCGTCAAAAGGAGGCGTGCCTCGTGTGTTTCGTCCCTCCACGGCGCGGCGCGCACGACGCGAATCGCGACGCCCGCGACTATCGCCCGCATGAGTGTATTGGAAATGATGGCGCATTCGTAGCGTAAGCTTTTGCGCCAGTCAAACGCGCATGTTGGCCTGGAATCTGCTTTTACATCGCGGCGATCGGCACGGGTTGCCGCTCGTTCGTCAAGCGTTTGCGGGACGGCTCGGCGTGGACGCTGCGCATCACGCACTGGAGTGCTCGAAGGAAGTTCGAGCCGGTGCGGACCCGCAGTGTCCATCCGCCCTTGGCTCGAGGAGTCCCGCGTT
>CAZFKN010000022.1:7820-27562 GCA_964519805.1 uncultured Gemmatimonadaceae bacterium
GAGCCGGTGCGGACCCGCAGTGTCCATCCGCCCTTGGCTCGAGGAGTCCCGCGTTCCATGCCGTCATCGTCCCATTACGCCTGTCCCGACCCGGTGCCCCCGGCCTGGGGCGGCAGCCCGGTCATGTTCACCCCACAGAGCCCGCACGGCGCGGGTGCCCGTGACCGGCGGCGCGACCCTTCGCATCGGCAACTGACGGTTTTCGCTGAAGCGTCAGGTCCGGGACACTACGTCGCGGACCTTTCGCTTTTCAGCACCGAGCCTTGTTCGAGGCGCCGGAGGGTGCCAATCTTGAGCACGCGAAGTCATGGATCGGGGGCTCGGGATGGAGCTAGGCGACAGCGTCTGGACGGTGCGGCAGCTCCTCGAGGGCCTCCAGCGGGGCGACGACGTGTTCGTCCTCGATGTGCGGGACCGCGATGAGTTCGAGCGCTTCCGGGTGGAAGGGCGGGGCCCGGTGCCGGCCGTCAACTTGCCGTACTTCGAGATGCTTGAGGCCGGCGGCCACGAGGACATGGTGGAGGCGATCGTGGCGTGCGTCGAGCGGGATCTGTCGGACCGCCTCCCGCGCGACCGCCCCATCGTGACCGTGTGCGCCAAGGGCACCACCGCCGTGTTCGTCACCGAGGGCCTCCGCCGGCTGGGCTATCCGGCCGTCACGCTCGCGGGCGGGATGACCGCGTGGGGCGGGCACTATTCCACCCGCACGGTGGTGGAGACGGCCGACCTCGTGATCCACCAGGTGAGCCGGCCGGCGCGCGGCTGCCTGAGCTACGTGGTGGCGAGCGGTGGACGGGCGACGGTCATCGACCCGACCCGCCACCTTGATCCCTATGTGGGGCTGGCCCGCGCCGCCGGCTTCACCATCGAGCGGGTAATCGACACGCACGGTCATGCCGACCACGTGAGCGGCGGCCCCGCGCTCGCGCGCGAAACCGGCGCGACGTACCATCTTCATCCGTACGACGCCGTGCATCCGCTGGACCTGATGCCCGCCACCATCCCGTACGAGCCGATCCGCGACGGGGAGGCCTATCAGGTCGGCCGGCACCGGCTGGAGGCGCTGCACGCCCCCGGCCACACGCTGGGGCTCACCGCGCTCCGGCTGGATCCGTACCTGTTCACTGGCGACAGCATCTTCATCCGGTCGATCGCTCGGCCCGACCTCGGCGGCCGAGCCGAGGCGTGGGCGCTCCTGCATGCGCGATCGCTCCGGAGGCTCGCGGCGCTGCCCGGTGGTACCGTGGTCCTCCCCGGGCACTTCAGCTCCCTGGAAGAGGCGCGGGCCGACGGCGTCTTCGCGGCGCCGCTGGCGCTCCTCAACCGGACGAACGACGGGCTGGTGGCACTCGCGGGCGGGACCGACGCGGCATTCGTGCGATATCTGCTGGAGAGCCTGCCGGAGACGATCGCGGAGTATGCGGACATCAAGCGGGTCAACGCCGGGCTGCTGACCGCCGGCGAGGAAGACGCAGCGCGGCTCGAGCTGGGGAAGAACGTGTGCGCCCTAACGCAGGCCTACGCGCAAACGGACGGTGGGGCCTGATGAGCCTCGCCTTCGACGGGCTTTAGGACGCCCGTGGTCGCAGGCTTTTTGTCTAGCGGCCCTTGAGCTCCACCAGCAGGACGTGTGTCGTTCCCGTCCCCTCGTACTCGCTCGCGTGGGTTTCGGCATCGTGCCAGGTGGCCTGGCCGGTGGCGGCCGCCGCCTCGGTCGTCTTGCCGTCCGCCGACGTAAACTTGGTCTTCCCCGCACCGGAGATGCTGTAGCTGACGTAGGCCGGATGCGAGTGCATGGGGATTTTGGTCCCGGCCGCGGTATGGAAGTCGAGTACCCGCACCTTATCGTTCTCCAGCAGCACCTTGAAGTTCTTCGGGGCGACCTTCACCGGGTCCTGGGCGGCCGCCGTTCCGCCGGCACCGATCACAAGGAGCGCGCAGGTCGTGATGCCGATCAGCGCCTGGGCCGAGACTGTCAGGGGTCTCATTGGGCTTTCTCCGTGGCAAGGTGATGTTCGCAACGAGATTGGACAGCGTCCGGCGTAGTATCGGGCGAGCCCTGAGGCGAACGGCTCGAGGCCGGCCGTCCGGCCGCTGCGGCCACGGAGGGTCTCCGGAGCCCCGGACTAGCGAGCGCCCGCCAACCCCAGCGTGAGGTCCCGCGTATCCGCACCCGGGGCGTTGCGTTGCACCGAGGCAACCCCGTTCTCCACGGCCGACGCCGACACGTACAGCTCGCTCCGACCGATTACCTGATCGTTCGCCCCCTTCAAGACGAAGTAGTGCTCTCCGTCGGTCGCCTTCCGCCGCTCGAAGCGCCCGTCGATCGGAGCGCTCGCCCGGACGGAAGCAATCCCGTCCTCCGCGTTCGCCTTGGTCTCGTAGGACTGACTGGTCAGTATGATCTCCCCGTTGGCCGCCTTCAGGTTGAACATGAACTGGCCGTTGTTGATCTGCCGCAGTTCGAATGCTCCCGCCATACGGTCCTCCGGCTACGATGGTGGTACCTGCTGCAGAGTCTACGATGAAGCGGGGAGCAGGTCTTCGGAAGGGGGAACGCCCTCACGTGGCGCGAAACCGATCAGCGTCGAGATGCCGAAGGAGGCACCTCGGCCCGGATCCAGATCCAGACCGCGGCGCCGAGGAACGCCGACAGGGCCGCGGTGCCGAGCGCCGCCGGCCAACCCAGCTCTCGCGCCGCAAGGGGTACGAGGAGCGCGCCGATTCCGCCGACCACGTTGCCCCCGGTGTTGAGGACGCCGCACGCCGCCGACGCCTGACGCCCGCCCACGAGGGTGGTCGCCGCCCAGGCCGCGCTGTCGGTGAACTGCTGCCCGGCGAGGCAGAGCGACAGCAGCACGACGGCCACATACGGGCTGGGCACCGCGCCGGCCGCCACGAGGAAGACGCCGGCGAGGCCCAGGCCGATCATGGAGACCACCCCGCATCCGCGGATGGTACCGTAGCGCCGGGAGAGGCGGTCGCACACGATGCCGCCCGCGACAGCGCCCACCGCGCCGGTGATCCAGGGCGCCGCGGCGAAGGCGCCGCCCGCAAGGAGCGTGAACTTCCGCACGTCCACCAGGTAGATGTACAGCCAATTGAAGAAGAAGTAGAACAGGTAATTGGCGAAGAAGTAGCTGAGGGTGATCAGCAGCAGGTTGCGATTGCCGAGCAGCCGACGCCAATCGAGGGACTCGCTCTTTCCGGCCGCTTCCGGCGCCCGGCCCCCGTTGATGTGCGCCAGCTCGCCCTGCCTCACGCCGCGGTGATCCTCCGGCCGATCTCTGGCGTACCACCACCACAAGGCCGCGACCACGAACGCCAGCGGCCCGGTCACGCCGAACGACCCGCGCCAACCGATGGCGACCGCCAGCCACGCGATGAGCGGCCCGGTTGCGGCGGAGCCGAACGTGAGTCCCGCGTTGCAGAGGCCGTTGGGAAGCGCCCAGCCGGTCGCCGGAAACCAGCGTGCGATCGTGAAGCCGCCCATGATCGGGTAGAGCGGCGCTTGCGTGGCGCCCATGAAGAAGCGCAGCGCCGCGAGGCTGCCGATGACGGCGAGCGGTGAGGCGGTTCTGGGAACCAGCCCGACCAGCATGTTGAGAGCACCCCAGAGCACCATGATCAGCGTGAGGCCCCGTCGCCCGCCGACCCAGTGCCCCACAACCCCACCGGGGAGCTGGAAGAGGGCGTAGCCCCAGGCGAAGGCCGCGAGGATGATCCCGAGTTGCACGTCGGTGATGCCGAGGTCCCCCATCATCTGCCGGCCCGCGACCGACATGTTCTGGCGCAGCAGGTAGGCGACGAAGGACGACAGGGTCAGGAGCGCCACGATCCGCCAGCGGACGTGGCTGATCGGACCGACGGTGGGTTCGGACCCGCGGTCGGGCAGGGCGCTCACGGGCGCGGGAGGGGCAGCTGCGATGATGACGCCGGGTAGGGGGTTCCTGAATGTGCGGGCGACCGGGCGGTTCCGCTACGGCAGCATGAGCGAACCCCGCGGATCTCCGCCGGTCTCGCCATCCGGATCGGTGACGGTGTCACCCTCCAACTCGCGCTTGAGCCGGGCCAAGCGGTTCACGGTACCCACGGCATAACGACGGATCCACCGATTGGCGAGTTGCTGAATCGGTACGGGATTGAGGTAGTTCCAACGGTGCCGACCTGATCGTCTCACGATGATCAGGTCGGCCCGTTCCAGCACGGCCAGATGCTGCATCACGGTACAGCGGTCGAGGTCCCCGAAGAGCCGGCACAGGTCGCCCGTGGTCCGGCCGCGGTCCTTCATGAGGTCCAGCATGCGACGGCGGCGGGAATCCCCGAGCGCCTTGAAGATCGCGTCGTCCGTCGGGTCTTTTGACATGTTATACAATTATAACATATTGACCGCCCCCGGCTACAGCAGGGCAGGGACCACGGAGCTCAGGTTTCAGGTGCACGCCAAGATCAGGAAGCCGGTGGCCGCGGTGTTCGACGCGGTGCCGGTTCCCGCATCACAGCGTCCGGGGCCGCCGGATGCGATAGTTCCGCCGACGCATGTACGACGAGTCGAACCGACAGCGGGTCCATCTCGACCGGCGCGCCAGCCCGCGAGCCGAGTACCGCCGAACGGCGCCGGGACTGCTCGAGATCGGGCGGTTCCACTGCGCCGTTCGCGATCTCGGCGTGGGCGGCCTCCGGGTAGAGCCTGCGCCGCCTGGGCGGGTCTGGCTGGTGAGCGAGCCGGTCGTGGGCGAGCTGGTGTTGCGTGCAGGCGGCCGCGTGGGCCTCGAGGGCTGGGTCTTCCGGTTGGATCGGGCGGGGCTCGCCATTGTGCCCCGGGGTGACCGCTGGCCCACCCAGGCGGCGGTCGACCTCGAGCGCGCCGTGCTGCTCCAGGGGCAGCGGGAGCGGCGCCGCGCGCCTCGGCTACCGTTCCCGGCGGCGAGCAACGTGCGCACGCCGCTGCGCGATGTGAGCGCGATGGGATTGCGCTACGCCCTGGCGCCCGGCGAGCCCGCGCCCGCGGTGGGGAGTCACGTCGCGGGGACGCTCCGCCTCGATGCCGAGCTGGCGATTCCGGTCCAGGGCAGGGTAGTCCGGCACGTGGGTCGTGAGATCGCCGTGGCGCTGGAGCCGCCCGGACTCGATCCCGATCTGCTGGCGCGGCTTCGTCAGCGGTATTTCCCGGACGCGCAGGACTCGGTCTAGTCCCGAAGGGCGTGCTCACCGACGGGCGAGGCGCCGACGGCGCGCAGAAAGGTCACGTGCTCGGGTATGACGGACTCCGTGCGGGCGCCGCCGCCGCAACTAGGTGTGGCAGCCGCACTACCTCGGTGCGAATGAGCAGTGCCCCCAGCAGGATGAGCAGCATCACCCCCGTCGCCGCGATCGGTCCCCTCACCGCCACCAGGCACAGTGGCGCCAACACCCCGCCGCCGACGGAAAGAAGCGCGAGGCGACCGAGCGCCGAGCGCCCGTAGGCGCGGGCCAGCGTTGCACGGACATCGGCGATCACCAGGCCGAGCGAGCCGGCGCTGAGAGCGACCAGCGGGACCAGCGCGGCACGCAGTGCCACCGCGGCTTCCCGCTGTCCGGTCACGAGCGCGAGGAGCAAGAGCTCTGCCGCGCCAAGCGTTACCGCCGACGTGGCGAGATAGCTACCGAGCCAGCGTGCATCCTTCCAGCCCGGTTGCGCCGTGGTGCTGAACAGGACGCCCTTGTACACGGCGATGCCCAGAGCCGGCAGCAGGCCGAGAATAATCGCCGGCCGCCGGGCCCATTCGAGCGCGGTCACCGCGCCTCCCTGGACGCGCAGCAGCGCGAGGACGCCGAGCGTCGCCAGAACGGTGAGCGGCAGCGCGTAAACGGTGACACACCAGGTCCCGAGCGACATGGGCGACGTGGGCTTGAACACCCGCAGCATGTGATGAAACCGGAGCGGATCGCCGAGGTCCAGCACGAGACAGATCAGATCGGCGAGCAGGATCATCAGCGCGATCGGGTACGCCGTCCGCGCAACCACGGCAAACACGCTCGGCGCTACCAGCTCGGCGAGCGCCGCCACGAGGAACAGGCCGGTGGTCAGGTTGTTGAACAGGGTGTCCCACGCGACGAGCCCGTGCCAGTTCGGTGGCTTGGTGACGAGCCGGCCGGCGTAGCCGGCGTTCATTGCGGGACGGACCGACTCCGCGTCCACGTCAGCGACCCAGCAGAACCAGCACCGACAGGAACACAGCGATCGCCACGACCCCGGAAACAATGGCGCGGATATAGTCCCCCCTCATGTGGAGCCACGGGTTGAAGGGAGCGTCCGGGAGGCCATAGACGGACGGACGATCGATCAACAGGTAGAACGAATTCAGCGCGGAGTAGGTCGGGCTTGGGGCGTCGCCATAGAGGTAGGCGCCGGCAACACCCCGTTGGTGCAGTTGCTCCACTCGCGCGCGGGCGCGCTGGCGGAGCGCGTCGATCGGACCGAACTGAATAGACTGGGTGGGGCACGCCTTGGCGCACGCCGGCACCAGCCCGTCTCGCTGGCGGTCGTAGCAGAGCGTGCACTTGTGCGCGTGCCCATCGAGCGCGCTGCGGGTGATGACCCCGAAAGGACAGGCCGCGACGCAATAGGCGCAGCCGTTGCAGATGTCGGGCTGGATGTAGACGTTGTCGAACTCCGTGTGGATGAGCGCGCCGGTAGGGCACGCTTGCTGACAGGGCGCCGTGACGCAGTGCTTGCAGACGTCGCTCATCATGAGCCAGCGGCCCGGATCGAGCAGATCGGGGCCCGCCCCGGCCAACGAGAGCTCGGTGTCTGCCGGGAACTGCTCGATGAACTTCACATGGCGCCAGGACGTCGCGGACAGCTGGCCGGTGTTGTCGTAGCTGTCGCCAAGCCATGCGAAACCGTCCGCGGGGAGCTGGTTCCACTGCTTGCACGCGACCTCGCAGGCCTTGCACCCGATGCAGACGGTGGTGTCGGTGTAGAAGCCGGTGGGCGGCTCGGGCTCCGGCGCAGCGCCCCGGTGGAAGGGCTCGACGAGGCGATTCAGCAGCCCAGGCGATGCGAGGGGCGGGTCGCTGCCGGGCGCCAGCGCCGCAAGCTCCTTCTCCCTAGCCATTATCGCCGAACTGTCCTTCCGGCTGAGCGGCCACCGGCGTGTCGGGGACGGGATCGTGCGTCGGCCAGGGTGCCGGCGTCTTGGTGGGCGCCGGCTGGGCTCCGTCGAGCCGCCCGGCGCCAACCTGGCAGGCGAACGCCTTGCACTCGTGCATGCTGACGTTGGGGTCCGCCACGATCGCGGTGAGATCGTTGGCGTTCGCTCCCACGACTTCTCCGGCAAAGGCCCAATGGAACGGCAGGCCGATCTGATGTACGATCCGTCCCTCGACCGGAAGCGGGCGGAGCCGGCGCGTCACCATCGCGCGGGCCTCGATCGCGGTTCGGGCCGAGCGAACCGTCATCCAGCCGCCGTGGACGATGCCGTGCTCCGCGGCCAGCTCGGGACTCAGCTCGACGAACATTTCCGGCTGCAGCTCGTTCAGCCAGCTGTTGAAGCGGCTCATCGGCCCGCTGAGGTAATGCTCGGTGAGCCGGAACGTCGTGGCGACCACGGGGAAGTCGGTAGTCGGCGCATGCGCCAGCCGGTTGAGGGGACCCTCGAACGTCCGCACGGTGGGGTTCGTGGTCTGGCGGGGGTACAGCAGGTTCCCCACCGGCGACTCGACCGGCTCGTAGTGGGCCGGCAGCGGACCGTCCCGCACGGCACTGGGAGCGTACAGCCAGCCCACGCCATCGGGCTTCATGATGAACGGTTGCGCACCGGCGATCGCTTCCATTCCCGAAGCGCCCGGCGGCGGCACGTAGTCGGGCGGCTTGGTCAGCTCGAAATCAGGCTCGTCCAGGCCCACCCACTGGCGCTCCGCCCGGTCCCACCAGACCAGCTTCTTGCGCTCTGACCAGGGCCGGCCTTCCGGGTCCGCCGAGGCGCGATTGTACAGGATCCGCCGGTTGTGCGGCCACGCGAACCCCCACTCGGGATCGAGCGGATGACCGGTGCGCTTGCGCTCGCGCGCGCGGTTCCGCCCCGGCTCGGGGAACACACCGCTGTAAATCCAGCAGCCGCAGGCGGTCGTGCCGTCGTCCTCGAGCTCGGCGAATCCCGTCACCAGCCGGGGCCGGCCGGTCCTGGGATCGATCTCGTTGAGGCGCCAGCCGTTGATCTCCATCAGGACCTTCTCCAGGTCGGGCTCGCCATCGATGCGGCTCTGCCGGCCGTCGGGCAGTCGCGGACGCTCGTCGAAGTCGTAGTCCCAGGTGAGCTGAAGCAGGGGCTGGTCGCGGGGATCGGTCGAGCCGGCGTAGAGCCGCTTGAGCCGCTTCCCCAGGTTGTAGATGAACCAGGCGTCGGAGCGGCTGTCGCCGAGCGGATCAAGCGCCTTGTCGTGCCACTGGAGCATGCGCTGTGTGTTGGTGAGGCTTCCGTCTTTCTCCGGCCCGGCGGCCGCCGGGAGGAAGAACACCTCGGTCCCAATCTGGTGAGGCGACGGGCCGCTCGGATCACTCTTCCAGAATACGGCGCTTTCGATCTCGAACCAGTCGAGCACCACGAGCCAGTCGAGCCGGCGGAGGCCGGCGCGGTGCAGCCCCGCGTTCGGCCCGCCGCCGGCGGGGTTCTGGCCGAACAGGAAGTAGCCCTTCACGCCTCCGCGTGCCATACGATCGAAGTACGGCAGCTGGGAATAGTCGGCGTCCACGCGCGGCAGCCAGGAGAAGCAGAAGTCGTTCTCCCACGAGGCCGCCTTGCCGTACCACGCCTTGAGCAGGCTGACGATGAACTTGCGGAAGTTGGCCCAATAGCCGGTCGCGAGCCCCTCGTGCGCCACGTAGGAGTCGAGGGTCTCGTGCACCTCGTCGGCGCACGGTTGCGGGAGGTAGCCCGGCAGAGCGTCATACAGGGTCGCGAGGTCGGTCGAGCCCTGAATCGTGGAGTGCCCCCGCATGGCCATGATGCCACCGCCGGGCCGGCCCATGTTCCCGAGCAGGAGCTGGAGAATCCCGGCCGTGCGGATCATCTGCACGCCCGTGGTGTGCTGCGTCCACCCCAGCGCGTAGACGATGGCGCTCGTGCGCTCGCGCCCGGAGTTGGCGCACAGGAGCTCCGCCACCCGCACCAGCTCCTCCGGCGAGCAGCCGCACACCTGCGACACGACCTCGGGCGTGTAGCGGGCGAAGTGACGCTTGAGAATCTGGAACACGCAGTGCGGATGCTCGAGCGTCGGGTCGGCGGCCGGCCCGCCCTCCACCACGGCGGTCATCTCCCCTCGCGGTCCGGAGTGGCACGGCGCGCCCGTGTCGATGCCGTGGCCGTACATCCCGAGCTGCTGCCTGACCATGTTGTACATCGGAGTGACGCCGCTCCACTCCTCCCCGACGTGGGGCGTTTCCGCGCCGGCGTACCCCCACCGGCCGCCGCGGGCGTCATAGGTGCCGGTCTTCCGATTGCCGTGATAGCCGCTGAAGAGGCCGTCGAGCTCCTCGGTGTCGTGGAAGCCCTCCTGCACGATGGTCGACGCGTTGGTGTAGTGCAGGACGTACTCCCGGAACCACCGATCGTGGGTCAGGACGTAGTTGACCAGGCCGCCGAGGAAGGCGATGTCGCTGCCGGCGCGGATGCCGACGTGCACGTCGCACAGGGCCGACGTGCGGGTGAAGCGCGGATCCACGTGAATGAGCGTGGCACCGCGCTCCTTCGCCTTCATGGGCCAGCGGAAGCCCACCGGGTGGGCCTCGGCCATGTTGGAGCCCATGAACAGGATGCAATCGCTGTGGGCCAGGTCCTGCTGGTAGGTGGTGGCCGCTCCTCGGCCGAACGAGGCGCCCAGACCGGGCACCGAAGCGCTATGTCATATTCGGGCCTGGTTCTCGATGGAGACGATCCCCAAGCCCCCGCCGAAGAGCTTCTTGATGAGGTAGTTCTCCTCGTTGTCGATGGTGGCGCCGCCGAGCGTGCCGATGGAGCGAACCGCGTTGAGCGGCCGCCCTGCCTCGGTTCGCTCGGTGAGGTCGGCGTCCCGCGCCGTCTTGACCCGCTGGGCGATCTGGTCGAGCGCCCAATCGAGCGGTTTGGTATCCCAGTGGTCAGAGAACGGAGCGCGGTACAGCACCTGAGTCACGCGGTGCGGATTGACGGCGAGCTGAAAGGAGTTGGCGCCCTTGGGGCAGAGGGTGCCCTCGTTGATCGGGCTGTCGGGGTTGCCCTCGATGTCGATGAGCTGCCCGCCTTTGGTGTAGATGAGCTGCCCGCAGCCGACGGCGCAATACGGGCAGAGGCCCTCGGTAACCGTGGCACCCCGGAGCCGCGAAGTCTTCCGGGCGGTGCGACGGCTGACTGGCTCCTGGGACGGATCGGCGCGGGAGGGATAGGGAGGGTCGGTCATCGGCGGGTCCGATGATGGGGGAAGGAGCGGGGTGCACGGGCGGCGCCGCGCGGATCGCGCGGCGCCGCCCTCTCCACTCATCCTAGCTTAAACGGAATACGGGCACCAGCGGGTCGTTTTACCGGGCTCCCGCCAGCGCCGGTGCCCGCGCCGCGTCGGCCGTACGGCTCTCCTTGAAGAAAGCCAGCAGGTCCTTATTGACCTGGTCCTTGAGGGTCGAGGGCATGCCGTGGGGCGCGCCCTTGTAGATCTCCAGCCGCGCGTTCTTGACCAGCTTGGAGGAAAGCAGGGCAGACGCGCCGATCGGCACGATCTGGTCGTCATCGCCGTGCAGGATCAGGGTCGGCACGTCGAACTTCTTGAGGTCCTCGGTGAGGTCCGTCTCCGAGAACACCTTGATGCACTCGTAGAAGCCGACGAATCCGCAGATCATGCCTTGGAGCCAGAAGGAGTCGCGCAGGCCCTGCGACACCTTGGAGCCCGGTCGGTTTGCTCCAAAGAACGGCGCGCTGAGGTCCTTGAGGAACTGGGAGCGGTCGGCGAGGCTGGCGGCGCGGAGCTGGTCGAACACCTCGATCGGCAGTCCGCCGGGGTTGGCAGCGGTCTTCAGCATCAGCGGCGGGATCGCGCTGATCAGCACCGCCTTCGCGACGCGCTTCGTGCCGTGGCGGCCGATGTAGCGGGTGACTTCGCCGCCGCCGGTCGAGTGGCCGACGTGGATGGCGTTCTTCAGGTCGAGCGCCTCGACCAGCGCCGCGAGGTCGTCGGCGTAGGTGTCCATATCATTGCCGTTCCAGGGTTGGCTCGACCGACCATGACCGCGGCGGTCGTGGGCAATGCAGCGATAGCCCTGGCCGGCCAGGAAGAACATCTGGTCGTCCCAGGCATCGGCGCTCAGGGGCCAGCCATGGCTGAACACCACAGGCTGTCCGGTGCCCCAATCCTTGTAGTAGATCTGCGTGCCGTCTTTGGTGGTGATGGTAGGCATTGAGGGTCCTCCGGGATGTGCGGTGATTGGTGACCGGTTGGCCCGGCGCCGAGCTGCTGGTGATGTCGCGCCGGGGAAAGAAGATCAGGAGAAGTAGCGCGCCGACGTCACAGCCCAACCACGGTAAAGTCTCGAACGCCCCTGCGCGGTGATCTGCGATGGCAAAGCCGCCAGGAATCGCTCGAGCGCAGCCGGTGCGGTCTCAGCGGCCGACGGCTGCGAGCACTCCTTCCATCTTGCGATCCAGCAGGACTCCGAACTCGGTGAGCTCCGGGCGCCCGAGCGCCGCGAGAAACGAGGATGGGCGGTCGTACGCGATGCATGCGCCCCCCGGACCGCCGTCGTCGTAGATCGATACGCGGAACGGAACGTAGAGGCAGGCGCGGACGTCTACGCTCAGGATGCGCTGGGCGATGATCGGATTGCCGACCAGGTAAAGCGAGCACTGTCTCGCTGTCCCCGCGAGCGATACCACCAACCCCTGGTCCACCCGAAGGAAGATCATCAGCCCGTGCGGGCCCGCTAGGCGTTCGACTTCGCGCTCGACCTCGCTCCAGGTGGCGCCACGCCCGACCAGGCGGGAGGCGGCTCCGGCGTCCCAGCGTCCGAGCTCGCGCTCGAACGCGCCGATCAGGGCAGGGTAGGTCAACCCGGTCGCGACGACCGAACGCTCGATCCGGGCGGCGGCGGTCGCCGCAGGAAGCCTAGTTCCCATAGGGGAAGCCGCCCCGTGGGACGTCGGAGCGCCGAAGGTAGGTGATGGTATGCGGAAAGCCGCAGGTGACGGCGATGATCGTAGGCCCCTTCGCGGCGGAGTAGTGGTGCATCCCGGCCGGGGCCGTGCCTGTGTCTCCTGCCGCGAGGGCGATGGTCTTCTTCAGGCGCCTTGCTCCGCCAGAGGGCTCATGTCGGTGGGCCAACTTGGCCATGAAAGCCCTCCGGCTCGGCGTTGAACGTCTCGGGGGTTGAGCGAGCGGCACGACGATCCAACGCAACACGCCGGAAAAGCCGGGGGTTCCCCAGACAAGCGCTAACCGATCTTGAAGGACACCCGCTGCCGGATCATCTGCCGGACCGGACACCCACCGCTTCGTGCAGGCGTGTACTCCGCGTGCAGAATCGCCTCGACCGCCGACGCGATAACTCGGCGTAGTCGTCGCTCTTGCGACACGGCGCGCGTGAGCGACCCTTGACCGGATCGGGGAGTTCGACGATCATTGAACTGTGAAAACGCGCTCATCGCCGCGGTCGAGGCTGACCGCCCAGCAGTTCGCGCTGATCGCCAAGGCCCTGGCCGACCCCCGGCGCATGGCCCTGCTCGAGGCGATCGCGGGGGAAGACAAGGAATGCCCGTGCCTCCGGCTGCGGGAGCAGTTTCCGGTCTCCAAGGCGACGATCTCGCATCACATCAAGGAGTTGAACCGGGCGGGCCTGATCGACGCCCACCGGGACGGACAGTTCCTCCAGTGCGAGGTGCGGCGGGACGTGCTGGCGGCGTACACGGCGGAGCTGCTGCGCCGGACCCGCGGCGATCGGCGGGCGGCGGCCGTCTGAGTGAATCCTGCCGGAAACATCCGGCGTAGTGCGTGGTTCAAGTCGGAAACATCTGGCGTAATGTGTGGTTCAAGTTAGATAGTTGTACAACTGACGTACTAACTCCCGCCGTGCACCGAGCGATCGGGGCCGGGGGCGAAGCGGAGGATGACATGCGGACAAGGTGGCTGCTCCCGTTCGGCTCCCTGTGGGCGACCCTGGCCCTTTCCGGCTGCGGCGCCAAGCCGGCCGACCCGCCACCCGCGCCCGCCGTGACCGTCGCAGCCGTGCCCGAGCGGGAAATCACCGAATGGGACGAGTTTACCGGCCGGCTCGAAGCCGTGGAACAGGTGGAGATCCGGCCCCGGGTGTCGGGCTACATCCGGCGGGTGACCTTCGCCGAGGGGAAGGAGGTCACGAAGGGGGAGGTCCTCTTCGAGATCGACCCCCGGCCGTATGAGGCCGAGCTGGCCCGGACCGAGGCCGAGCTGGCCCGCGCCCGAACCGGCGCCGAGCTGGCGGCGCGCGAGGTAGCGCGGGCGCAGCGCCTGGTGGATGTCCAGGCCATCTCCCGCCAGGAGTTCGACAGCCGGGTGGGTGCGCAGGGTCAGGGCGACGCCTCGGTCCACGCGGCCGAGGCCGCCGTACAGACCGCTCGCCTCAATCTCGAGTGGACCCGCGTCCGCTCGCCGATCGCGGGGCGCGTGAGCCGGGCCGACGTGACCGCGGGCAACCTGGTGCAGGCGGGCCCGCCTACCGCCACCCTGCTCACCACGGTCGTCTCGCTCGACCCGATCTATGTGTACTTCGAGGGCGACGAGCAGACCTACCTCAAGTACGCGGGGCTGGCGCGGGACGGCTCGCGGCCCAGCTCGCGCGACGTCCGGAACCCCATCTACATGGGGCTGATGAACGAGGACGGCCGCTTTCCCCACCAGGGCTACGTCGATTTCGTGGACAACGCGCTCAACCCCGAGACCGGGACCATCCGGGCGCGGGCGGTCTTCTCCAACAAGGATCGCCTGTTCACGCCGGGGCTCTTTGCCCGGCTCAGACTCGTGGGCAGCGGGAAGTATCGCACCATGCTCGCGCTGGATCGGGCCGTCGGCACCGACCAGGACAAGAAGTTCGTGCTGGTGCTCAAGCCCGACAGCACGGTCGAATATCGATCGGTGCAGATCGGTCGTCTGGTCGACGGGCTCCGGGTTGTCACGACCGGCCTCAAGGCTGGTGAGCAGATCGTCATCAATGGGATGCAGCGGGCCCGCCCGGGGATGAAGGTGGCCCCGACGGTGGCGCCCATGGCACCCGATTCCGCCGTCGACACCGCGTCGCGCTGAGCGCGTCGAGCAACCGGGGTTCCCATGCGCTTTTCCCGATTCTTCATCGACCGGCCGATCTTCGCCGCGGTGCTGTCGATCATGATCTTCCTCGGCGGCGCGATTGCGATGTTCGCGCTGCCCGTGAGCGAATATCCCGAGGTCGTTCCTCCGTCGATTGTGGTGCGCGCCGTATACCCCGGCGCCAATCCCCGCGTGCTCGCCGAGGCGGTGGCGACGCCCCTCGAGGAGCAGATCAACGGCGTCGAGAACATGCTGTACATGTCGTCCCAGGCGACGACGGACGGCGTGTTGACGCTGACGGTCACGTTCCGGATCGGCACGGACGTGGATCTGGCGCAGGTGCAGGTGCAGAACCGGGTGAGCCAGGCGTTGCCTCGGCTGCCGGAAGAGGTCCGCCAGCTCGGTGTCACCACCGTCAAGAGCTCGCCCGACCTGACGATGGTGATCCACCTGGTCTCGCCGGACAGCCGCTACAACATGATCTACCTCCGGAATTACGCGTTGCTTCAGGTGAAGGACGTCCTGGCGCGCATCCCCGGCGTGGGCCAGGTCCTGATCTTCGGCGCCGGCGACTACGCCATGCGCGTCTGGGTGGATCCCCAGAAGGTCGCGGCCCGCGGCCTCCTGGCCGGCGACGTGGTGAACGCGATCCGGGAGCAGAACGTGCAGGTCGCGGCCGGCGTGATCGGCGGGCCGCCGATGCGGACGCCGGTGGATTACCAGCTGAGCGTGAACGCGCACGGCCGCCTGCTGGATGAGCAGGAGTTCGGCGACATCATCATCAAGGCCGGGGCCAACGGTGAGTTGACCCGCCTCCGCGACGTGGCCCGGATCGAGCTGGCCGCGGGCGACTACGCACTCCGCTCCCAGCTCAACAACAAGGATGCCGTCGCGATCCCGATCTTCCAGGCGCCCGGCTCGAACGCACTCCAGCTCTCCACCAACGTCCGGAAGACGATGGAGGAGCTGAAACAGAACTTCCCCAAGGGGGTTGAATACCGGATCGTCTACGACCCGACGATCAACGTCCGCGACTCCATCCGGGAGGTGGTGAAGACGCTCTTCATCGCCATCCTGCTCGTTGCGATCACGGTCGTGCTGTTCCTGCAAACCTGGCGTGCTTCGATCATCCCGCTGGTGGCGGTGCCGATCTCCATCGTGGGCACGTTCGCCGTGATGCTCGGCTTCGGGTTTTCGATCAACACGCTCTCGCTGTTCGGGCTGGTGCTCGCCATCGGGATCGTGGTCGACGACGCCATCGTCGTGGTGGAGAATGTCGAGCGGAACATCGAGGCCGGTCTGTCCCCGCGAGACGCGTCGTACAAGGCGATGGAAGAGGTGAGCGGGCCGATCATCGCGATCGCGCTGGTGCTCTGCGCCGTGTTCGTGCCGGTGGCGTTCCTGAGCGGGCTGACGGGGCAATTCTACCGCCAGTTCGCGCTCACGATCGCCATCTCCACGGTGATCTCGGCGTTCAACTCGCTCACGCTCTCGCCCGCCTTGAGCGCGATCCTGCTGCAGCCGCGCGGGGCTTCGCCTGACCGGGTGACGCGGGTGCTCGACCGCGTGCTGGGCTGGGTGTTCCGTCCCTTCAACCGGCTGTTCACCCGGGGCTCGACCGGCTACGGGAAGGTGGTGGGCCGGGTGATCCGGCGGAGCGGCGTCGCGCTCGCGGTGTACGCCGGCCTCGTGGCGCTCACCGCCTTTGGCTTCGCGAAGGTGCCGACCGGCTTCGTGCCCACCCAGGACAAGCAGTACCTGGTCGCCTTCGCGCAACTGCCGGACGGGGCCACGCTGGACCGCACCGACGCCGTGCTCCGCCGGATGGCGGAGATCGGGCTCAAGCAACCCGGCGTCGTGAACGCGGTGCAGTTCCCCGGGCTCTCGATCAACGGCTTCGTGAACGCGCCGAACGCGGGGATCATCTTCTTCCCGCTCACGCCGTTCGAGGAGCGCAAGTCCAAAGCGGAGTACGGCCTCAACGTCGCCGGTGCGCTGAATCAGAAGTTCGCGGCCATCGAGGACGCGTTCGTCGCCGTGTTCCCGCCGCCGCCGGTGCAGGGACTCGGCACGGTGGGCGGCTTCAAGCTGGAGCTGGAAGACCGGGCGGGGCTGGGCGAGGCGGAGCTGTCACGCGCCACGGAGGCGCTGCTCACTCGCGGCTACCAGACCCCCCAGCTCGCCGGGCTGTTTTCCGGATTCCGGATCAACGTGCCCCAGCTCTATGTGGACGTGGATCGCGAGAAGGCCAAGCAGCAGGGCATCTCGCTGACCGATCTGTTCCAGACCATGCAGATCTATCTGGGCTCGGTCTACGTGAACGACTTCAACCGCTTCGGCCGGACGTACCAGGTGATCGTCCAGGCGGACGCCCCCTACCGTGCCACGGCCGACAACATCGCGCAGCTCAAGGTGCGGAATGCCGGCGGCGCTATGGTGCCCCTCGGCTCGGTGATCCGGGTGAAGGAGTCCCACGGCCCCGACCGCGGGCTGCGCTACAACGCGTACCCGGCGGCGGACATCAACGGCGGACCGGCGCCGGGCGTGAGCTCGGGGCAGGCGATCGCCGCCGTGGAGCGTCTCCTCGACGAGACGCTGCCCAACGGTATCGGGTACGAGTGGACCGAGCTGACTTATCAGCAGATCCTGGCAGGCAACACCGCGGCGTTCGTGTTCCCGCTCTGCGTGCTCCTGGCGTTCCTGGTGCTGGCCGCTCAATACGAGAGCTGGTCGCTCCCGCTGGCGGTCATCCTCATCGTGCCGATGTGCCTCCTGTTCGCGATCACCGGCGTGTGGCTCACACGCGGCGACAACAACATCTTCACTCAGATCGGCTTCCTCGTGCTCGTGGGCCTTGCCTGCAAGAACGCCATTCTGATCGTCGAGTTCGCTCGCGAGCTGCAGCTGCGCGGGCGCACGCGGATCCAGGCGGCGCTCGAAGCGTGTCGCATCCGGCTCCGTCCCATTCTCATGACCTCGTTCGCCTTCATCATGGGCGTGCTGCCGCTGGTGTTCTCGAGCGGCGCCGGTGCCGAGATGCGGCACGCCATGGGTGTCGCGGTGTTCTCAGGAATGCTCGGTGTCACGTTCTTCGGCCTGGTGTTGACGCCGGTGTTCTACGTCGTCGTGCAGGGCCTGGTGGAGCGGCGGACGCGGGTGGCGGAGCCGGTGGTCGAGCTGCCGCGCGAGGAGGAGGCGGTACATGCATAGGCCTCTGATCCCGCTTTCGCTCCTGCTGCTCGGCTGCGCGACGGCGCCGCCCTATCGGCCGCCGGCGGTGGACGTGCCGCCATCCTTCCGCGAGGCCGCACGGGACAGCCTGATCCGGCAGCGCCAAGGCCCGGTGGGAGCTCGCGCTGCTGGGGCAGCTGGCGAGTCGGGGGCGCCGGCAGCGGCGTCGGACGCCTTCTGGCGCGAGCTGGGCGACACCGTGCTCACCGCGCTCATGGATCAGGCCCTTCGGGCGAATCTGGATCTCCAGGCGGCGGATGCTCGCCTCCGGGGCGCACGCGCGGCGCGGGCAGGCGCGGTGCTCGACCTGGCACCCACCGTGACGTTCGCCAGCGGTTACACTCGCCAGCGGCTCTCGACGGCGACGTTCCCCATCGGCGTGGGCTCGTTCCCGGATCAGAACATCTGGGACGGCGGGTTCGACGCCTCGTGGGAGCTGGATCTCTTCGGCCGGCTCCGGCGGAACCTTCAGGCGCAAGGCGCGTTCGTCGCCGCCGCGGGGGAGGACCTGCGGGACGTCCGGGTGTCGCTCGCCGCGGAGCTGGCGCGCTCGTACTTCGATCTGCGGGGAGCGCAGGAGCAGCTCGGTGTGGCCCAGCGCAACGCCGACAACCAGCGCCACACGCTGGATCTGACCCGGGATCGGCTGGAGGCGGGCCAGGGTACGGCATTCGATACCGAGCGGGCGCAGGCGCAGCTCAGCCTCACCCTGGCCTCCATCCCGACGCTGGAGGGGCGGATCGCGGCCGCGGAGTATCAGATCGGCGTCCTGGTGGGCCGCCCGCCGGCGTCGGTCGCCGGGACGCTCGACGTGGGGCGTGGACTCCCCGCGTTCCCGGACTCGGTCACCGTGGCCCGACCGGATTCGGTGGTCCGTCGCCGGCCCGACGTAGCGGCCGCGGAGCGGCTGGTCGCGGCACAGCACGCGCTGGTCGGGTCGGCCAAGGTCGACTACCTCCCGCGGCTCTCGGTGGGCGCCAGCGCCGGCCTCACGGCCACGACCTTCGATTCGCTGGGGAAGGGGGGCACGTTCCGCTACGCGGTGGGTCCGGTGATCTCCTGGCCGGCGTTCAATCTGGGCCGGGTGAAGGCCCAGGTGAACGCGGCGCAGGCCCGGGAGGCCGAGGCCCAGGCGCAGTACACGCAGGCGGTGCTGCGTGCGCTGCAGGAGGTGGAGACGTCGCTGGCGCGCTACCGTACCGCCCGCGCGCGGGTCGGGCGGATCCAGGACGCGGCGTCGGCCAGCGAACGGGCGGCGGAGCTGGCCCGCCTACGGTTCACGGAAGGCGTGGCCGATTTTCTCCAGGTCCTCGACGCCGAGCGGACGCTGCTCGACGCCCAGAGCCAGCTGTCACAGGCGCGCACCGACGCAGCCACCGCGTACGCGGCGCTCTACAAGGCGCTGGGCGGGGCATGGCCGGGCGGGGAGGGTGCGGGGTCGTGATGGCTCAAACCCGTCCCCGCGACTGGCCACGCGCAACCGCGCTGGCAATGAGGTGTGCCAGGCGCAACGGCTCCGGCATCCGCGACTTCCGCAGCGTGGCCCGGATCAGCTCGCAAGCCCGCGCCGGATCGGTCCCCGCGAAGGCGACGTAGAGCCCCGGCGTGACCCGGCGTGCCGCCGGCGAGCGGCGGGCGGTCGCCAGCCGGTCGGGCAATCCCGCGGCCACCAGGGCCTCGCCGATCCGTGACTCCCCCGGGTCGCGTCGGGTCACGGCGAGCACCGGGACCGCGATCCGATGGGCAAGCTCGTCCAGATCCACCAGGCCAAGTCCGGCCATGGTAATGCCGCCCAGCACCACGGCCTGCATGGCGTCGCGCCAGCGCAGGCCGTCGATCCATGTCGCCAAGAACCCGGTAGCCTCCGCGCCATCGACGGGGAAGCTGGCGAGGGCGACACCTTCCACCAGGTCGTTCCCCTCCATCAGCACCCCGACGACGGGCACGGGGTGCGCCTGCTTCTTGTCGAATGGGGCGTCATCGACCCCAAGGACGTGGGGGCGGTGCGGGCGCCGCTCTCGATCAGTCTGGACGGGCAAGCCGTCTCTCCGGGTTGTAGTCCCTGCGGGCGCGCTGGGAGGGCGGACTCGGTTACCGCTGCGCCCGCCCGTACTGCGACGGGTTGTTCGACATGCCGAGCATCTCGCGGGCCTGCGCCGGCGTGGCGATCTCACGGTTCAGCTCGTGCGCAATCCGCACGGAGCGCTCGACCAGCTGCGCGTTGCTCT
>CAZFKN010000022.1:27662-31743 GCA_964519805.1 uncultured Gemmatimonadaceae bacterium
CGGTTCAGCTCGTGCGCAATCCGCACGGAGCGCTCGACCAGCTGCGCGTTGCTCTTCGCTTTCTCTCCACGCCGGTAGTAGATGTTGTCCTCCAACCCCACGCGTACGTGGCCGCCCATGAGCGTGGCCAGCGTCGTCATCGGCAGCTGAAACTGCCCGATGCCCGAGCAGAGCCAGACGGCCCCCTCGGGAAAGTCGCGCAGCAGGTCGACGACATGGTGCACGGTGGGGAAGCTCGAGGTCTGATAGCCCATGACGGTCTGGATCCAATAGGGGCGCGCGATCAGGCCTTGCGCGATCAGGTCCCGGATCACCCACGCGCAGCCCGGGTGATAGATCTCCAGCTCCGGCTTCACGGCCCGCACCTTCATTTCGGCCGCGTACCAGCTGATCTGCTTGTAGGTGAACGGCACGCAGTCGTCGTAGTCGATGGCCGGCCGGGGGTAGGGGAGCGGCGACTTGCGCTCGATGATCCGGAACTTGCTCATGTCCGGAGCCAGGTTGAGGGACGCCATCTCGGGGCTCGCGTCCAGGCACGCCAGGCGCTCTTCCATGGTCATTCCGAAACCGCCGCCGGTCGTGTCGTTGATGATGATGTTCGCGCAGCGCTCGCGAATCTTCCGATTGACCTCGAGCCACACCTCGACCGTGCGGGCCGGGGCGGGGAGGTTCCCCGGATCGCGGGCGTGCACGTGAACCATCGCCGCGCCGGCGTCGTAGGCCCGGCCCACGGACTCCGCGATCTCGTCCGCGGTCTCGGGCAGCGCCTCGTTGTACTCCTTGCCCTGGATGCCGCCGTTCACGGCGACACAGATGATCAGCGGCGGCATGCCCTGCCGAACGTGCTCCATATACGCGTACGAGTCGGCGTAGGGCCACGCGGACTGCGTCGAAGCCATCGTCGTCCTCCGGGCTATCCCGTTGGGTCGTCCTGCTTGAGCCGCCGGATCTTCCGCACCAGGCGATCGCGCCAGGCGCGGAGGCGATCACGCGGCACGCCGCCGGTCATTGCGTCCGTCGCCCGTCCCCAGCGCTCGATCTGCTCCGGCGTGAACGCCGGCGTGGGGCCGAGGTCGCTCATCAGCTCGATGTAAGCCTTGCCGTAGCGGGTGAAGTACTCGCGGACGCCGCCGTCGGCGTTGGTGTTGCCCACGCCGAAGGGACCCATCAGCGCCCATCGCAGGCCCAGGCCGTCCCGGATGACCGCGTCCACCGCGTCCACGTCGGCGACGCCGCTCTCGACCAGGTGGATCGCTTCCCGGATCAACGCCGCCTGCATCCGGTTGAGCAGGAAGCCGGGGGCGTAGCGCCGCAGGAGCACGGGCGTCTGGCCGACCGCACGGAGGAATGCCGTCGTGCGGGAGACGACCTCGGGGTCGGTAGCCTTGCCGGGCAGTACCTCCACCACGGGGACCACGTGCGGCGGATTCACCGGGTGGGCGACGAGACAGCGTGCTGCGCCCCGGAGGCCCGCCGCGATCTCGCTCATGTCCATGGCCGACGTGCTGCTGGCCAGGATGGCGCCCGGGCCCGCCAGCCGGTCGAGATCGGCGTAGATCGCGCGCTTCTTGGCCAGATCCTCCGGCCCGCTCTCCTGAACGTAGCCCGATCCAGCCAGCGCCTCGCCCAGCTCCGGCTGGGCGGACACGCGCCCCATGCACGCGGCCGCGCCCTCCGGGGTCTCGAACCCTCCCGCGACATCCCGCTTCAGGTCCGCGGCGAGCTGCGCCACGGCCTTCTTCACCTGTGCCGGATCGCGGTCGTACAGGCGCGTGGTGCAGCCGGCGCGGGCGAATACCTGCGCCCAGCTCCGGCCGATGACCCCGGTGCCGACGATGGTGACGGCGGAGATGGGAGGCGTGCTGCTCATCAGGTACCCACGATCAGGCGCCGCCGCTCACCTTCGTCCAGGGCGTCGCGGCGGCGTCGGGCGAACGTCCAGAACAGCGCACCGAGCCCGAACCAGACGCCAAGGAAGATCCACTCCAGCGGCACGCGGCCGCGCGCGTCGGCGTAGGGTTGAAAGATGGAGAGTCCGAGAATACCCAGACAGATGATCACCGCCAGGGCAGCGATCCGGCTGCCGCCGGGCACGGCGTACGGGCGTGGGCGGGTGGGCTCCCGGCGACGCATCCGGATCACGCCGAACGAGGTGAGGAGGAAGGCACCGGCGAGGCAGGTGGCGCCCACGTTGACGATGGGGATGATCGCCCCGCGTCCCACGAATACGGCGCAGAGTCCGACCGCGCCGACGAACAGAACGGCCGTCGCGGGAGAGCCGAAGACCGGGTGGATCGCGCCGAAAGCCGGGTGAATGATCCGCGCTCGGCCGAGCGCGAAGAGCACACGGGCTGCGGCGAAGAACACCGCGTTCCAGGTGGCGATCAGCCCCAGCAGCGCCGCCAGCAACACCACCTTGGCGAGCAGTGGGGAGTGGAGCCCGACCTCGAACGCGCCAGCGGCAGGGAGGTTCATTTCGAGGAGTCTTGGCCACGGCATGGTCATGGACGACGCGACGATGATCAGGCAGTAGAAGATGGTGGCGAGCCCCAGCGAGAGGACGATCATCCGGCCCACGGTTCTGAGCGACGTGCCCGCGGCGCGTTCCTCCATGGCCTGGGGGATGACGTTGAATCCACCGAACCAGACGGGCGTCGTGATGAAGACAGCGAGGACCCCGCGCCACCAGGGGTCGGCGTCGTGCCGGGCAAAGAGCGGCTGGAGGTTGGCCGCGCTGCCGCCCACGAGGCCGGCGACGATGAAGACCGTCGAGAGCCCGATCTTGCCGAAGGTGAGCAGGGTCTGGGTGCGGGCCGCGGATCGGGCGCCACGGTAGTTGAGCCAGGCAAAGACGCCCATGCCCCCGAGGCCGAGGAGCAGGCTGCCCAGCCGGACCGGCTCCCCCCGGCTTACGTAGAGCGTGGGACCCTCGACGCCAGGGAGCAAGGCACCGAGCACCCACCCGAGGGACACCGCCTCGAAAGCAGTGAACGACGTATATACCAGGGCGAGCGCCCAGCCGGTCGCGAAGCAGGCCTCCACGCCAAACGTCTCGTAGGCGTAGGCCAACTCGCCGCCGGAGACCGGCAGCAGCGTCGCCAGCTCGGCGTAGCAGAGACCGACGACGGTCATGGCCAGGCCTCCCAATGCGAAGGCCAGCACGGCGCCGAGGGGGCCGGCCTGTCCCAGCCAGGCCCCCAGGACGATGATCCAGCCGACGCCGATGATGGTGCCGAAGCCGAGGGCGAAGAACTCGGCGCCGCTGATTGCCTTGGTGAGTCGCGGCGGCTCGCTCAGCGCAATCTCCTGTGGCGGAGCGGCCGGCGCGGATCAGGCCGCGTAGTGGAGCACCGCTACGAAGTGGCACGCCGTGCCCGCGAGCACGAATACGTGCCACACGAAGTGGGCGTAGGGGAGTCGCCTGGCGGTGAAGAACGCTAGCCCGGCCGTGTAGGCCAGACCGCCGCCGACGAGCCAGAGGATCCCGGCCAGGGGCAACTGGAACGACAGGAAGGGCAGGGCGAGAACGAAGAGCCAGCCCATGCCGAGGTAGAGCATCAGGGAGATGGCCGGATAGCGGACGCCGGCCGCCGCCTTGAGGCCGATCCCGACGGCCGCCAGGCTCCAGGCGAGCCCGAGCAGGGCCCAGCCCCAAGCCCCGCGGAGGACCCCGAGGGCAAAGGGTGTGTAGGTCCCGGCAATCAGGAGGAAGATGGCGCAGTGCTCGACCACCTGCATCCAGCGTTTCACCCGGCCGTGCGGGAGGGCGTGATAGATGGTGGAGGCGAGGTAGAGCAGCACCACGGTCGCGGCGAAAACGCTGGCCCCTACGATGAATGGAGTCGGGCCGCGCCGGAAGGCTTCCAGCAGGAGGAACGGCGTGGCGACGAGCGCGGCGAGCAACCCAAGGCCGTGGCTGATGCTGTTCGCGATTTCCTCGCCGAGCGACTGCCGCCGCTCGTGTGACATAGCTGTTGCCGGGAGAGAGGGGGGCGCGTTACGGTCAGAGGACCGACGCCTCCGAATGTAACCCGTTGACCGCCTAAGCGCTTGCGTCAACGTCCGATGCTCTGGCGACGCG
>CAZFKN010000022.1:31843-35349 GCA_964519805.1 uncultured Gemmatimonadaceae bacterium
GCGGCGCAGGCGATGGTCCAGGAGCTGGCGACGGCGCACTCGGTCGCGGTTTTGCCGTTTGAAAACATGAGCACCGACCCGGAGAACGAGTATTTCAGCGACGGGATCACGGACGACATCATCGCTCAGCTCTCGAAGATCAACGCCCTCAAAGTGATCTCCCGCACGTCCTCGATGCAGTACAAGAAGACGACCAAGAAGATCAGCGCCATCGCGCAGGAGCTTGGGGTGGGCGCGATCCTCGAGGGCAGCGTGCGCAAGGCCGGGCAGCGGGTGCGGATCGTGGTGCATCTGGTCGAGCCGGGCTCGGAGAAGCACCTTTGGGGGGACACGTTCGACCGCCAGCTCACCGATATCTTCGAAGTGCAGAGCGAGGTAGCGCAGCAGATCACCGGGGCGCTGTCGCTGGCGCTCTCGCCCGAGGAGAAACAGCGGGTCGAGAAGAAGGCGACGAGCGACGTCGATGCCTACAATCTTTATCTGCTCGGTCGGTTCCACACGAACAAGTGGGCTGAGGCGGATGTACTGAAGGGGATCGAGTGCTTCCAGGGCGCCATCGCGAAGGACCCCTCGTACGCCGTCGCCTACGCCGGCGTGGCGGACGCCTACGAGCTGTTGAGCATCGGATTCAGCTCCAAGCCGCCGGTCGAGTACCTCGCGCTGGCAAAGGGGATGGCCCTCAAGGCGCTGGAGATGGACGACACGCTCGCGGAGGCCCACACGTCCCTCGCCTACGCGCGCTGGCTCGGCGACCTGGACTGGCCGGGAGCGGAGCGGGAGTTCAAGCGCGCGCTCGAGCTGAAGACGAGCTACGTGATGGCGCACGAGTGGTACGCCGAGTATCTCGCCGCGCTCGGCCGGCACGACGAAGCGTACGCCTCGATCAAGCGGGCGCAGCAGCTCGACCCGCTCGCGGTGCCGGTCAACCGCGCGGTCGGCTGGGTGCTCTACTTCGCCCGCCGATACGATCTGGCCATCGAGGAGCTGCAGAAGACGCTGGCCATGAACCCCGACTTCCTGGGTGCGCGACTCGTGCTTTGGTGGGTGTACGTCGCCAAGGGGGAATTCGAGAAGGCGATCACCGACATCCGGAAGGAAGCGGAGCGTCCCGGCCTCCGCACGGTGAAGAAGCTGATGCTGGCCTACGCCTGCGGCGCGGCCGGGAACAAGGAAGAGGCCAACGGGCTCCTGTGGGAGCTGGAGCCCAAGCTGGCGAGCGAGGACCGGCTCGCGCTCCTGTCGGCGCTCCTCTTCACGGCGCTCGACATGAAGGATCGGGCCTTCCAGCAGCTGCACAAGGCGTTCGAGCTGCGGGAGCCTGGTCTCCTGTTCCTCAAGGTGGCGCCGTGGCTCGACCCGCTGCGGTCCGACCCGCGCTACGGCCAACTGGTGGAGAAGCTGGGCCTCGGCTGACCGGCCACGCATGAAGATCGACGCCACTCGCGACGGAGGCTCCGCGCGCCTCCAGCTGGAGGGGCGCCTGGACCGGGAATGGGCCGAGCACCTCTCCGACACGCTCGAGGAGCTGCTCCAGGACGGCGTTCGGTCCCTGAGCATCGACTTCTCGGGCGTGACGTACGTCAGCTCGGCGGCCACGAGGGTTCTCGCGCGCTGGCACCAGGAGCTGGCCGCCCTCCGGGGAGAAGTCCGCCTCACGTCGCTCTCGCCGGCGGCGCGCGATGGGTTCGCCGTTGCGGGATGGGATCCGGGCTCGGACGAGGCGGCGGGCCCGGGGCCGGCACGCACGGACCTCCGCCGGTCCTCCTGGCACTCCAGCACCGATCTCGCCAACAGCGGGCGATACGAGCTGTCCGCGAGCGCCCCCGCCGGCACCCTCATCTGTCGTCTGCACGGCAACCCCGACCAGCTCACGCAGGCCCCGTTCGGCGCCGCCGACTGCTGCTCCGTCTTGCTGCCGGAGGGGACCTTCGGTCTCGGCCTGGGCGCGATCGGGACCAGCTACGAGGACTGCCGCCAGCGGGTGGGAGAGCTGGTCGCGGTCGCGGGCTGTGTCGCGTACTTCCCCAGCGATGGTGCCCGCATGGCCGACTACCTCGTCGGCGCGGACGGCGCGGCGCCGCGGGTCGTGCTGGCGTCGGGCCTCACCTGCGAGGGCGGGTTCTCCCAGCTCATCCGATTCAACAAGCAGCCGGATGCGGATGCGGTGCCGCTCTCCGAGCTGGCGAGCATCGGCCTGGACGCCGCCGGAGGCAAGCTCGCGGGGCTGGTCATCCTGGGTGAGACCGCCGGACTTTCCGGCGCCAGACTGCGGCGATCCCCCGCGGACGACGCGGCGCCGGTCCGGTTCGAGCTGCCCACCGTGCGCGAGTGGCTCTCCTTCGCGCCGGAGCGGACCTACTCGATGACGACGACGTTGATCGCGGGGGTGGTCGCCCGGGCACCGGAAGGGCCCATCGCGGCGCACCTCCGTCCGCTCGGCGGAACGGCCGGGCTCCACGGACACTTCCACGCCGCGGTGTTCTCCTATCATGCCTTGCCCCAGCGCACCGTGGAGCTGAGCACCCTGCTCCGGCGGCTCTTCGCGAACCATCAGCTCCGGGACGTCCTGCACCTCCTGTGGGACGACCGGGGTGATGCGGGCGTGGGCGAGAGCGCGCTTCTGCGCGGCGTCGGATGGGTGGCCCCCATCACCCAGGTGTGCTGAGCCGGGCGTGAGCACGGTCGAGGCGCTGCTGGCGGAGGCCCTGAGCGGGCGCTACGTGGTCGAGCTGGAGATCGCGCGGGGCGGCATGGCGACCGTCTACCTCGCCCGCGACCTGCAACGTGACGAGCAAGTGGCCGTGAAGGTCATGAACCCGCGACTCGCCACGGTCCTCGGCACCGAGCGGTTCCTCCGCGAGATCCAGGTGGCGGGGAAGATGGACCACCCGCACATCGTGCCGCTCTACGACTCGGGCAACACCGGCGGCGTGCTGTACTACATCATGCCGTACGTCCAGGGCGAGTCACTTCACGAGCGGCTGCAGCGGGAAAAGCGGCTGGCGCTGGCGGACGCGCTCCGCATTACGCGGGACGTCGCCGGGGCGCTCGGCTACGCTCACGGTCTCGGCGTGCTGCATCGGGACGTGAAGCCGGAGAACATTCTGCTGGCGGGCGGGCACGCTCTGGTGGCGGACTTCGGGCTGGCGCGAGCCATCGGCGCCACCGGCTATCACCGCCTCACGCAGACAGGGTTCATCGTCGGCACCGCCTACTACCTGAGTCCCGAGCAGCTCCGGGAAGACCGGGATCTCGACCAGCGGGCGGACATCTACAGCCTGGGGTGCTTGCTGTACGAGATGCTGACTGGCGGCCCCCCGTATACCGGGGCGTCGCTCAAGGAAGTGGTTACCCGGATCATCCGGTCGCCGGTGCCCTCGGTCCGACGGCTCCATCCGAGCGTGCCGGCGGCGGTGGATGAGGCCATCAGCCGAGCCCTCGCCAAGTCGGCCGCCGACCGGTTCGAGACGATGCAGGACTTCGCCGCGGCGCTTTCGGGGCAGGGC
>CAZFKN010000023.1:0-8524 GCA_964519805.1 uncultured Gemmatimonadaceae bacterium
CGACAAGCCGGACCTCCGCTTCGGGCTCGAGATCTTCGATGCCACCGAGGTCTTCCGCGGCACGGAATTCGGCGTTGCCCGGTCCGTCATTACTGCGGGTGGCCGGGTGCGGGGCATCCGCGTGCCGGGCGGCGGCAGCTTGAGTCGGAAGCAGGTGGACGAGATCGAAGCCTCGGCAAAGTCAGTGGGCGCCGCCGGTCTGCTTCGGCTCAAGCGGAACGGGGGCGCGCTGGAGGGGCCGGCCGCCAAGTTTCTGGGCCCGGACGCCGCGGCCCCTCTCGGGCTGGAGGACGGCGACCTGTGCCTGCTGGTCGCGGGACCGGACCGCGTGTCGAGCCCGGCGCTCGACCGGGTGCGCCAGGAAGTGGCCCACGCGATGGGCCTCGTGCCGGATGGCGTGAACCGGTTCGTCTGGATCGTCGACTTCCCGCTCTTCGATCGCGATCCGGACACCGGCGCGCTGAGCTCGGTGAATCACCCCTTCACGGCGCCTAATCCCGAGGATCTCCCCCTGCTCGATTCGGCGCCGGAGAAGGTGCGGGCGCTCGCCTACGACGTCGTGCTGAACGGCACGGAGCTTGGCGGAGGCAGCCTGCGCATCGCCGATCCGCGGCTCCAGCGGCGGGTCTTCGGCCTGCTGGGCATCGCCGACGACGTGGCGGAGCAGCGGTTTGGGTTCTTGCTCGAGGGTCTCCGGGAGGGGGCGCCTCCGCACGGCGGCTTTGCGTTCGGCATGGACCGCATCGCGATGCTGTTGGGGGGGGCGGAGTCGTTGCGCGACGTCATCGCCTTCCCTAAGACTACGGCCCAGCGCGCGCTGTTCGAAGGGGCGCCGAGCCCGGTGGGTGCGGACGAGCTGCACACCATGCATGTGGCCGTGATCCGTGACGACTGAGGCGCATTCGTGAGCGACGACATCACCCAGCGGCTTTCCACCGAGGGCGCCGACCCGCTGCTGTTCGCCGGGGTGAACGACGCCAACCTCCAGGAGCTTGAGCGGACGCTCGGCGTCCGCGTGTCGCTCAGGGGAGATGCGCTCGCGCTGACCGGGGCGCAGGAGCAGGTGGAACGCGCCACGCCGGTCGTGCAGGGGTTGCTCGACCTCGCCCGCATGGGGGAGTCGGTGTCGCCGGAGGACGTCTATCGCCTCGCCGCGGACGGGCCGCCGGCGGATGGCGCCGCGGCCCCGGGGGAGGCGAAGATCCTGCTCCCGGGACTCCGGCGCGCGATCGTCGCCAAGACGCAAGGACAGCGCGACTACCTCCAGGCGATCTCTGCCAATGACATTGTGGTCGGCATCGGCCCGGCCGGCACGGGCAAGACCTACCTCGCGGTGGCGAAGGCGGTGGAGGCGCTGGCGCGGAAGCGGGTGAAGCGGATCATCCTCGCGCGGCCGGCAGTCGAGGCGGGCGAGTCGCTCGGCTTCCTGCCGGGCGATCTCCAGGCCAAGGTCGATCCCTATCTCCGGCCGCTGTACGACGCGCTCGAGGACATGATGCCGCATGAGCGCGTGCAACGCGCCCTCGAGACCCGGACGATCGAGATCGCCCCGCTCGCGTACATGCGGGGTCGCACGCTCGCCGACGCGTTCATCATCCTCGACGAGGCGCAGAACGCCACCGGCGCCCAGATGAAGATGTTTCTCACCCGGCTGGGCGTGAACAGCCGCACGGTCGTGACCGGGGACAAGACCCAGATCGACCTGCTGAAGCGGGAAGACTCGGGTCTGGTCCAGATCGAGCGGATTCTGCCGGGGATCGACGGCCTGGCATTCTGTTACCTGACGGAGCTGGACGTAGTGCGGCACCGGATCGTGCGCGAGATCATTCGCGCCTATGCGGAGGATCAAAGCGGCTGATGGTCGAGCTCGCCCCCGATCGCAGGCCCGTCGTTCGCCGATCGCTACCCGCCTGGGCGCTCCATCACGCCCTGCGATGGAGTCCCGTGCTGGTCGTCTCCGCCATCGCCTACTGGGCCTTCCCGTTGCCGGGCCGCCTGGCCACGCCCGCGCTTCGGGTCGGCGAAGCCGCACCCCAGACCGTCACCGCACCGTTCTTCTTCGTGGTCCCCAAATCGGATGCCGAGCGCGCGCTCGAAGGCGAGACCCGGGCCAGCGGCTCGCGTCCCGTCTACCGCTTCGACGCCGTCGCCTACAACTCGGTCGTCGTCCAGGCAGATACGTTCTTCGGCCGGCTGGAAGGCGTGGGCGTGCGCGGGCCCGATGACGTGCGGACGGCCGCGGCCGCCCTCGGAATCAGGCTGGGCCCGGACGAGTCCGACTACCTTGCGGATCCCGGTCGACGGCGCGCGCTCCGGGCGGCGTTGTCCGACGTCCTCCGCGGCGTGATCTCGCAGGGCATCGGGGACGCGGCGGTGATCCGGGCCGAGCCGAGCCGGTGGGTCATGCTGCGCCGAGGCGATGCCGAGCGCGCGATCGAGCGCGATTCGATCGGCACGTTCGCCGACCTCATGGCCGAGGCGGAGACGCCTCATGCCGGCGTCGACGACGAGGTCGGGCGCCGGACGCTCCGGCAACTGGTCGCGGCCTTCTACCGGCCGACGGTCGTCTACGACGCCGGACTCACGGCCGCCCGGAGGGAGGAGCTGCGGGCCGGTGTGGACTCGGTGAAGTTCGCGGTGCCGGCGGGCGAGCGCATCGTCACGCAGGGGCAGCCGGTGACACCGGAAGCGCGCGACAAGCTGGCCGGTCTGCAGGAGGAGCTGCGCCGGCGGGGCGAGGATCGCGTGGTGGCGCGCGCCGTCCTCGGCGGGCTGCTCTACAACGCGATCATCCTTTCGACCTTCTGGCTCATCATCCTCCTCTATCGTCGCGAGAGCTACGAGCAGCTGCGGGAGATGCTGTTCTTCGGCGGACTCTTCGGGTTCGTGGTGCTGCTGTCGGGTGCGCTCACGCACGTGTTCCCGTGGCGGCCCGAGCTGATTCCGGTGCCGTTCGCCGCCATCCTGGTGACGATGCTCTACGACGGGCGGACCGCCGTCTTCGCGGCGATGACACTCGCCATCCTGCTCGGCGGGCAGTGGGCGCTGCGGGAGAGCAACACGATCTTTTTCGGCGTGATCGGCGGGGTTGCCGCGGCGCTGGGCATGCGCTTCGTGCGGAGCCGGCGCCATCTCTACCTCACCATCGGGGTCGTCGCGGGTGCGTACACCCTGACGGCGCTCACGATGGGCCTGAGCAGCGGCTGGGGCGGGGACCTGATCGTCACCACCGCCATCACCGGATCCATGGTTGCGCTGTCCAGCGCGTCGTTCGCCCTGCTCATGGTGCCGCTCGCGGAATCGGCCACCCGGATCACCACCGACCTCACGCTGCTGGAGCTCTCGGATCTGCGCCGGCCGCTGCTCCAGCGTCTCGCGGTGGAGGCGCCCGGCACCTGGGCGCACAGCCTCGCGATGGCGAACCTCTGCGAGGCGGCGTGCAATGCGATCGGCGCCAACGGACTCCTGGCCCGCGTCGGCTGCTACTATCACGACATCGGCAAGCTGAAGAGTCCCCGCTTCTTCGTGGAGAACCAGCAGCAGGGCGACAACCCGCACGACGCGCTGAGCCCGGAAGAGTCCGCCCGGATCATCCGGGATCACGTGGCGTTCGGGGTGCAGCTCGCCGAACAAGCGGGGCTCCCGAAGGTCCTCCGCGCGTTCATCCCCGAGCACCATGGCACCAGCGAGATCAACTACTTCCTGCACCGGGCCCGGCGGCGCACACCGGCCGTGGCGATCGACATCCGGGACTTTCGCTACCCCGGCCCTCGGCCGCAGTCGGTCGAGACGGCGGTGGCCATGCTGGCGGACTCCTCCGAAGCGGCTATCCGCGTGCTCGAAGACCGGAAGCCGGATTCCGTCCGCCGCGCCATCGACCAGCTCGTCGGCCAGAAGCTCGGCGCCGGGCAGCTGGACGAGGCCCCGATTACCCTCCGCGACCTCGATCGGGTCAAGGACGTGTTCTGCCGGTCGATGGCCGGCATGTATCATCATCGGATCGGCTATCCCCGTGCGAGCGGCGGGATCGGTGCGGAGTTCGAGCCGGCCGAGCGCACCTGAGGTGAGCGTGCACGGCCGACGGTTGCCGTTGCCGGCGCCGGTGGTGCGGCGCGTGGTCCGAGCGGTGCTGACGGGCGAGCGCCGGCGGGCCATGGTGTCGGTCACCTTCCTCGGGCGCGACCGCATGCGCCGGCTCAACGCGCGCTACCGGGGGGCCGATCGTCCCACCGACGTGCTGGCCTTCGCCCTCGGGCCCCCGGGTGGCCCGCGCGTCGGAGATGTGTACGTGTGCGCCTGGGTGGCGGCGCGGGCGGCGCGGGCCCACCGCATCCCGATCCGACAAGAGCTGATCCGCCTGGTGGTGCACGGCACGCTCCACGCGCTCGGGCGCGACCATCCGGAGGGGGCCGAGGCGCGCACGCGTTCTGCGATGTGGCGGCGCCAGGAGCGGTACGTGGAGGCGCTGGCATGATCGCGATGCTCCAGCTCTTCATCGGGCCGCTCGTCCTCACCGGCCTCACCCTGTGGGCCGCGTGGCTCGCGCTGGCCGCCGAGGCCGACGCGGAGCTCCCGCGCTCGCCCGCCGGCTTCCCCGCCGACGAGGGCCCCCTCGGCATCTCTCGCCAGCTGCACGTGGCCCATCTCGCGTGTCTCGTTCTCGCGGGGGCCGCCGCGGGCACGACGGTCGTGTGGTGGGCGTGGCCGCCGTTCCCCGGCCTTGCCCGTCTGGTGCTGGCGGTTCTGCTCGTCTGGGTCGTGGGCGATCTGCTGCCGCGCGTCGTCGCGGCCGTGGCTCCCGACCTCTCCGGTCCGGTGCGGCGCGTGGCCGTGCGGACGCTCGGACCGTTTCAGCCGCTGCTGCGGCTGGTCGCGTGGGCGGATTCCCGGATGCGACCGCCACGGCGCCGAGAGCCGCAACGTCACCTGGCCAGCGCGCAGCGCGACATGCTGCTGGGCGTGTTTTCGCTCGCGGATACCACCGTATCCGAGATCATGACGCCCCGCATCGACATCGTGGCCGTGGACCTCGCCGCCTCGTCGGAGGAAGTGGTGCGGACCCTCAAGAACGCGGAGCACGCGCGGCTCCTCGTGTACGACGGCCATCCCGACGCCATCGCCGGCGTCATCTACGCCAAGGACATGCTGGCCCGCCTGGGCGACGCGGAGCCCGTGTGGCACCCGCTGATCCGCCCGGCGGCTTTCGTTCCCGAGGCGAAGACGCTCGATCGCCAGTTGCGCGACTTCCAGCGAGGGCCGAGCCACCTGGCGATCGTGGTCGACGAGTTCGGGGGCACGGCCGGCCTCGTGACGCTGGAGGACATTCTCGAGGAGATCGTCGGCGAGATCCGCGACGAGTACGACACGGACGAGGTCGCCTCGATCCAGGAGCTGACCGAGGACGAGTGGCGCGTGCAGGGCGGAACGGCCCTCGCGGAGCTGGAGGCGGCGCTCGGTCACCGCTTCGAGCGGGAAGACGTGAGCACGGTGGGCGGGCTGGTGCTGGCGGAGTTCGGTCGCGTCCCACGCACCGGAGAGACGCTCGACCTCGATGGCTTCCACCTGACCGTCGAGCAGGTGGTCCGGCGGCGGGTGAAGCGCGTGTCGGTCCGCCGGGTTCCGGTCCCCGCCAGCGCTCCGGCGCCGGGGACGGCATGATCTGGCTCGTGGTCGGCGCCGGCCTCATCCTCGCCGTGTTTGGCGCGACCGCCGGCGGCGCGCTCATCGCGTTGAGCCGCTCCGAGCTGGCGCGCGTCGTCACTCGGCGGCTCCGCGGGGCGGCGCCGTCCATGGATACGCTGGGCCAGATCGACTTCCACCTCACCGCGGCGTCCGCCACCACCTCGCTGGGCGTGCTGATCCTGGGCGCGGCGACGCCGGCCCTCCTGGTGGGCTCCGGCGCGGTGCGATCCCTGATCCTCCTGCTCCTGGTCGCCGTGCCGTTCGTGCTCTTCAGCGGCTACTTCATCCCACGGTGGCTCACGCAGTCGCTGCCGGAATGGCTCACCGACCGGCTGGTCCCCGGGCTGCAGCGGTGGTCCTCCGTGTTGCGGGTCGTGCTTCCCGCTCGGCGCGCCGACCGACCGCACGATCTCCGGTCGATCTGGCGCGAGGGTGCGGCGGTGGGCTTGACGACCGATGGAGAGCTGGCGCTCGTGGGCGGGGTCATGACGTTCAGCCAGCGCCCGGTTCGCGAGGTCATGACACCGCGCACGGAGCTGGTGGCGCTCGCGGAGGACGCCGCGCTGAGCGACATCACCCAGGTGTTCGCTCAGAGCGGCTACAGCCGCATTCCCGTCTATCGTGGCACCCTGGACGAGATCATCGGCATGCTGCACGCGTTCGATCTGTTCAAGCTGCGGCCGGGCGATCCGCTGCCGATCCGTCCGGTCGCGATGGCGCCGGCCAGCCGCACCTGCGGCGATCTCCTGGTGGACATGCAGCGGGAGCGACGCCACCTGGCGATCGTGCTCGATGAATTCGGGGGGACGCTGGGCATCGTGACGCTGGAAGATCTGCTCGAGGAGCTGGTCGGCGAGATCTTCGACGAGCACGACGAAGGCGTCCGGAGCACCGCCGGCGGTCCGGCCCCCATGCTGGAGACCGACGGCGCGGCGCCCGCCTCGGCGATCGCGGAGAGCTTCGGCATTACCCTCCCGCCCGGCGCGGCCACCACGATCGGCGGGCTCCTGGCCGAGCGCGCCGGACGCATTCCCAACGCGGGCGAGCGGTTCACCATGCTCGGGCTCGAGTTCGACGTGCTCCAGGCCTCGCCCACGCGCATCGAGCGCCTGCTGGTGCGGCCCGGGCCGGCCCTAGCTGTGCCGCTCGCGCCGTGACCGCGTGCGCGCCCTCGTCGTCTTTGTCCGACTCCTTCCCTTTGTCGTAGGCTTTCTCCGGGACCGCCGACGCTTCATCCTCTTCGGTGCGCCGCTGCCGACCACGGACGCGCGGCACCGGCGGCGGGCGGAGCGGCTGACCGCGACCCTCGCGGGTCTGGGCCCCACGTTCATCAAGCTGGCCCAGGTGTTCGGCGCGCGAGCGGATATTCTGCCCGAGCCCTACCTCAGCGCCATCGGCACGCTGACGGACCAGGTCCCGCCGCTGGCTCCCGGGGTCGCGGAGCAGGTCATTGCCGCCGAGCTGGGCCAGGGTGTGGGCAGCGTGTTCGAGCGATTCGACTCCGAGCCGCTGGCCGCGGCGTCGCTTGGCCAGGTGCACCGGGCAGCCTACGCCGGACGCGATGTCGTGGTGAAAGTGCTCCGCCCCGGAGTCGAGGAGACGGTGCGCCAGGACCTCGAGATCTCCTTCCGGGTGTTGTTCCTCGTCAATCTTCTCTTTCCCAACCACCATACGCGCGCGATCTCGACCATCGTGAGCGAATTCGCCAAACGGATCTCGCGGGAGCTGGATTTCCGGGAGGAGGCGCGCAACGCGGAAGTGCTGCGCCGCAACTTCGCCCAGGAGCCCCGGGTCGTGATCCCCGAGGTGATCGGGGCGCTCACGCGACAGCGCGTGCTCGTGCTGGAGTACGTTGAAGGCACCCGGATCGACCGGCTGCACGAGCGCCTCGCCTGCGGCGAGCTGTCGATCGATGCGCTCATCGCGACGATCGTCGAGGTCTACATCAAGATGATGCTGGAGGACGGGTTCTTTCACGCGGACCCGCATGCCGGCAACCTGCTCGTCGACGCCAGCGGTCGGCTGGTGATGCTCGACTTCGGCATGGTGCTTCAGGTCGAGCGCGAGACCCGCGCCCGCATGGTGCGCACGATTGCGGCCGCGGTGCGTCAGGACGTCGATGGCGTCATCAACGGCTTCTACGAGCTGGGCATTCTCGATCCGGACGTGGACCGCGGCACGGTGCGCGACGCGGCCCAGCAGCTCATGAGTGTCGGCCTCCGGGACGACATGTCCCCGCGGCAGATGCAACGCATCGTCGAGGACGTCCTCCGCACCTTCTACGACTGGCCGCTGATGCTGCCATCGGATCTCGTGTACTTCGGCCGCGCGGCGGTGCTGGTCGAGGGCATCGGCCTGCGCTACGACCCCGACTTCAACACGGTGGCCGCGGCCCGTCCGGTCGTCGCCCGCTCGGCCGGTCGCCTGGTCCAGGGGCTTCTGGGTGGGGACGGGAGGCCGCGCGTCGCCGAGTGGGGCATGGACGCGGCCGCTGCGGTTCGGACAGTCCGGGACCTGTTACGCCGCGTGGAGCGCGAAGAGCTGCGCGTGCGCTGGCACCCGCGCGACACGGTGGAGCTGCAGCGGTTTCTGGCGCAGCAGGTCCGCCGCGGTCTGCTGGCCGTGTTCGCGCTGGGGGTTGGCGTGATCGCGAGCATCGTGTACGCCGCGAACCGGCGCCTCGAGGTGCTCGCGCTCGGCCTGTTGATCTCGGTGGGGATGTTCGCCGTGGTGTTCGTGCTGCCGAGCCACCTGTTCCAGAATCCGTTGCGGTTCAGGCGGCGGTGGCGGAGGTAGGAGAGGAGCCGTTAGCCGTTAGCCATCAGCTAACGGCCAACGGCTA
>CAZFKN010000023.1:8624-29776 GCA_964519805.1 uncultured Gemmatimonadaceae bacterium
CGGAGGTAGGAGAGGAGCCGTTAGCCGTTAGCCATCAGCTAACGGCCAACGGCTAGTAGCTGATAGCCCTACTGCTTCGCGATCACCTTGTCCTTGATCTTTCCGTACACCGCCTTCGGCAGGATCTTCTTCGTCACCAGCTCGTCCTTCCGGGCGTACGGCCGGCCCTTGATGATCTTGTCGGAATAGGCGCTGCCGACTCCGGGCAGGGCCTCGAGCTGCTCCTTCGTGGCGGTATTCAGGTCGAGCGGCGCGGCATTCTGGCCGGTCATCTTGTCCGGCTTGGCCATCTTGTCCGAGGCGGACGCGGCCGGCGCGGGCGTCGGGGCGGGCTTGGCCTGGGCCGCAAGTGGAGCAACGGCGAGGGCGGCCAGCATCGGTGCGATGAAAAGAGTATTTCGGAACGACATCGGACGTGCTCCGTGGAAGGGGTTCGCCCCTGCTTGATTGCAGGGCGCGTGCCTAACCTCCGGCGTGCCGGCGGGGCGGAAGACCCCACCGCTGTACCATGCGCGTCAGCGTCCGCCGGGAGATCCCCAGAATCCGCGAGGCTTCCTCCCGACTGCCGCCCGTCGCCTCCAGCACCCGCAGCACGTGGCGCCGCTCGATCTCCTCCAGGGAGAGAAGCGCGTTGACCGCGGAGCTCATGGTCGGCACATCGTCGGGTGTCGGCTCGGGTAGGTCGGCCGGACCGCCCCCGGGCCGCACCTCGCTCGGCAGGTGCTCCGGTCCGATCACATCCTGCTCGGCCAGCACCAACGCGCGCTCCAGCACGTTCTGCAGCTCCCGGATATTTCCCGGCCAGTCGTAGGCGAGGAGGCGATGCTGCGCCTCCGCGTCGACGGCAACCGGGCCGCGGCCGTGACGCTCCGTCAGCTCGCGCAGGAAATGGTCCATCAGGAGCGGGATGTCCTGCTTGCGGTCGCGTAGCGGCGGAAGTTGCAGCGTGACGACGTTCAGCCGGTAGTACAGGTCCTCGCGGAACTTGCCCGCCCGGACGAGCGCGCCGATGTCCCGGTGGGTCGCGGCGATGATCCGCACGTCCACCTTGACCGGCGTCTCCGATCCCACCGGCACGATCTCGTGCTCCTGCAGGGCGCGGAGCAGCCGCGCCTGCAGGGCGGGGGAGATGTCGCCGATTTCGTCCAGGAAGAGCGTTCCGCGGTCCGCCTCCCGGAAGAGCCCCGGCCGAGCGCCGGCGGCACCCGTGAACGCGCCGCGGAGGTGGCCGAACAGCTCGCTCTCCAGCAGACCCTCGGCCAGCGCCGAGCAGTTCACCGCGACGAAGCGGCGGCCGTTACGCTCGGAATAGCTGTGAATCGTGCGTGCGACCAGCTCCTTGCCCGTGCCGGTTTCACCGAGCAGCAGCACGGTGGCCTGAGTCGGTGCTGCGCGGGCCAGCGTCTTCATCACCTCGATGATCGCCGGGCTGTGCCCCACCAGCGCGGACCCTTCCTGTGCCGCTGCGGTACGCCGTACGCCCGCGCCCCGGAGCTCCTTGCTCGCCGTCGCCAGGCGGCGGCGCCCGAGCGCGCGCGCCAGCGTCTCGCGGAGCGTCCCGATGTCGTACGGTTTGCTGACGAAGTCGTAGGCGCCCGCGCGAATCGCCTCACCCGCCGCGGCGGCGTCACCGAAGGCGGTCAGTACCAGGACGAGCGCGTCCGGTTCCCGCTCGCGCACGATCTTGAGCAGGTCGAGCCCGCTGCGCTCGGGCATTCGCAGGTCCGTGAGCACCGCGTCGAACGGGCCCTCCCGCTCCAGCTTGGCCAATGCCTCCTCGACGGAGAGTGCCGCCGCTACGCGATAGCCGTCGCGCTCCAGCACCTCGGCGAGCAAACGGCACGCCGCCTCGTCGTCATCGACGAGCAGGACGCTGGTCTCGTCGGCCGCGCGCACGCCGGCGGTCACCTCAGTTCTCCACCTGGCTCGGCAGCGTGAGGCGCCACCGGGTGCCGGTCTCACTCGGCATGTGCTCCAGGTCGCCGCCAAGCCCACGGGCCAGCCGGCGGCTCACAGCGAGTCCAAGGCCGCTGCCGCCCGAGCCCTTCGTGGTCGTGAACGCGCGGAACAGGTTGGCGCGCGCGTCGGGGTCGAGCCCGGGCCCGTCGTCGGCCACCTCCACGAAGGCATGACCCGCGGTTGTTCCCGTGGCGACGCTTATCCGTCCGCCGGGTCCGAGCGCCTCGATCGCATTCTTGAGGAGATTGAGCAGAATCTGCTCGACCTGCGCCGGATCGCAGACCGCGCGCGCGGGACCGGAGTGGTACGCCTCGAGCTCGGCCCGCACGCCGGCATCTCCGAACGACGGTTCCAGGAATCGCAGCACGCGCTCGGCGATCTCCCGGAGATCGGAGCTCCGCACGTATGGCTGCGGCCAATGGCCACGGTCGAGGCCCGCTCGGACGATCCCGGCCACGCGGTCCACCTGCGTCAGCAGCAGGCGCACCCGATCCACGGCCGCGGGCTGGCGGGCGGATTGGAGGTCGTCGCGCAGGAGTTGCAGGTGGCCGCTCAGTGTGTTGAGCGGCGTTCCGATCTCGTGTGCGAACGACGCGGCCGTCTCCTGGAGCAGGGCGAGCCGGTCGAGGCCCCGGGCCCGCTCCTGGAGCGCGAGCAGCGCGGCGCGTGACTGGCTCTCGCGCTCCCGCTGCGCCAGGGCCTCCCGCAGGTGGTTGTAACGGCGCGCGAGGGTCCGGAACTCGAGCGGGCCGATCTCCGGTGCTGGCGGGGCCCCCTCCGCCCCGCCATGCGCCCCGGCCATTGCGTGGCCCAGCGCCGCGAGCGGCCGGCCGACCCATTTGCGGGTGAGCAAGGCGACGCCGAGCGCCACCAGCAGGGCGGCCACCACGGCGGCGAGATAGGCGCGCTGCCGCTCGACCCGGCTCCACTCCTCCAGCCGCCGCGTCGAGACGCTGATGTCGAGCACGCCGTAGGGTGCGCCGTTGCCGAGCGGCGTGGCGACCTGCCAACCCGGCCGAGCGCCCTCGATCGGGCGCACGAGCATCGTCCGCCGTGCCAGCGCGAGCGCATCAGCGTCGTCCGGCGCCCGGACCAGATCGGTGTCGCTCGACGCGACGAGCGTGAGCGCCGCGCCCCTGGCCAGGTACACCCAGGCGTGACGCGTCGGCCCGAGACGGTGCAGGGACTCGCCCTCGAGGCCTTCCGCCAGCGAGTCGGGATCGCCGGTGGGTGCGATGTCGGTGAGCAGAGCGGAAATGGTGTTCGCGAGGGAGACCGCATCGTCGCGGAAGTCCTCGATCCGCGATCGGGCCGACCAGGAGAGCGCGATCTCGGTCGCGCCGAGCACCAGAAGGAGAGCCAGACCGGCCGTGAGGATCGCCAGTCGCTGCGCCAATCCCATCGCCGGGCGCCCGACGGACTCCAGCGGCGCCGCAAAGGCGGGGTGGCGGATGAGCGGTTCGGCGTTGGAGGCCATGGTCACGCCGCTCCCACGCTCTCGGCACGCTTGCTGGCGAAGCTGCGGAGCCCCTGGGCCCCCACCAGCGCGATGCCGATTGCGACCACCGGAAGCACCTGCACGGCCTGAAGCGCGAGTCCGGCGGCGAGCGCCTGGTCCCCCGGGATGTGGAACGCCAGCATCCCGACTACCAGCGACGCCTGAAGCACGCCCACGTTGCCGGGCGTCACCCGAAAGAACCCGCCGATGTTCGCCGCGACGAGCGCGACGAGCGAGACGGCCGCGGCGGTCGACACGTGCGTCGCCGCGATCGCCCAGTGGTACGACAGCCACTGCGCCAGCCAGTTGCCGACGGCCAGGCCGAGCGGCGCGGCCAGACGGGCCGGCTCGATGCGGCCGGTCGGACCCTGAAGTTGCGGCCGCCAGCCCGCGGGGAGCAGCCGGACGAGTCTGGGCCACAGACCCGCCACCGTCACGAGGGCCAGCAGGCCCAGGACCACCCAGGCCGCCAGCTCGACCGTTCGGAGCCACCCGTTCGTCGGGATCAACGTGAGCGCCGCGGCCAGGAACACTACGAGCGCGACGGCCTCGATCACCCGGGACCACACAAGCGACCAGATCGCGGCGCTGAGCGGAACCCCGTCCCCGCTCGCGGCCAGCTGAACCCGTGCCGCCTCGCCGCTCACCGAGACGCTGACGGAATTGACGGCGGCGCCCACCAGCGTCCCCGCTTGGGCGGTTCTCCAGCGAAACGGCGCCGCGGGGCGGAGCAACAGGTGCCAAGCCCAGCCCTTGGCGACGAGCGAGGCCAGATTGGCGACGGCCGCCCCCGCGAGCAGCAGCCAGTCCGCGTCGGCGATGGCGTCGACCGTCCCGGCCCACGGGAAGTGCAGGGTGAAGCGCACCGCAAGCACGGCGCTCACCGCGCCTAGAACACCGAACACCCACTGCCAGCGACGATTCATCCCGTCAGCAGCTCGGCGAGCGGACGGAAGTCGTACCCCGCGGCCCGAACGTCATCGATGATGCCCGGGAGTGCCTCGGCGGTCTGGCTGCGATCGCCGTGCGCGTCGTAGCCATCACCATCATGCAGCAGAAGAATGGCGCCCGGAGCCAGCTTGGCGCGCATGCGGCGCCGGATCTCTTGGGGACCGGGCCGAGCGGTGTCCCACACGCCGAACGTCCAGCCCATCACTCGATAGCCGAATGGACGCACCGCTTGGAACAGGAATGGATTGCGGTACCCGTGGGGCGCGCGGAACATCCGCGGCGTGGCGCCGGTGACGCCCACGATCGTGTCATGCGCGTCGCGAACCTCTCGCTCGATCCGGCGCGGACCGAGTCGGTGCAGTTTGACATGCGACTGGGTGTGGTTCCCGACCTCGTGCGCGGCCGCAACTCGACGGGCCAGCTCCGGGAACAGCGTCACATGCCGCCCCACGAGAAAGAACGTCGCGGGGACCGCCGTCGCCGCCAGCGTGTCGAGGATCGCCGGCGTCGCGTCCCGGTTGGGACCGTCGTCGAAGGTGAGGTAGACGCTCCGGCGGCGCGGACCCCGGCCCGTGACCGGGCCGAAGAGCCCGTTGTTCGGCTCCAGCGCGCCAAAGGTAAGGAGCCCCGCGGCGCCGGCCGTGGCCGCCGCCGCGAGGGCGGTTGCTATCACTTCGTCACCCGCTCATACACCGCGAATACCTGCTCCGCGACCCTGGGCCAGGCGAACGTCCGGGCCTTGACCAGGCCCGCGTCGCGCATCACCGCGCGGCGCGTCGGATTGTCGATGAGGTCGATCGCCGTCCGCGCCCAGGCGTCGGCATCATCCTTCGGGACCAGCACGGCCTCGGCCCCCTCGTTCACCAGCTCCCGGAAGCCGGTAATGTCGGACACGACGAGGGGGGTGCCGCACGCCATCGCCTCAAGCAGCGTAATCCCGAACGACGCCTTGGTCGTCGGGCAGAGATACAGATCGGCCGAGCCGTAGACCTCGGGCCGGTCGCCGTTCACCCGGCCGATGAATTGGACCCGGTCCCCCACGGGGCGGGCGAGCCGCTCGTACAATGGGCGCAACGGTCCATCGCCGGCCACCACCAGCTGGGTGCCGGGGAAGCGTTCGATCACCGTCGGCATCGCCCGAAGCACCGTCTCGAGCCCGTTCCGCGGGTCGAGGCGGCCCAGGAACAGGAGCCTCGGGCCTTGCGAAAGAGCGTCATCCGGACGGCGCCCGTTCGGGCGGAAGAAGTCCGTGTCCACGCCGTTCGGGATGATCTCCCAGTCCGCGTCCACGTAGCGGGCGTGCGCCTCGACCACCGGCTGGCTCACCGCGATGTTGGCCGCGTGGCGGCGGACACACCACTGGGCCGGCCGCCGGAACGTACGGAGGAGATGGGACTTGGGAAACCAGGAGTGGAACGTCGCCACCACGGGAAGGTCGATGTCCCACGCCGCCAGCGGGCCGAGGATCCCGAACGTCGGGGCCAGGCCGCCGTGGATGTGCACGACGTCGATCTGCTCCCGGCGAAAGAGGTCCCGCAGCTGGCGCCGGAGGCCGAAGCCGGTCGTGATCCGGGCGAACGACCCGCTGCTGTAAATGATCCGGCTCGTCCCGACGCGACGGACGAAATCGTCGTCCTTCACATATTCGTGGGAGTCGGGGGTCCCGCGCGGCATCGTCATGTTCGATGTCACGACGAGCGCTTGATGTCCCGCGCCGTTGTAAACCTTGGCGAGGTTGTGGACGTGCTCGGTAACGCCGCCGAGATGCGGGTAGTAGAACTCGGTGACGAGAGCGATGCGCATCGGTGTTCGCTTTCCTTATTCGACTGACGCTGGACTCCAGGGGACAGCCCGCCTGGGGCAAGAAGGTAGCCACCCGGCCATGTTGACGTTTGGCGGCGAATAGCGGACCTTCCGGCCCCTCGAATGGTCCAAATCTAAACACCCTGGGACTTTCTGGCGTGAGGGAGGCGAGAGCGATGCGCCAACTTGTCCGATGGCCCGATCTCAGGGCGCTCGCATCGCTTTTCCTCAAGCTAGGGGTGTTTCGCCCGCGCTCATCCCCGTTCCGCTGACCGCCTGCTCGGAATGGCCCGCATCCTCGGATGACAGACTCCCTGCCGCGGGTAGATTCAACCCTCCCGCGGCCCACGGATGGAGCCGCCGAGCGTGAGGAGTGACGGTGCTCGTTCCAAAGCTGGCCACGACGCTCAAGAGCTACTCGCGCCAGCAGTTTCTTGCCGACGTGGTGGCGGGCATCATCGTCGGCGTGGTCGCGCTGCCCTTGGCCATCGCGTTTGCCATCGCGAGCGGGGTGACGCCGCAGGCAGGCCTCTACACCGCGATCATCGCCGGGTTCCTCGTCTCGGCGCTCGGCGGCTCCCGGGTACAGATCGGCGGTCCGACCGGCGCCTTCGTCGTGATCGTCTACGGGATCGTCCAGCGCTACGGAGTCGAGGGTCTCACCGTCGCCACCCTGATGGCCGGCGTGATGCTCATCGGCCTTGGGCTGGCGCGATTGGGCGGCGCGATCAAGTTCATCCCGTACCCGGTCACCACCGGTTTCACCGCCGGGATCGGCGTCGTGATTTTCTCTGGCCAGGTCAAGGATTTCCTCGGGCTTCGCATGGCCGCCGTGCCGGCCGACTTCGTGGAGAAATGGCGCAGCTACGCCGGCCATCTGGACGCGGTGAACCTCTGGGCCCTGGGCGTCGGCGTCGGGTCGATCCTGATCATTCAGCTCTGGCCCAGGATCAGCCGCCGCATCCCCGGTCCGTTCGTCGCCCTGGTCGTCGCGACCGCGGTCGTGCAGATCCTCCATCTCGATGTCGAAACGATCGGTGCCCGCTTCGGGGAGATCAGTGGGGGGCTTCCGGCACCGCGGATCCCGCAGGTGACCTGGGACACGGCCCGGCAGCTCGTGCAGCCGGCGTTCACGATCGCCCTCCTCGGCGCGATCGAGTCGCTCCTCTCGGCGGTCGTAGCCGACGGGATGATCGGTGGTCGCCACCGCTCCAACATGGAGCTGGTGGCCCAGGGCGTGGCGAACCTCGCCTCCCCGATCTTCGGCGGGATCCCCGCGACCGGCGCCATCGCCCGGACGGCGACGAACGTGCGCAACGGCGGGCGTACGCCGGTGGCGGGCATCGTGCATGCGTTGTCGCTCTTGCTGATCACCCTCTTCTTCGGGCGTTGGGCCGGCCTGATCCCCATGGCGGCGCTGGCCGCGATTCTCGTGGTCGTGAGTTACCACATGGCTGATTGGCGCACGTTCGCCTCCGAGCTGCGGGCTCCGAAGAGCGACGTTATCGTGCTCCTGCTGACCTTCTTCCTCACGGTACTGGTCGATCTGACCGTCGCCGTCGAGGTCGGGCTCGTGGCGGCTGCTTTCCTCTTCATGAAGCGCATGTCCGAGGTGACCAACGTCAGTGCGCTCACGCGGGAGTTCGTGGAAGAGACTGGAGCGGATTCGCCGCTGTATGCCGACGTGGCCGGGCGGACGATTCCGCCGGGAGTCCAGATCTACGCGATCGACGGCCCCTTCTTCTTCGGCGCCGCCGAGAAGTTCAAGGAGACGCTCGGAACGTTGGCCGGCGCGCCGCGCGCGCTGGTCCTCATCATGCGTCAGGTGAGCGCGATCGACTCTACCGGGTTGCACGCCCTCAAGGACATGGTGGGGCGCTTCCGCGCCGGGGGGACCGCGGTGCTCGTGGTGGGGCTGCACGCGCAGCCGATGGTCGCGCTCGAGCGTGCCGGCTTGCTCGACGTGCTCGGGCGCGACAACCTCGTGGGCACGATCGATGAAGCTCTCGAGCGGGCGCGGGGACTCGCGCCGAAGGCCTGACGGAGGAAACGCGTGGGGCTCACCGGCATCATCATTCGCTACGGTCTCGCGGCCGTCTTCCTCGGAGCCGGCCTCGAGGGCGACCTCTCGATGGTGCTCGGCGGCGTCGTCGCCCACCAGGGCTATTTCAGCCCGCAGGTGGCGATCGCCGCGGCGGCGCTCGGAGCCTTCTGCGCCGACTGCATCTGGTACGCCGTCGGCCGCTCCCACTCGGCCCGGCTGCAGAACGCCGCCTTCTACCGCCGCGTCGGCCCGCGCATCCAGGCGATCGCGCGAAAGATCGGCATCTGGGAGATCGTCGTCGCCCGGTTCGTGTACGGCACCAAGAACGCCACCATGCTGTTCTGGGGCCTCCACGGCCTCCCGTTTCACCGGTTCGCCGTGGTCGATGCGATCGGCTGCGTCCTCGGCGCGGGCTTTTTCGTGGGGCTGGGCTTTCTGGTGGGTGACGGGGCCGAAGTGCTCCTCGGCAAGGTGAAGCGGTTCGAGTTTCTGCTGCTGGGCGCGCTCGTCGTGGGGATCATCGTCCTCGTCATCATCCGGCTGATCGCACAGCGTCGGGTACCTGCCCCGCGAGCCGCGGAGTAAGCTTGCCTGTCCCTTGAGGACAGGCGACCTTTCACCCATGACCTCCGATCGCCTGCTCGGGGATCTGCTCGCGGGCCGGACGGCGGCCGTCGCCCGGGCGATCTCGGAGGTGGAGAACGGCCGACCGGGCTTCGAGCGGCTCCTGGCCGGCGTCCATCCCCACGTCGGTCGCGCGCGCCGGATCGGGCTGACCGGACCCCCCGGGGCCGGCAAATCCACGCTCGCCGAGCGGCTCGTCACGGCATACCGCGCCCGCGGGTTGACGGTCGCCGTCGTGGCCGTTGACCCCACCAGCCCGTTCACCGGCGGCGCCCTCCTGGGCGACCGCATCCGGATGGAATCGGTCGCCCTCGATCAAGGCGTCTTCATTCGTTCCATGGCGAGCCGGGGCTCGCTCGGCGGGCTCGCGACCACCACGCGCGAGGTCTGCGACCTGCTCGACGCGGCGGGCTTCGCCCGCATCCTCGTTGAGACGGTCGGCGTGGGTCAGTCCGAGCTGGACGTGGCCGGCATGGCCGACTCCACGCTGCTCGTGCTGGTGCCCGAGTCGGGCGATGGCATCCAGACTCTCAAGTCCGGCGTCATGGAGGTGGCCGACGTGTTCGTCGTCAACAAGGCGGACCGCGCCGGCGCCGAGAAGCTGCGCCAGGAGATCGAGGTGACCCTCGGGATCCGGCGCGGCAACGCGTACCGCCACGTGCCCGCCCACCATGGCCGCACCGACGGACCCCGCCCACCGGCACCGCCGCCCCAGGCGGCGGCCTGGGAGCAGCCGGTGCTGCTCGCCTCCGCCGCCAAGGGCGAGGGCACCGACGCGGTGATCGATGCGCTGGACCGGCACCACGCCTGGCTGGAGCAGTCCGGCGAGCTGGCCCAGCGGCGCCGGCGGCGCCTGCTCGAGCGGACCCGTGAGGTCGTGGATCGCACGGCCCGTCGCTGGCTCTGGGACGAGACGTCGGCGGACCGGTTGGTGCGCGAGCGGTTGGACGAGCTGGCCGATGGGCGCTTGAGCCCCTACGAGCTGGCGACGGAGATACTCGACGGTCTGCGACAGGGTGAGCGGGTATGACGACCTGGAATCTCGATGCGGAGCGGCGCGCGGCTGAGCGCCTCGCCGAGCAGGAGCGCGAGCTGGAGCGGCTGCGCGCCGAAGTCCGGGCATGGCGTGAGCGGGTCCGGAGCCTGCCGGTGCGGGACGACGCCGAATTCACCACGGTCTCCGGCCGCGCGCTCGAGCCGGTCTACACCGCTGCCGATCTGGATGCCGACACGGCTGCGCGGTTGAGCCTGCCGGGCGAGTTTCCCTTCACCCGCGGCATTCACGAGACGATGTATCGCGGTCGCCTCTGGACCATGCGGCAGTTCGCCGGGTTCGGCACCGCCGAGGACACCAACGAGCGGTACAAGTTCCTGCTCTCGCACGGCCAGACCGGTCTCTCGGTGGCGTTCGATTTTCCTACGCTGATGGGGTACGACTCCGACCACCCCCGCTCGGAGGGCGAAGTCGGGAAGTGCGGCGTCGCGATCTCGAGCCTGGCGGACATGGAGACGCTGTTCGACGGCATCCCGCTCGACCAGGTCTCGACCTCGATGACGATCAACGGGCCAGCCGCCATTCTGTTCTGCTTCTACGTGGCCGCCGCCGAACGGCAGGGCGTCCCCGTAAACCGGCTCCGCGGGACGATCCAGAACGACATCCTCAAGGAGTACATGGCGCAGCACGCCTGGATCTTCCCGGCGGAGCCTGCTCTCAAGGTGATCGTCGACCTCTTCGAGTGGACCTCGGAGCATACCCCCAAGTGGAACCCCATCTCGATATCGGGCTATCACATCCGGGAAGCCGGCTCGACCGCGGCGCAGGAGCTCGCCTTTACGCTGGCCAACGGCTTCTGCTACGTGGAGCACGGCATCGCTCGCGGTCTGGACGTCGATCGGTTCGCGCCGCAACTCTCGTTCTTCTGGGACGTCCACAACGACTTCTTCGAGGAGATCGCCAAGCTCAGGGCCGCGCGGCGGATCTGGGCCCGGGCGTTGAAGGAGAAGTACGGCGCGAAGGACCCGCGCAGCTGGCGCATGCGATTCCACTGCCAGACGGCGGGCGTGACCCTCACGGCGCAGCAGCCGCACAACAACATCGTGCGCGTGGCGTACCAGGCGCTCGCCGCGGTGCTCGGCGGCACCCAGTCGCTCCACACCAACGCGCTCGACGAGACCCTGGCGCTCCCGACCGAGGAGTCCGTCCGCATCGCTCTCCGCACCCAGCAGATCCTCGCGTATGAGACCGGCGTCCCCAACGTCGCCGACCCGCTGGGGGGGTCATATCTCGTCGAGGCGCTGACGGACGGGCTCCAGCGCGAGGCCGAGGGGCTCTTCGCGGAGATCGAGGCGCAGGGCGGGGTGGTCCGGGCAATCGAGTCCGGGTGGTTCCAGCGGCAGATCGCCCGCGCGTCCGCGCGCTTCCAGGCGGAGATGGAGCAGCGTCGCCGAGTGATCGTGGGCGTGAACGAGTTCACCGAGGAGGCCGAGGCGCCGGTCGAAATCCTGAAGGTCGGCGAGGACGCGGAGCGCACACAACGCCGGCGCCTGGGTGAGCTTCGGGCGCAGCGAGCCCCCGCTCGCGTCGCGGAGGCCCTCACGGCGCTCGCGGCCGCCGCATCGAACGATCGCAACGTGATACCCGCCATGCTGGACTGCGCGCGCGCCTACTGCACGCTCTACGAGATCCGGCATGTGCTGGAGGAGATCTATGGCAACTATCGCGAGCCGGTCTTTTTCTGAGCGCATCGGCGGCTCCCGCCGCCGCGCGCTCCAAAGGCCGAGGGGGCGCGCGCTCGGACGCGAGAACCGGGTGGCGCTGCAGCTGGAGCGCCTGACCCGGGTCGATCCGGCAGGCCACCCGGTCGTGTCGTGTTATCTCAAGCTGGAGCCCCGGGATCGCTCCCGCGGGAAGTATCTGATCAAGGTCAAGAACCGGGTGAAGAGCGTCCTCGCCGGCCTCCAGCGCCTCGGCCTCGACCGGGCGGCGCAGGAGGCGGTAGACCGGGACCTGAGCCGCGTCGTTCAGTACCTGCGCAGTCCGGCCAATCTGCCGGCCGCCCAGGGGCTCGCGATCTTCGCCTGCGAGGGGATCGGGCTGTTCGAAGTCCTGCCGTTGCCGCTCGTGCACCGGTCCCGCCTCGCGGTCGATGGGACGCCGCTGGTGCGCGAGCTTGCCGCGATCGAGGAGGAGTTCGGCCGCGTCATCACGGTGGTCCTCGACCGCACGAGCGCACGATTCTTCGAGGTGACCGCCTACGAGGCGACCGAGTTGATCGGCTTGAGAGCGGACGCCACCCGCGGTGGCCGGTTCCGCGGCGACCAGAGCGGCCCCGGTTGGGGCGAGCACAACTATCACAACCGCATCCGCGAGGAGAAGCAGCGGCACCTGGAGGCCATCGCCCGCGAGCTGTTCCAGCTTGCTCGAGCCCGCCCGGCGCACGGCATTGTCATCACCGGGACCGGAACCGAGGCCGGCGCGGTCCGGCCGTTTCTGCACTCCTACCTGGCCGATCGACTGTTCGGGACCGCGAAGCTCAATCCCAAGGAGGCCACGCCGGCGACCGTGCACGCGACGACGCTGGCGGTGCGCGAGGCGTGGGAGCGCGCCTCCGAGCGCGCCCTCGTGCTCGCGCTCACGGAGCGCCTCGGCGCCGCCTGGGCGGTGAACGGGCTCGCGGCCACGCTCAGGGCGCTGGCCCGTGGCCAGCTCCGGTCACTTCTCGTCGACGCGGATGCCAGCGTACCCGGCTTCAGGTGCGCTTCGAGCGGACGTCTCGCGCTCAGCGAGCGGGACTGCCGGGCCGAAGGCGAAGCGATCCCGGTGCTCGACGTCGTCGACGATGCGATCGAAGAAGCGCTGCGACAGCAGCTGGACGTGAACGTCGTCTACGAGCCGGATGCCCGTCGGGAGATCGATGGGCTCGCGGGTCTGGTTCGGTTCCGTTGATGGCCGGCGCACCGGTCCGTCCCGTTCGCGTGCTCGTCGCCAAGCCCGGGCTCGACGGGCACGACCGCGGCGCCAAGGTCGTTGCAGCCGCCCTGCGCGATGCCGGCATGGAGGTCATCTACACCGGCCTTCACCAGACGCCCGAGATGATCGCGAGCGCCGCGGTGCAGGAGGATGTCGATGTCGTCGGCCTGTCGGTCCTGTCGGGCGCGCACATGACGCTGTTCCCCCGCGTGCGTCAGCTCCTGGTCGACCAGGGCCGACCCGATATCCTCGTGACCGGCGGCGGCATCATCCCGCGCGAGGACGCCGAGGCGCTCAAGGCGCAGGGCATCGGCCAGCTGTTCGGCCCGGGGACGCCCACCTCGGATCTGGTGGACTACATCCGGGGCTGGGCAGCCGCGCACGCGCCGTGACCGCGTCGACCGCCTCCGGCAGGCCGAGCCGCCTCCGCACCCTCACCGACGAGTACCGGCAGCTCGCCGCCCGCCTCCGCCAGGGAGGCGGCGCGGAACGCCTCGCGCGGATGCACGCCCAGGGCAAGCTCGGCCCGCGCGAGCGTATCGAGCGCCTGCTCGATCCCGGCGGTCCCTGGCTCGAGCTGGGGTTGCTCGTGGCCTACGACCGCTACGACGGGCAGGCGCCCGGGGCCGGGGTCATCACCGGCGTCGGCACGATCGAAGGACGCGAGGTCGTCGTCGTCGCGAACGACGCCACGGTGAAGGCCGGGTCGTGGTGGCCGGAGACGATCACCAAGATGCTGCGGGCGCAGGAGGTCGCAATGCGCCAGCGCATTCCCATCGTGTACCTCGTGGACAGCGCGGGCGTCAACCTGCCGTATCAGGGCGGCGTCTTCCCCGGACAATACGGCGCGGCCCGCCTCTTCTACTACAACTCGCTGATGCGCCGCTACCTCCACGTGCCGCAGATCGCCGCCGTCATGGGCAGCTGCGTCGCGGGCGGCGCGTATCTGCCCGCGCTCTCCGACGTGATCTTCATGGTGGAGGGGACCAGCTTTATGGGGCTGGGCGGACCCAACCTGGTCAAGGGCGCCACGGGACAGACCATCGACGCGGAGACCCTGGGCGGCGCGCGCACGCACACCGAGATCAGCGCCGTCGCGCACTACCGCGCCGCCGGCGACACCGAGTGCCTCGCCCGGATCCGGCAGTACGTCTCGCGGCTGCCACGCGCCGGGGGCGTCACCCACAGGGTGCTGCCGGCGCGCCCCCCGGCGCGCCCCCCGGCCGACCTGTACGACCTCCTGCCGCAGGATCACCGCCTGTCCTATGACTCGCGCCACGTGCTCTCGTGTCTGCTCGACGGCGGTGACCTCGATGAATTCCAGCCCGACCTGGCGAAGGAGATGATCTGCGGCCACGGGCACATCGAAGGCTGGCCGGTCGCCGTGATCACGAACCACCGGGGCGTCATCAAGGGTAAGGCTGGAGAGCGGCCCCGCTTCGGCGGCATCCTGTATACGGAGAGCGCGGAGAAGGTCGCCTACTTCATCGAGACCGCGAGCCGGGAGCGAGTCCCTATCCTCTTCATCCAGGACGTGAGCGGATTCATGGTCGGGCCCGAAGCCGAGCACTCCGGGATCATTCGGGCGGGCGCCCGTTTCGTCGAGGCAATGGCGACGTCCGTCGCGCCCAAGATCGTGCTCACGGTGAACCATGCCTCCGGCGCCGGCTACTACGCGATGGCCGGCCAGGGCTTCGACCCCGATTTCATCCTGTCGTGGCCCACGGGCCGTATGGGGGTAATGGAGGGTGAGTCCGCCGTCATGGCGGTGCACGGCCCCGAGATCCAGAAGGCGCAGGCGGCGGGGAAGCCGCTCGCGCCCGACAAGCAGGCGGCCATCGAGACGATGCGGGCGGACTACGAGGCCCAGCTCGATGCCAAGTTCGCCGCCGCCCGCGGATTCGCCGACGCCATCCTCACACCCGACGAGACCCGGGACCAGCTCGCCTTCGTGTTGCGGGTCGTCGCCAACTACGCCGGGCCGCATCTGGGCCCCTTCGTCCTTCCGGCCTTCGACGCCGCGCTCTGACATGCTCAGAAGAGTGATCGTCAGCACCACGCTCGCCGGCGGGCTCCTCGCCTGCGCGGGCCCCCAGCCCGCTCCGGCGCCGCCCCCGGCGACCGCACCGCAATCCACCACGGGCACCACCAAGCCGCCCGTCGATCCGCGGCTGCTCGGGACGTCGCAGGTGCCGGTCGCCGACAGCGCCCCGCCTGCCCCTCCCGAAAAGACCCGCGTCGCGCCGCCCGAGGTCGCCTACGCCCGCGGCTGGATGCCGCTCGCCTCCACGGGGGTGGAGACGTTTCGTCGCGCCCATCCCATGGCCGACGGCCGCGGCGTCCTGATTGCGATTCTGGATACCGGCATCGATCCGTCGGTGCCGGGGCTCACCACCACGACGACCGGCGAGCGCAAGATCCTCGACCTCCGGGATTTCTCGGACGAGGGGGCGGTGACACTCACCCGGGTGGCGCCGCACGGCGATACCGTCGATGTCGCCGGCCGACGCCTCACCGGATTCGGGCGGGTCGCCGCGCTCAACACGGCCGGCCCCTACTATGGCGGCTTCCTCGCGGAGATCCCGCTCGGCGACGCGCCGGCCGCCGACCTCAACGGCGATGGCACCGTGGCGGACACTCTCCCGGTCGTGGTGACCAAGGCCAGCGACGGCTGGGTGATGTTCGTCGATACCGATGGCGACGGGTCACTCGCGAACGAGAAGCCGGTCCGCGACTTCCTCCAGGGCTACGAGACGTTCGGCTGGAGCTCGAGGGGCCGCCCCGCTCCGGTGGCGGCGGCGGCGAACTTCGGCGAGAGCGCGGGCGCACCCACGCTCGATATCTTCGTGGATACCGGGAATCACGGAACCTTCGTCGCCGGCATCGCCGCGGCCCACGACCTCTACGGCGTTACCGGGTTCGACGGGGTGGCGCCCGGCGCCCAGCTGCTCGGGCTCAAGATTGCGAACAACGCGCAGGGCGGGATCTCGGTCACGGGGAGCATGCTGCGGGCGATGGACTACGCCATCCGCTTTGCCGAACGCCGGCGGATGCCCCTCGTCATGAACATGAGCTTCGGCGTCGGCAACGAGCAGGAGGGCGCGGCGCGCATCGACCATCTCGTGGATTCCGTGCTCGCCGCGCATCCCGACGTTGTCTTCACCGTGAGCGCGGGCAACGACGGTCCCGGGCTCTCGACCATGGGGTTCCCCGGGTCGGCCGAGCGGGTGCTGACGGCCGGGGCCACGCTCCCCGGGGCGTTCCTGCGACGCGGCACCGGACTGGCACCGGCTGATCAGATCGCCTCGTTCAGCGCGCGCGGCGGCGAGCTGGCCAAGCCCGACGTCATCGCCCCGGGCTTCGCCTACTCGAGCGTGCCCCGCTACGATCTGGGCGGCGAGGTGAAGCAGGGAACGAGCTTTTCCTCGCCCCACATGGCCGGCATCGCGGCTGTCCTGCGCTCGGCGCTCGTACAGGCGGGCATCGACGCCGATGCCCGCACCGTCAAGCAGGCGATCATGGTCACGGCTCGCCCGCAAGGCACGCTCCCGTTCATCGACGAGGGGGCGGGGTTGCCGGACGTCGAGAGTGCCTGGCGCTGGCTCGACGGCCGCCGCAAGGCTCCCGATGTGGCCGTGCGCGCGGTGGGTCACGGCAACGACGCGGCCTTCCGCCGGCGTGGGCTCGAGTCCGCGGCCGACACCGTGCAGGCCTTCGAGATCACCCGCCCGGGCCCCGCGGGTCCGGCGACGTTCACGCTCCGCTCGGACGCGGCGTGGCTGGTAGCGCCGCGTACGGTCATCATCGCCGGGAGTCGGGGCACCGTCACGCTCCGCTATCGTGGCGCCGCGCTCAAGGCCCCGGGCGTCTACACCGGGGTCGTGAGCGCGTGGCCGGCCGACACCCTCCTTGGCCCCGCGTTCCGCCTGGTGAACACCGTCGTCGTGCCCCACGCAGTCGGCAGCACGGATCTGCTCGCCGATGCGCGCCTCGAGGCGGGCGGGACGCGCCGCGCACTCTTCGCGGCCGACAGTGGCCGCCCGTTCGTCGTGCGGATCGCGACGGGCAGCCCCCTGCAAGGCGCCTTCGCTGCCCTTTATGAGCCCGGCGGTCGGCCTTTTCGCGATGGCTCCCAGCAGCAGGCCGGAGCCGATAGCGCCGCGGCGACGTTCCGGGTCGACGGACGCGACGCGGTCCAGGGCGTGTACGAGGCCGACGCGATCGGACTCCCCACGTCCGGAGCCACAGTCACCGCTCGGGTCCTGCAGTCGCCCTTTCGGCTGCGCGGGCTGAGAGACGGTCGGGATGCGGTTGCCGAGGTCACGAACCTGTCGGGCAAACCCGCCGAGACCCAGGTCGCGATCGTGCTCGGCGGAGGGCAGCGGGACGAGGACCTCGTCGGGCGGGGCGGCGATGTCGTGCGGATACCGTTCACGGCGCCGGCCTGGGTCCGGGGCGTCGTCGTGGACCTCATAATGGACCCGGCTCAGTGGGAGCGCTTCACCGACTTCGGCGTCGCGGTGATGGATCCCGCGGGTCGCATCGTGGCGAAGGAGCCGCTCAACTACGCCGTGGGTCGGCTCGAGACGACGCTGCCCGAGCACCACGGAGACCTGGCGCTCGAGCTCCGGCTGTTCCCCGGGCTGGCCGAGCCGGGGACGACCGAGACGTGGAAGACGCACGTCGCGATCCGACTCTACGCCGGTGAGCCCGTCGCGCTCGAGTCGGGCGGCGAGCACGTCGGCACGCTCTCGCTGGCGACGGGCCAGGCGAGGACCGTCCGGTTCCCCTTGCCCGAGTCACCCTGGTCGCTTCCGTCCGGGTTTGGGCCGCTGGGCGTGGTGGTCGCGCACACGGCGGACGACATCTGGACCCGCGAGACCTCTCTCGCTCCGACGGTCGGCCGGTGAGCAAGGTCGTTCGCGTCGCTGCGGGGCAGGGGTTCTGGGGCGACTGGCTGGAGGCGCCCTTCCGGCAGGTGAAAGGCGGGCCCATCGACTACCTGATGATGGACTATCTCGCCGAAGTCACCATGTCCATCCTGCAGAAGCAGCGCTCCCGCGACCCCGCCGCTGGGTATGCTCGCGACTTCGTCCCCGCCATGGAGCGCATCCTCCCGGACATCGCGGCGAAGGGCATCCGCGTCACCTCGAACGCAGGCGGCGTGAATCCACGCGGTTGTGCCGACGCCGTGCTCGCGGCCGCCAGACGGCTCGGGCTCGGCGGGAAGATCCGCGTCGGGCTGGTGACGGGAGACGACATCCTCGATCGCCTGGACGAATTGCTCGCGCGAGGCCAGGAGCTGCGGGACATGGACACCGGCCGGCCGCTGAGCGACATCCGCGATCGGGTCCGGTCCGCCAATGCCTACCTCGGCATGGCCCCGGTCGTCGAGGCGTTGCGGGGAGGCGTCCACATCGTGGTCACGGGCCGGGTGACCGATACCGGATTGACACTGGGTCCGCTGATGCACGAGCTGGGATGGCGGCCGGACGCATGGGACCGCATCGCCGCCGGGACCGTCGCCGGCCACATCATCGAGTGCGGCGCCCAATCCTCGGGCGGCAACCTGCTCAAGGACTGGCGCAAGGTGCGGGGCCTCGAGCGGGTCGGCTTTCCCATCGTCGAAGCGTCGGCCGACGGCACGTTCGTTGTTACCAAGCACCCCGGCACGGGCGGCGTGGTGAACGTCGCCTCCGTCACCGAGCAGTTGGTGTATGAGATGGGCGACCCGAGAAGCTACATCACACCGGACGGAATCGCGGATTTCACCAGTATCCGCTTGAAGCAGGTCGGCAGGGACCGGGTGCGGGTGAGCGGCATTACCGGCGCGCCTCGCACACCGATGCTCAAGGTCTCGATCGCGTATTTCTACGGCTACAAGGCCGTGGGGACGTTGGTCTACGCGTGGCCGGACGCGTACGCCAAGGCCAAGGAGGCCGACCGCGTGCTTCGTGCGCGCCTGGCGGATCTGGGGCTCGAGTTCGAGCAGATCCTCACGGAATTCGTCGGGACGGATGCCACGCACGGCCGCCTCGCCGGCCCGCCGGACCCCGATGCGGCCGAGGTGCAGCTTCGGATCGGCGTCCGCGCCCGGGACAAGGCCCCGGTGGAACGATTTACTCGGGAGCTGGCGCCGCTCGTGCTCACCGGGCCGCCCAGTGTCACCGGCTTCGCGGGCGGCCGCCCGCAGGTCGAGGAGATCGTAGCCTACTGGCCCGCGCTGGTAGACCGGCGGGAAATCGAGCCCGGCATACGGGTGGAGATACTGACGGCGTGAAGGACCATATCCAGCTCCGCTGGCTGGCCCATGCCCGCTCCGGCGACAAGGGCAACACCGCGAATGTCGGCCTCATCGCGCTGGAGGCTGAGCTCTATCCGCTGCTCGCGCGCGCGGTGACGGCGGCCCGCGTGGCGCGGCACTTCCGCGGGATGGTGAGCCGCGTCGAGCGGTTCGAGCTGCCCAATCTGTGCGCCCTCAACTTCCTGCTGCACGACGCGCTCGACGGTGGAGGCACGATCTCCCTCAAGACGGATGCCCAGGGCAAGGTCTACTCGACCGCCCTGCTGCGGATGGAGATCCCCGTTCCTCGGACAGTGGCGCGCCGATTCCGGGCGCGCCCTCCCGCGCGCACATGAGCGACGTGCTCCTCGCGTCCAGGGCCGAGGGCGTCCTCACCCTGACGCTCAACCGCCCCGACAAGCGCAACGCACTGAGCGCGGACCTGATCTCGGCGCTTTCCACGGCTGTGCGCGATGCGGAGCTGGACGTGACCGTCCGGGTTGTGCTGCTGCGCGGTGCCGGACGCGACTTCTGCGCGGGGGCCGACCTCACCGAATTGCTCGCCTCGGTCGAACGTTCGCCGCAGGAGAACGAGGCGGACGCGCTCCGGCTGGGTGAGCTGTTTCTCGCACTGCGCGCGCTTCCCAAACCGGTCGTGGCCGCGATCCATGGGAACGTGCTGGCCGGCGGATGTGGCCTCGCCACGGCCTGCGATGTGGTGCTCGCCCGGGCCGATGCGCGGTGCGGCTACCCCGAGATCCAGCGCGGGTTCGTGCCCGCCATGGTGCTGATCCTCCTGCGGCGATCGGTGGGAGAAAAATTGGCATTCGATCTCGCCGCGACGGGACGAGTCCTGTCGGCGGAAGAGGCGCGCGCCGCCGGACTGGTGTCGCGCATCCTTTCCCCTGAAACCTTCGAGGCGGAGGTGGCGTCGGTGTGCTCGGCGCTGGCCGGGGCGAGCGCCACCGCCGTGGGCCTCACGAAGAAACTCCTGTACGAGCTCGATGGTTTGGGGATGGCCGAGGGGATCCGTCTGGGTGCGCGAGTGAATGCGTTGGCCCGAAGCACCCCGGAGTTTCGCGAGTTGGTGGGGAAGTTTCTGCGCAGATAACGCGTTGGCGACCCGAGGTGCCACAGCCGCCCGAGGGTTGGGCGGCTATCTTATTGCTGGAGTGCGCCTTACGGCTCGATCCAGCCGAGACTTCCCGGGTGGGGCGTCGGCCTCGGACCGGGACAGTCTGTCCGAACGACGGGACGGCCATCGGGCCAGGATGGCCCGATCTTACGCTGTACAAGGACTTCTCAGCGCATACGAGGCACTTCACCGCGGCAAGGGTCTTGCAAGGCGGCGCGTTACGCCATTTTCGGCTTCTCGTTGTTACGCAACGTGTCTGGAAGTTTGGCAAACCTCTGAGGGAGGCAACCGTTATATGAAGGGTCTGCTGAAGGGTGTTGCTGCGTTCGGTCTGATCGCTGCGCTCGGCGCGTCGTCGGCCCATGCGCAGAATCTCATGACCGTGGGTGTGGGCGGCGGTATCACGATCCCCACCGGCACCACGAGCGACGCGCTCAAGACCGGCTGGAACGCCGAGGGCGTGTTCCAGTACAAACCGGCCACCAGCCCGGTCGGGCTTCAGATCGATGGCGCCTACAGCCAGCTCAAGGCAAACGCTACCGGGACTGCCGCTGGTCTCGACAAGGAGAAAGTGTGGTGGGGCACAGGGAACGTGGTCTTCTGGTTCCCGACCTCCAAGGAGACCAAAGTTCGTCCTTACGTCCTCGGCGGCGGCGGTATTTACAACCTGAAGGACACGCCGATCACGGGGACCTCTGCGTCGATCACCAAGTTCGGGATCAACGCGGGCGCCGGGTTCGACTTCGATATTCAGAACAACGTGGCGTTCTTCGTCGAGGGCCGGTTCCACAACGTATTCATCTCCGGCGGCAACGCGCACTACATTCCCGTCACCGCGGGCTTCCGCTTCAAGGCCTAAGGGCGCCCCGGTTGGCTTGTGGTACC
>CAZFKN010000023.1:29876-34133 GCA_964519805.1 uncultured Gemmatimonadaceae bacterium
TCACCGCGGGCTTCCGCTTCAAGGCCTAAGGGCGCCCCGGTTGGCTTGTGGTACCGAACTGCCCCGCCTCGCGGCGGGGCAGTTCGCTTTTGGGACGCCGCCCCCACCGGGTGGGCTTGACCAATCGAGGGGCTTTCCCGAACATTGTTTATAGCTGCCACCGAGGAGCGCTCTTATGCGGGTTTGGCGTCCGTTTGCGCTGGGAATCGCACTCACGCTGGCCGGCGGCTTGGCCGTGGCGCAGCAGCAGTCCCCCTTCACCTTCGGCGTCGCCGGGAGCGTCACCGTGCCCTTGGGCGACCCGGGAGCGGGCGACGCCGGCCCGTCCCTCGCCCCCGGTTGGCAGGGCATGGGACTCTTCCAGGTCCACCCGTTCAACAACACCCTCGGCTTTCAGCTCGATGGCACCTACCAGCGGGTCGGGGCCACGGCCCTGAGCTTCGCCGGCCGGCAGCGGTTCAACAGCACGGCCAACGTCATCTACGAGTTCGGGCACACCCGGACCACCAAGGTCGTCCCCTATGTGATCGGCGGGGCGGGGGTCTACAGCTTCCGCGGGCGGTTCGACTCGAGCTCCACTCGTTTCGGGCTCAATGCCGGCGCCGGCCTAAACCTGAACTTCGGCCCTGGGTCTCTCTTCTTCGAGAGCCGCTTCCACAACGTGTTCGGCGCCGGGTTCAACGCGGATGGGTCGAGCACGTCGGCGCAGTTGATTCCGATCACCGCCGGCTTCAAGTTCGCCGGCCCCTGAGCCTTCCGGACCGACCGCGTAGCATCGGGGGGGCCTCCAGCTGTTCGAGGCCCCCTCCGGTGTTCTGGGGCCCCCGCGGGTTGTACACCGGCCGGAAAGACCCTAGCTTGTCACCTGTCTAGTTCGTGCCCCCGCGGTGTCCGTGAGCCGTGCGGGCCACCGGTTCCCTTCTGCGGCTGCGATCCTCCTTACATGCCCGCCGGCATGCGGGGACCGGGAATCGCGCGCCCGCGGGTGCATGATACGTCGGATGAATTCTGCGCTTCGCTTGCGGTTGGGCCTCCTGTTTGTGCTCGCGCTGGGCCTCCTCGGGACAGTCGTCGTCATTTCCTACCGCACCACGGAACGCTTCGTCGCCGCCGCCGGAGAGGCAGCCCGGACCAGCCGCCTGCTGCTCCAGCTCGAGCGCACCTTCTCCGCAATGCAGGACGTCGAGACCGGACAGCGCGGTTTCCTCCTTACGGGAGATGAGCGCTATCTGGTTCCTTACCATGATGCGCTCAAGCGTATCGACGCGCAGCGCCAGCAGCTCCTGCGCGTGGCCGGCGGTCGCAGCGACCGGGTCGCGCAGGTCGCCGCGACCAATCAACAGATCGACGCCAAGCTGGCCGAGCTGGACGAGTCCATCCGCGCCTATCGCGAGCATGGCCCCGACGCCGCCCGCGCCGTCATGCTCACCGGCCGCGGGCGGGTGATCATGGACAGCCTCCGTGCCCTCATCGGCCAGATGGAGGTCGAACGCCAGGAAGAGCTCCGAGCGGCCAATGCCGGCCTCCGGTTGGGCGCAGCCAGCACGCTCCTCACCACGCTCTCCCTGGGCGGGCTTGCGCTCCTCCTGCTCGGCGCGGTGGGCTTCCTGGGTCTTCGCTACATCCGGGAGCGGCAACGGGCCGAGGCGGCCCTTCGGGCCGAAAGCGCCGCCCTCGAAGGGAATCTGGACCGCTTGAGCGCGGACCTGGGACGCCGGACGAGCGAGTTCGATACCCTGCTGGACGTGCTGCCGGTCGGCATCGCCGTGGGAGAGGGGCCCGGTTGCGCCCGCCTCCGGGTGAACGCGGCGTTCGCCGAGATGCACGCGATGCCGCCGGGTGCGAATGAAGGCTGGGTCGCGCCGCCCGCGAATCGCGCGACGCGGGCCGGCGTGCCGCTGCCTCTGAGCGCCTTGCCACTCGCCCGCGCGGCGGCAACGGGCAAGCCGGTGCAGGGAGAGGAGTACGACTTGCTCCGCGACGTTGGTGGGCCGCGGCACGTCCTCGCGTATGCGGCGCCGCTGCTGGACGAGTCCGGACGCAGCCGTGGTGCGGTGGGCGCGTTCCTCGACATCACCGACCGGAAGCGCGCCCAGGCCGAGGCGCAGCACGCCCAGCAGTTGCTGGCCATTGGGCAGCTCGCGGGCGGCGTCGCCCACGACTTCAACAATCTGCTCACCGCCATTTCCGGTTACGCGTCGCTTCTGCTCACGACCCTTGGGCCGAACGATCCCCGCCGGGTGGATGTCGCCGGCATCCACGAGGCAACGACCCGCGCCACTGCCCTCACCCAGCAGCTCCTGGCCTTCGGCCGGAAGCAGGTAATGCAGCCGACGGCGGTGGACCTGCGCGAAGTCCTCGCGGACACCGGGCGCATGCTCGAGCGGCTCATCGGCGAGCACATCGATCTCGCCGTGATCGCCGACCCGGCGCTCGGGCCAGTGTTCGCCGACCGGAGCCAGGTGAGTCAGGTGCTCGTGAATCTCGTCCTCAATGCTCGCGACGCGATGCCGGACGGCGGTCGCCTGACCATCGAGGCGCGGGACACGCCCCTCACCGACGAGTACGCCGGTACCCACTTCGCGGTGACGCCCGGGTCATACGTTCGGATCGCCGTCAGCGATACCGGCCACGGCATGACCCCCGACGTCCAGGCCCGGATCTTCGAGCCGTTCTTCACCACGAAGCCCCATGGCAAGGGCACCGGCCTGGGGCTCTCCACCGTGTTCGGGATCGTGAAGCAGCTCGGCGGGCACATCTTCGTCTACTCGGAGCCGGGCCACGGCTCGACCCTCAAGGTCTATTTGCCGCGCTTCGAGGGTGCCGCCGAGCCGGCTCCGCCGGCACTGGAGCCCGGCGCCTGGGTCGGCGGCACGGAGACGGTCCTGATCGTGGAAGACGACGCGGCGATCCGTGAGGTGGTCCGTCGGGTGCTCGAGATGGCGTCGTACACGGTGATCGAAGCCGCCACGCCGCGGGAAGCCCTGAACGTCGCCGAGCGACGCGACGGACCGGTCCACCTGCTGCTCACCGACGTCGTAATGCCGGAACTCACGGGGCGCCAGCTTGCCGACCAGCTGATCCGTCAGCGGCCTCGGCTCGCCGTGCTCTACATGTCCGGCTACACCGACGACGCGATCGTGCATCAAGGGCGGCTCGATCCCGACACCGCGTTTCTTCAGAAGCCGTTCACCCCTGAATTGCTGCTCCGCCGGGTCCGTGAGGTGCTGGACCAGCACGGGTTCGGTACCGCCGTCGCGGAAGGGTAGGCGCTCCGCCGCACCGATCGCGGCGATCCTGGTCCCTCGCGGTGGCGCCCGGTATCGCATGCTTGCGCATGCCGTCACTGGCCGATGCCCGCGCCCTGCTCGAACGCCACTTCGGATACCCCGCCTTCCGTCCGGGCCAACGGGACGTCGTGGCGTCGATACTCGCCGGGCACGACGTCCTCGCCGTACTGCCGACCGGAGCGGGGAAGTCGGTCTGCTTTCAGGTTCCCGCGCTGGCTCTGGGCGGCCTTACCGTCGTCGTGTCGCCGCTCATCTCCCTCATGCAAGATCAGGTGGCGGCGGCTAACGCCCGCGGCATTCCGGCCGCCTCACTCCACAGCGCGCTCCGACCCGATGAGCGTCATCAAACGCTGAGCCGAATCGCGCAGGGCGCACTTCGGTTGCTCTACCTCTCGCCCGAGCGTCTCGTACGCGCGGCGCCCCAGCTCCGCCGCATCGGCTCGGCCCCGTCCCTCCTTGCCATCGATGAAGCCCATTGCATCAGCGAATGGGGCGACGACTTTCGCCTCAGCTACCGAACGTTGCGCCGCGCGCGTTATCTGCTGGGGGAGCCCCAGACCGTCGCCCTGACCGGAAGCGCCACGCCACGCGTGCGCGAGGACATCGCGCAGGCCGTCGGTCTCGGCCGGGTGGCGGGCAGCCGGCGACGGGCGGCGGCGGTCCACGTCGCCTCGTTCGACCGCTCCAACCTCTGGTTCGGAGCCATCCGCGTTCGCGACGAACGGGAGCGGCTCGAGCGGCTACTCGCGCTGCTCGAGGCCGTGGACGGCCTGGCGTTGGTGTACGGGCCGACCCGCCGCACCACGGAGCGTGTGACCGCGGCGCTGCGCCGCGCGGGCTACCGCGCGGCGTGCTACCATGCCGGCCTCGAGGCGGAACGCCGGAGCGCCGTGCTCCAGGCCTTTCTGGGCGGCGGACTGGATGTGGTTGTAGCGACGTGCGCGTTCGGCATGGGCATCGACAAGCC
>CAZFKN010000024.1:0-33782 GCA_964519805.1 uncultured Gemmatimonadaceae bacterium
GCGATCCGCTGCTCGTCGGGATCGGCGGCCGCCCGGCGGCTCGGCGGCCGCCGATACGCACCGTCCAACTTGATGAGCCGCAGGGCCGCGATGTCGCGGCTCACCGACGACTGTGTGACCTCCCAGCCGTCCGCGGTCAGCATATCGGCCAGCTCTTCCTGCGTCCGCACCAGCCGTGTGCTGATGATCTCCAGGATGCGCAGGTGCCGCCGCTTCCGCTCCGCGGTCATCTGCCGGGACGCCTCCCTGGGCCGGCGAGCCTGGCCATCGCGGCATCGAAGCGTCGCCGCTCGCGGGCGGACCAGCGGCGCGCGCGTCGGATCCGCGCGCGCACGGCCGGAAGATCCAGGTTGCCGAGGTTGCCGCGGGCACGGCGGCGTGCGAGGAGGGCAGCCCGCGACGGCCTCGGCAGCTCTTCCCGGGTGCGCACGGCATCCGCGACCTCACGATAGGCAAGCCGGAACGCCTGCCCCCGCTCCACCCGCCGCATGAGCTCGTCGGTCGCGAGGGGCCCGCCCGCGAGTGCCACCATGGCGCGGTGTCGATCGACGCCAAGTCGAGGCACCGTGTGGGTCATCATCCCGAGCATCTCACTCGTGCGGTCGAGGCCGCGGAACAGGGGCTCCTTGAGCAGCTGGAAGTCGCGGTGGTAGCCGCTCGGCAGCTTGGCCTTCAGATGGAGCACCGCCGCGAGGTCTCCCTCGACCAGTGCCGCGCGCGCGCGTGTGAGCTCGAAGAGATCGGGGTTCCGCTTGTGCGGCATGAGGCTCGATCCTGTGGCCAGCTCCTTCGGCAGGATGAGGAAGCCGAACTCCTCCCCGCTCAGGAGCACCACGTCTTGCGCCAGCTTCCCCAGCTCGTGCCCGAGCTGCGTACACCAGAACAGCACCGCCGCCTCCAGCTTGCCCCGCCCGTTCTGGACGGCGGTGACGGCATGCTCCACCGCGGCGAAACCGAGGGCCCGGGCCGTCACCTCGCGCCGGAGCGGCAGCGGAACGCCGTAGCCGGCGGCGCTACCGAGCGGCGAGCGGTCGACGCCGGCCCACAGCCCGAGCAGCGATTCCGCCGTATCGAGCAAACCCTCGGCGAAGGCGAGCGCCCAGAGGCCGGCCGACGACGGCATGGCCCGACGATGGTGGGTATAGCCGGGCCAGAGCGCGGTCCGGTGACGCGCGGAGAAGGTGACGAGCGTTTCGATGAGGTCAAGGGCACGATCATGGAGCGAGAGCAGCCGGTCCTTGAGGTAGAGCCGCAGGTCGCACGCAACCTGATCGTTGCGCGAGCGTCCGGTGTGCAAGCGCTCCCCCACGCCCGGCGCCCGGCGCGTGAGCCAGCCCTCGATCGCGGAGTGTACGTCCTCGTGCTCCGGCCCGATCCGGAGGCGCCCTCGTTCGGTGGCAACCAACGCCGCGCGCAGGCCGGCCCGCAGCCGCTGTCGATCCGCCCCCGAAATCAGCCGCGCGGCCCGAAGACCCTCGACGTGCCCGAGGCTCCCTAACACGTCCCAGCGGAGGAGCCTCGCATCCCAGATCGGATCGTCACCCACGGTGTAGGCGAGCATGCGCCGATCGAGGCCCGGCGGTGCGGACCAGAGCGTGCCTCCGCGCCGCTTCACGCGGCCCCCAGGTAGGCCTGCGCCAGCTTGGCGTAGAACGCTCGGGCGGCGGTGACCTCGGGCAGGTCCACGTACTCATCGGGCGTGTGCGAGCGCCGACTGGTGCCGGGCCCGCACTTGATCGCGTCGGAGTCGCGGAGGAAAACCCAATCGGAACAGGTCGGGCTGCCGAAACACGCCGCCTCGGGCCGGGCTTGGCGTGCCGCCGCGAGCACACGGGAGCCCGGCGGGGTCTCGCAGGGCACCAGCCGCCGGGATGTCACCACCACCCGTGACGCGAGCGACTCGCGCAGGCGGGCGGCGATCTCCTCGTGAGTCCACGCCGGTGTGCTGCGCACGTCGAGCACCGCCTTGGCGACGGGCGGGGTCACGTTCCGACTCACGCCGGCCTCGAGCATGGTGGGCGTGGCCATGGTGACGCCGAGGGTCTGGTGGGGGCGATCGGTGAAGAGCGAGGGCAGCTTGAGCAGATCCTGCGCGAGCACCGCCACGGCGTTGGTGAATCCGCCGTCGGCCGCATACCCCGCATGGCGCTGATCCCCCTCGGCGATGAGGTCCACCATCATCAGGCCCCGTTGGGCGATCGCGACGTCGAGGTTGGTCGGCTCGCCCACCACGGCGGCGTCGATCCGGCCGACGCGCTCGACGGCCTCCTCCATGGTTGTGTTCTTGGTCTCCTCGCCGTAGCCCAGCACGACCAGCAGCCGGCCGGCCTCCGTGCCGCCGGCGTCGGCCACGTCGCGCGCAGCACACAGCATCGCCGCGACCGAGGCCTTGGCGTCACCGGAGCCGCGGCCGTAGAGGCGCGTGCCCTCGGTCGACGGGACGAAAGGGTCGCGACTCCATCCGGCCCCCGGCGGGACAGTGTCCAGGTGCGACACGAGTGCCAGCGTGGGGCCTTCGCGTCGGCTCGTCACCTCCACCCGCACGGAGGTTTCGTCCCGCTCGACCGCGAGGTTCCACTGCCGGGCCGTCCCCTCGACGAACTCCGCGATCGCCTGCTCGCTCCCGCTCACCGACCGGATGGCCACCAGCTGCTCGAGCAGCTCGATCTCAGCCGGCAAGGTCCACTCCCAGGTATGTCGCTTTCTCCTTCCGGGCCACGATCATGGTGCCGCAGCCGGCACCGGTGAAAGCCTCGAACAGGAGAGCGTCGGGTATGCGACCGTCGATGATATGGGTTCGCTCGACGCCGCTGGTGGCGGCGCGAATGCAGGCTTCCACCTTGGGTCGCATGCCGCCCGACAGGGCGCCGCTCGCCATCAGCCCGGCGAGATCGTCCGGATCCGCGAACGTCACCAGCGTGGCCGGGTCGTTCCGGTCGCGCAGCACCCCCGGCGCGCCGGTGAGGAAGATGAGCTTCTGCGCCCGGAGCGCGACGGCGATCGCCTCGGCGACGGTGTCCGCATTCACGTTGTAGACGCCGCCGTCTTCGTCACCCGCGAGACTGGCGACGACCGGGACGAACCGCGCTTCCATGAGCGTCGACAGGATCCGCGGGTCCACGCGATCGATGTCGCCGACGAGCCCGTAGTCCACTTGCACGGCGTGTCCGGTGTCGTCCACCACCGTGACCGGCGGACGCCGGTGCGCCGTGAGCAGATCGGCGTCGATGCCCGACAGGCCGACGCCCTGGACTTTGTGCTCCCGGAGCGCCGCGAGCAGGTCCACGCTCAGCTGGCCCGCGTACACCATCTTGGCGACTTCGAGCGCGGCTTCGTCGGTCACGCGCCGGCCGGCGACCATCTGCGGCTCCTGCCCCAGCCGGCGGCTCAAGGCGCTCGCCTGGGGCCCGCCCCCGTGGACCACCACGAGACGGATGCTGAGCGAGGACAGCAGCGCCAGCTGCGCGGCGACCTGGTCGCGCACGGACGGCTCGCTCAGGACTTCGCCGCCCAGCTTGACGACGAAGACGTGGTCGCGGTAGGCGCGAACGTACCGAAGGGCGCCTTTCAGTCCCGCGATGCCCTTGGTGGGGTCGATGGACATCTCGTCTTACCCCGCCTTCCCGATGAGCTCCAGCAACAACGCCCGCTGGACATGCAGACGGTTCTCCGCCTGATCCACGACGGCCGAGTTCGGCCCGTCGAGCACGGCGTCATCGATCTCGACGTTGCGCCGCACCGGCAGGCAGTGCATGACGATGCCCTTGCCCCCACGGGTCGAGCGGACGCGGTGCGGTGTGACGCGCCAGTCGCGGAGCGGCGCACGGAGCTCGCGCTCCTCGTCCGGCTTGGCGAACAGCTTCACCGAGCCCCAGGACTTCGCGTAGACCGCGTCCGCCCCCACCAGCGCCTCGTCCGGATCGTTGATGATGTGGACGAACTCGCCGCCGCGCTCCTGCGCGATCCGGCGGATGAGCGCCGTGTCCTCCGGATCGAGCTCGTAGCCGTCGGGCCGCGCGATGACGATCTCCATGCCGAGGGACGCCGCCGCGATGGCCGCGCTGGCGGGAACCGCGGTCGGCAGGGCCTTCGGGTGCCAGGCCCAGGTGAGCACGAACCGCTTCCCCTCGGTCTCGCCCAGCTTCTCCTTGAGCGTCAGCGCGTCCGCCAGCGCCTGACAGGGGTGACGCCGCGTGGACTCGAGGTTGATGACCGGTTTGTCCGAGTACCGCGCGAAGTTCCGGATCACCTCGTCCCGCCGCGCCACCGCCCAGTCTCCCCCGCGCGGGAACGCGCGCACGGCAAGCGCATCGGCGTAGCGCGCGAGCACCCGCGCCGCGTCAATGATGTGCTCGACGGTGGACCCGTCCATCACGGCGCCCGGCTCGGTCTCGAGACTCCAGCTCCCCTTCCCCGGCTCCAGCACCACCGCGTGGCCGCCATGGAGGAACATCGCCGTCTCGAAGCTGGTGCGCGTGCGCAGGCTCGGATCCATGAAGACCATCGCGAGCACCTTGCGCTCGAGCCCGCCCGCGACCTCGCCCCGCTTCACCCGGGCCGCCAACGCCAGCAACCCGCTGAGCGCTTCGGGACTCCACTCTTCCATCGCGAGGAAGTCGCGCTTGGTCACTCCAGCACCTCCCGGAGCGCGCCGAGGAGGATGTCCGCTTCCCGCCGATTGAACGAGAGCGGCGGCATCAGACGCAGCACCTCGGGGTCGCTCGCGGTGCCGGTGAGGACGCGGCGCTCGAACAGGGCCCGCTGCACCGGCACCGCGGGCCGGCCGAGTCGGAGGCCCACGAGCAGCCCGCGACCGGTCACCGCCGGGATGCCGAGGGCGAGCGCGCCGGCCCGGAGGTAGTCACCCACCTCGACCGCGTTCGGGATCAGCTGCTCCCGGTCGATCACCTCGAGCGTGGCGAGCGCGGCGGCGCACGGAACCGGTCCCCCGCCGAACGTGCTGCCGAGGTCGCCCACGGTGAGCCGGTTCCCGATCGCCGGGGTGGTGATCACCGCACCGATGGGGAGCCCGGATGCGAGCCCCTTGGCCAGTGTGAGGAGATCGGGAATGACCCCGTACGCCTCGGCCGCCGTGAACCGACCGCAGCGGCCGGCTCCGCACTGCACCTCGTCGAACAGGAGCAGCGCGCCGCGGGCATCGCAGATGCGCCGGGCGGCCCGGAGGAACTCGACGCTCAGATCTCGCGCGCCAGCGAGCCCCTGCACCGGCTCCATGATCACCGCGGCGACGGTGTCGTCCACCGCGGCGTCCATCGCTGCCACGTCCTCCACCGGCACTTTGCGGGACAGCGGCACGCCCGCACGACGCGCGCCCTCCTCATACTTGGCACCATCGGTGACCGCCAGGGTCGCGGCGGTGCGGCCGTGCCAGCCGCCGCGCAGCGACACGATGGTCTGCCGGCCCGTGTGCCGGCGCGCGAGCCCGAGCGCGTTCTCGTTCGCCTCCGCGCCCGAATTGCAGAAGAAGACGCGCGACAGCGGCTCCGGGCACAGTCCCGCCAGCCGGCTGGCCAGGCGCTCGCGGTTCGGAAGCGGCACCGCCGTCGAGTAAAACAGGAGCGTCGCGGCTTGCTGCGCGATGGCGTGGACCACATGCGGGTGGCAATGGCCGGTGGCGGCAACGGCGTGCCCGCCATAGGCGTCGAGCCATTCCCGCCCGTCCTCGTCGAAGAGCCACGACCCTCGCCCGGAGACCGGACGCACGGGCATCTGGGCGTAGACTGGAAGCAGGTGGGGTGACGGTCCCACCGATTCGCTGTTCAGCATGGGTACGTCCCTCCGCCCAAGAGTCCCTCGGTCTCCGGAATCCCCAGCGCCAGATTCATCGCCTGGATGGCCTGACCACCGGCGCCCTTCACCAGGTTGTCGACGACGACCATCACCTGCACCTCGCTACGGTCGCCGGTCTCCGCCGGATGCAGCAAGGCGTAGTTGGTTCCCACAGCGTGCGTCAGCTCCGGCGGCCGGTCCAGCACCCGGACGAACGGCCGGCCCGTGTACGCGCGTCGATAGAGCTCGGCGATGCTGGTGGCGCCGTCGGGCAGCGGACCCGCGGCCGAGTCCACCCACGCATGCAGCGTCAGGTGGATGCCCCGCACGAACGGGCCCGAGTGCGCCATCAGCCGTGTCGTCGCGTCCGCCCGACCGGTCCACTCCCGCCACCGGAGCAGAATCTCCGCCTCGTGCCGGTGGCCCAGCACCGAATAGGCGAACAGGTTGTGCGCCCGCATCGGGTGGTGCGTCGTCGGCTTGGGGTGCGCGCCGGCGCCGCTCGATCCGGTTACTGCGAAGAGCGCCGGCGGCGCCAGTAGCGGCACCCGTGCCAGCGGGTAGAGCGCCAGCTGCGCCGCGGTGGCGAAGCAGCCGGGTGCGGCAATCGCGCGGGCCCCACGCAGCTCGTTTCCCCGCACGTCGGCCAGGCCGTAGGTGAAGTGAGGTACGAGCAGCGGCGCGGCGTGCTGGCCGTAGTAGCGCTCATAGAGGCGCAGGTCCTCCGTGCGGAAGTCCGCAGCGAGGTCCACCACCAGCCCGGGTCCCGCATCGAGCACCTCACCCGCTATACCGGACGACTCGCCGTGCTCGAGGCAGAGAAAGACGACGTCCCGCCCGCGGGCCACCTCCCCAGGCGACTGACCCCCAAACCGGGCCTCGGTCAGCCCGGCGACGGCCGGATGGGTGTCGGCGATCGGCTTGCCCGCCTGACTCCGGCTGGTCGCGACGCACTCGGTCACACGAGGGTGCCGCAACAGGAGACGCAGCAGCTCGCCGCCGACGTAGCCGCCGGCGCCGACGACGGCCACCTTCACCGGACGAGCGCGGCGGCGGGTGCGGCGAAGGGAACCCGTTCCGCCAGCCCGGGAACGCCGCCCGCGGCAGCCTTCGCCCACGCGGCCACCGATTCGCGGACCCGCGTCACCAGCCCCGGCGCATCCCGGCGGGCGTTGTGGGCGGCGAGGCCCAGCTCAGCCGTGATGTAGACGATACCGACCTCGTTGTCCGTGGCCGGCCCGGTGATGGCCGTGACCGGGAGCTTGTACTCGCGGCGCATCAGCTCGGCTGCGCCCCAGCAGGCAACCGGGTCGGGCGCCGCCATCACATAGGCCGCGCCTACGCTCGTCAGCTCGGAATCGCGCAGGATGTCCTGTACGCCGTATTCGCCGAGGATCCCGTCGCCCAGCTCCGCGACGATGACGTCGGGCTTGGCCTGGGCCAAGCGGTTGAAGATCCCCTTGGCCGTGGACACCGTGACGCCGGCGTGCGTGCTCGCGACGCCGACGTCGTTGAACGTGAGCGCGGCGACCGCGCCGGCGTCCTGCATCGAGAGCGCGTCGCGCATGAGCGAGACGCCTGTGAGCTTGGCCGCGCCGACGCGGAGCCCCGAGCGGGTCAGCCCCCGCACCAGCTCGGTCGCGGCCACGGTCTTCCCCGCATTCATGCAGGTCCCGGCGACGTAGACCACCGGAATCGCGCTCTCGAGCCGGTCGGCGGGGGGCACGGCGAGATCCTTGATGTGCGCGGGCCGGCCCACGCGGTCGCCCATCTCGGGGAAAGTGAGAATCGCGCCCAGCACTTCGGCCTTGAACGGCGGGCCGATTTCGGGGTTGACGGAGGTGCACCGGCCGAGGATCCCGCCGAGGTTGAGGACCTCGATCGTGTCGCCCACGGCGATCGTCGACGGCACGACGCCGGCATAGCCGCGGAGGGCGCGCCGGGTGCCGAGCGTGCCTGCCAGGACGTCGCCGCCACGGAGGGAGACCATCCGGCCCCCCGTGTCCTCGATCGTGTTGTAGGTGGACTTGTCTTCCAGGATCCGGACGGCGAGCACGTAGCCCTCGCCCGCGAGGATCTGGTCACCCACGATGACCTCGGTTCCGAGGTGCGCGTTCCGGGTCGAGGACGAAATGCGGTCCAGCTTCAGGCGCGTGGTCACGACCATTGGGGGTCCTTTCTAAAGGCACGCCGTGTTTCTTGCTCTCCGCGCCTCACGGATTCGCCCTTGCCGCGAGCAATGACGGGATGGCCGCGATCCGGGCGTACGCCCGTGCCTCGTCCCCCGTCCAGAGCCGGTTTTCCTCGCCGTAGGTGGCGACGCTCCGGTCCATCATGGAATGCGGACTCCGGGTGCCGACGACCTGGAACCGGCCCGCCGCGAGCCGCACGCGGGTCTCGCCGGCTACCCGGGCCTGCGAGCTGGTGAACAGCGCCTCGATGTCCCGGAGCGCGGGATCGAAGTACTGGCCCTCGTGCAGCCGGTCGCCATAGAAGCGCGCGAGCTGATCCTTCCAGTAGGTCTGCCAGCGGGTGAGCACGAGCTTCTCCAGCTCCCGGTGGGCGGCGATCAGCACGAGCGCCGCCCCGGCCTCGAACCCGATGCGACCCTTGATGCCGAGCGCCGTCTCGCCGACGTGAATCCCCCGGCCGAAGCCGTAGGCCTGCGCCAGGGCGTTCAGCCGCTCGACCAGCGCGGGCCCGTCGAGCGCGGCTCCGTCCAGCGCCACCGGCACCCCCTGGCTCCAGGCGATCACCACCTCCCGCGGTCCGGGCGTATCGGCCGGCGGCTCGAGCAGCTCGTCGGGCGGTCCGGCCCAGGTGTCGTGGGTCCAGCCCCCGCCCCAGGTCGTGCCCCAGAGCCCGCGGTTGATCGAATAGGCGCCGGCTTTGGCAGGAACAGGGAGCCCCCGCTCCCGCAAGTAGGCCATGGCCTGGTCGCGGCTGACGCCCAGATCGCGGATGGGGGTGACGATCTGCAGCTCGGGTGCGAGAACCCGGAGGGCGACGTCGAACCGGATCTGGTCGTTCCCCGCGCCGGTGGATCCGTGCGCCACGGCCGCGGCACCGATGCCGCGCGCGGTCTCGACCACCGACAGCACCTGCTGTGTGCGCTCGGCGGAGACGCTGAGGGGGTAGACTTCCCCCCGGAGCACGTTCCCCTGGATCAGGAAGCGGACGAAGCGATCGAAGACGGCGGCCCGGGCGTCGACCTCATGATGCTCGGCCGCGCCGACGGCGCGCGCCTGCGCGGCGATCGCGGCGCGGTCGGCCGCGCTCGTGCCGCCCGTGTTCACATAGACGGTGTGGACGGTCCAGCCGTCGTCCGCGAGTCGGGGCACGCAGAAGCTGGTATCGAGACCGCCGGAGAAGGCGAGGGCGAGGGGGCCGCGAGGTCGCATAATGCATTATTATGCACCAGCTTGGCTGCGGACGCAAGCGCGCCGCGACCCGGGACACGGCCCGAGTCCGCCGCGCGCGCCACCGGCCCCCGGATCCGCTACCAGCTTTCGGCGATCGCCCGGATGACCTCGCCCAGATTCACCACGTCCTTCAGATCGATCACCTCCGCCGGCGAGTGGGCGTAGCGCAGCGGCCAGCCGATTGCGACGTCCGGCACGCCCCACGCCGCGAACACCGAGCCGTCGTTCCCGCCGTTGGTGGCCCCCACCTGGAGCGGAATGGCCCGGAGACGCGCGAGCGCCACCAGCGAATCCACCAGGATCGGCGGCGCCACCGCGCTCTGGTCGAGCGCCCGTACCACCGGTCCCCGGCCGATCGGGGCCACGGCGAATGCCTGCGGCTCGAGCGGCGAATCCGCGGAGACGAAGGTATCGATCGCGTGCACCCGTGTGGGAGTCGTGCCCAGCGCCGCGGCAGCGGCCTCCGCCCCCTCGAGGCCGATCTCCTCCCGCACGCTGAAGACGAAGATGACCTCGTGTTTGAGTCGTGCCGGGTCGAGCCGCCGGAGCGCCAAGAGCAGGGCCGTGCAGCCGACGCGATCGTCGAAGGAACGCCCGGTGGCCCGGGTGCCAGCCAGCCTGGTGTAGCGCTTGGGCATCGTCACGGTGGACCCTGCTCGGATCCCCAGGGCCTCCGTCTCGGCCCGTGAGGTGGTGCCCACATCCACCCGAAGCGCCGGCGGCGTCCGGCGCGGTGTGGCACCGACCGAATCCCGCGGCATGAACACTCCCGGCACCGACGCCGGGCCCGTGTGGACCAGAGCCGGCTCGGCCTCGAACAGGGAGAGGAAGAAGCCACCCTTCGTCTCGAGGTCGAGCGAGCCGTCCTCCCGAATCGCGCTCACGGAAAACCCGATCTCGTCCATGTGCGCGGCGAACACGACGATCGGCTCGCCCTTGCCGACCCGGACCCAGAGATTGCCGGCCGTGTCGGTCTGCGCCTTGGCCCTGGCGGGCAGCAGCCGCTCCACGGTCGCGCGGACCGGGGCCTCGGACCCGGAGACGCCGTAGCTCTCGATGAGCGGGGCCAGAATCGATTGCGCGTCGAGGATACGGGCGGGCTCCTGCGCGGCAAGCGGCGCAGCGAAGAACGCGGTGCACGCCCCGGCGAGGGATCCGGCCAGCGCCACTCCGAGAAGGCGGCCTCCGACCGGTTTCATCGGGCGGCCTCCCCGCGGAGCCAACCCGCGATTCGGGTGCTCGCCTGGTCGACGTCACCGAGCGCCACCGTTTCCACCGTGGTTCCGGTGTAGCGCGTTCCGATCTCCCAGCCGTTGAGCCGCCCAAGCGCCGCCTTGGGTCCGGCGGGGAGCGACGCAGCCTTGAGCGCGGCGATTCCCGGGGCCACATCGGCGACCCAGGTCTCCTCGAAAGGACCTCGGTTTGTCGCCACGGTCAAAAGTCCGCGCAGCTCGAGCTGTTGCTCCACCACGAACGCGATCACGGTCGTGCCGTGCCCGGGAGCCATCCGCTGCTCCGCGACCGCACGTCGCGCCGCGCCGAGCAGCGCCGCGCAGGCCCCGCGGCGACCGGCCATTGGTGCCGCCAGCTTGTCCGTCCCGTACCGGTGAGGCCGCTTGGCGAGCGCCACCGGGCTCAGGACGCCCACGCCGAGCGCTTCGACCTCGCGCACTGATGCGGCGCCGATGTCCACGAACGCATCATCTGACGTGAAGGGATCGGGTGCACCGGAGCCGCGTCCGCGGGTGAGATGGACCGAACGCACGGCGACGACGCCGGGCACGGGCCCGCGCCGGCCGAAGACCGTGACCCGTTGGCCCTCGAGCTGCTGGTCGAACAACGGGCCCGCCGCGAGGAGACGCCCGGGGGAGCGGTGCAGCGTGAGCCAGCCATCGGGCCGGACGCCGCCGACTGCATAGCCGGTCTCGTCCAGCGGGCATGCGGCCAGACGGCGGGGAGCGCCGCTCCCGATCACGAGCACGGCGTTGCCCGCGCGATCGCGTTCGGCGCCCGGAAGGAGCGTGAGCAGCGTATCTACCACGGCCTGCTCGTATCCCGTGATGGCCGTCATGCCCGCGAGCCGGACAGCGAGATCCCCCGGCGAAGGCGCCGGGACCTGCGCACCAAGCCACCTAGCCGACGCCGCGGCAAGCACAACCACGGCAAGCCGGACCCTGAACCGGCGACCCATCGATGTACCTCCGTTCGAGCGGTGACTCAAACTAGCCGGTCACCTCGTGCTCGAAGGGAAGACCGGTATCGAGATCGTGGATGTAGACGGCTGCCCCCCAACCGCCGGGCGATTCGGTCACGACGTCACGGAGGAGCGTCATGGCCTCCTCCAGCGTCGGCGTGAACGCGTATTCCACCGCGCGTGGGGCGGGCTCGCCTTCCCGGGTCTCCGGAAGGAATGCGGCAAGAAAGCGATCGACGAGGGCGGGACTGACGGGAAGCTGATGCGAGTGGGGCAAGGCGTGACGGCGCTGGATTTCTGAGAGGAGCCGCACCGCCAGAAGGAGCCGCTCCTGCTCAAGGGCTGCAGGCAACATCACATAGATCCTCAGCGTGTGGCGCCGGCGCGGCGCGATCCTGACCGGCGGGTAGGCTGGAAGCTCGACGGTGCCGCGATCAACCGTCTCGAGGAATCAACGACGTACTGATGCGTGATCTGGCCGGCGAAGGCTAGAGAAGAAACCCCGAAGAATCAGGCGAGCCAGGCCTTTGCCGCCGCGACATCTCCGGTTGTGAGGCCGTGTCCCGCGTCGACCCAATGCACCGTGACCTCGGCGCCGGCCTGCTCGAGCAGGCCGGACAGACGGTCGGTCTGGGCGGGATTCGCGATCGGGTCTCGGCGACCCGCGCCCAGGAAGACACGAACCCCGCGGAGAGCGGGCGACGTGGCCGGAACGATGGGCACCATGGCCCGGAACAGAATCGCCCCGCCGAGCACCTCCGGCCGAAGCAACAACATCGCCGCGGCGATGTTGGCGCCGTTCGAGAACCCAACGGCGATGGGTTTGGCGTCCCCAAGCTGATGGGTCTCCCTTGCCGCCTGCACGAAATCCGCCAACTCATGCGCCCGCGCTTCAACGTCCTTCAGGTCGAAGACCCCTTCCGCCAGTCGGCGGAAGAACCGGGGCATTCCGTTCTCCAGGACCTTGCCACGCGGGCTCAGCAATGCTGCGCCGGGTGCCAGCGCCTCGCCGAGGGGAAGAAGATCGTTCTCATCGCCGCCGGTACCGTGCAGCAGGAGCAGCGGAGCCGGCGCACCGCCTGCGCGCGCCGGCACCACCTTGTACTCGAAGCCCAGATCAACCGATCGCATGCCCCGCCTCCGTACCGGCCACCGGGAAAGCCGGGAGGGCTCGCTCGATGGCAGCCCGGTCGGCCTCGAGCCACGGTGGAAGCCGAAGCCCGCTGCCCAAGTCGGCCACGGACTCATCGATCGCGAAGCCGGGGCCCTCGGTGGCGACTTCGAACAGCACGCCGCCGGGCTCCCTGAAGTAGATCGAGCGGAAGTACTGCCGCTCCTGCACCGGGGTCGCGAGCACACCCAGGTCGTTCAGGCTCCGGCGGACCTTCTCCTGCGCCGCGTCATCCGTCGCTCGGAAGGCGACGTGGTGCACGGTGCCGACGCCGCCGGCTCCGCGCCAGAATCCACCGACCTGGCGCAGGTCCACCACGTTGCCGACCGCCGAGGACCCGACGAGCCGCGTCCGGCCGTCGGCCTCCCCGGCCACCCGGAATCCGAGCGCGTCCGTCAGCAGCGCCTGGGTTCCCGGATCGCCGTTGACCCAGAGTGTGACGCCCTGGAATCCGCGGATGGCGTGCTCCGCGGGGACCGGGCCGCCCTGCCAGCCGCCGGAGGGGGCGTCGGGCCGTGCCACCAGCTCAAGCAGCATCCCGTCCGGATCCGTGAGAGTTACGACCTGCTCATCGAAGCGGCGTGTTGGGCCGTCGTGGGCCACTCCGGACGCCACCAAGCGCTCGATCCAGAACCCGAGCGAGGCTTCCGGAACGAGGAACGAAGTGACGGCGGCCTGGCCGAGGCCGTGACGGCCGCGGGAGCCACCGGGCCACGGGAAGAAGGTGAGCACCGTACCGGGTTCACCGAGCTCGTTGCCGAAGTAGAGATGGTAGGTCGACGGGTCGTCGTAGTTCACGGTGCGCTTGACCAGGCGAAGGCCCAGGACGCGGCCGTAGAACTCGAGCGTGCGGTCGATCTCGCCGGAAACGGCGGTGATGTGGTGGATGCCGGTTGTCATTTGACTGGACTCCATCTGCTTGCATGGTGACGGCGAACAACTGCATCCCCAAACCGGCGGAGCCCGGGAAAGTTCCCGCCTCCGCCCTACCCGCCCCTCTCGACGGAGGCTGTTCTGTGCGGCGGCTTCAAATTACCTTGCCCGGTTGCGGCTCCCCTCTGAAACGTGGATCTCGATCTCGGCTATCTATACGGGAGGCGACTCCCGAGGAGGCTTCCTGATCATGAAGACACGTGCGTTGGTCGTTTCCGGTGCCCTCATGTGTGCGATCGCCCCGGGGGCGGCCGCGCAATCCCCGGGCACATTCGAGATCGGCGGCTTTGGCCGCGCCAACTTCTTCGCGGACACCACCAACCTGGATCGTCACTTCGGCGGCGGTGGATGGCTGGGGTTCTTCCCGGTCCGGAATCTCGCGCTTGAGGCCGAGGCCGCGTACGCCAAGACCCACGTCGTCTCGGTAGGTACCGACGTGTCGAGCATCCCCCTCCGTGGCCGGCTGACCTACAACATCCCGCTCGGCGACAACGCCAGCAGCTTCCAGATCGGCGGCGGCTACGTCCGCCAGCTCTACCGCTCGGGACAGCACTTCAACGACAACGGCGTCACCGGTCTGGCGGGTTTGCGGTTCGGTCTGTCGGAAAACGTCGGACTGCGCACGAGTGTCACAGCGGACTGGATCACGTCGCCCGACGGGTCGCGGGTCGGCCACTACGTGAACTGGGGGATTCAGCTCGGCCTCGGTCTGATGCTGAACAATACGTACGACAGCGACCACGACGGGGTCAAGGACGCCCTCGACAAGTGCCCCAACACGCCGCGGGGCGAGCCGGTGGACGCCAACGGGTGCTCGGCGAGCCAGCGGGACAGCGACGGCGACGGCGTGATGGACAACGTCGATAAGTGCCCGAACACACCGCCGGGAGAAAAGGTCGATGCGAACGGCTGCTCCGCCAGCCAGCTGGACGCGGACGGCGATGGCGTGCCCGACGCGCTCGACAAGTGCCCGAACACCCCGAAGGGCGAGCCGGTCGACCGGAACGGCTGCTCCGAGAGCCAGAAGGACGACGACAAGGACGGTGTCCCCAACAGCCGCGACAAGTGCCCGAACACGCCGGCCGGTGAGGCGGTGGACGCGGACGGCTGCTCCGACAGCCAGCGCGATGCCGACGGCGACGGTGTGCCCGACGTGCGCGACCGCTGCCCGAACACGCCGAAAGGCGAGCCGGTCGACGCCAACGGCTGCTCCGAGAGCCAGAAGGACGACGACAACGACGGCGTGCCCAACAGCCGCGACAAGTGCCCGAACACGCCGCAGGGACAGATCGTGGACGAGAACGGGTGCCCGGTGCTGTTCGAGGGCGCGAAGAAGTCGGTCATCCTGAAGGGCGTCAACTTCGAGGTCGGCAAGGCCGTGCTCACGGACGCGTCGAAGTTGGTCCTCAAGGATGTCGCCACGTCGCTGGAGGCCCGGCCGGATGTGCGGGTGGAGGTGCAGGGCCACACCGACATCTCCGGCAGCCGCGCGCTGAACATGCGGCTGTCACAGGCCCGCGCCGTGGCGGTCGAGAAGTTCCTGGAGGAGAATGGGGTGTCGCCGGCGCAGCTCACGGCGAAGGGTTACGGCCCCGACAAGCCGGTCGCATCGAACAAGACCGCCGCCGGACGCGCGCAGAACCGGCGCGTCGAGCTGGTTCGACTCAACTAGTCGGCCGCTCGCCGGCACGGCAGCACGAAAGGCGGCGGGCCTCACGGCCCGCCGCCTCTTTTCTGCCGCTTCCGAGGCGCTCGCCCGCGAACCCCCAGCCAAGGAGCACCCCTCTGGCGTTTTCGTCCCGCGTCGACATAGTTCCCTGCATCCTTGTGTCGCCGGATCTCGACCCCGCCGCGCTTACCAGGCTCGAGCGCCTGGGCGGGCCGCCGTTCGTGGCCCGTATTCTCGACTTGTTTCTCCGGGAAGCGCCCCCCAAAGTCGCCGCGCTCCACGCCGCGCTGGATGCGCGGGACGCCGACGCCCTGGCCTATTGGGCCCACGCGCTCGTTTCCAGCTCGGGTAACCTGGGCGCTACCCGGATGCAGGAGTTGGTGCGGCGGATCGAGCAGGATGCCCTGGCCGGCCGCTGGGAACCGTTGCTCGAGCTGGTGATGGAGCTGGAGACCGCGTTTGCCATTGCCCGGGCCGGTCTCGTGGCGGAGCTCGACCGCCGTCAGGTCTGACGGTCCCGGCGCCCGGCTCAGTTAGCGGCTGTCCGTCCCTCCAGGTACTCCTGCTTGTACATCCGGATCAACTCGAAGAAGTACGAGATCGCCAGCGGGCCGATCAGGAGGCCGAGGAGCCCGAAGTAGCGGATGCCCGCCATCGCCCCGATGACGGTGACGAAGGGATGGATGCTGGCGTAGCGACGGAACACCCAGGGGCGGATCAGGTTGTCCACCTGGCCCACCACCACGAGCCCCCAGATGGCGAGCGCGACCGCCGGGCCGTAGCGATGCTCGAGCACGAGCGCAGCCACCCCCGGGACCCACACGAGCCCGCTGCCCACGATCGGGAGGATGGACGCGATCATCGTGACCACGCCCCAGAAGGCCGCATTGGGCAGGCCGGTCACCATGAAGGCCAGGGCCACGAGCGTGCCCTGCGCAAACGCGTTGAGCCCGGTCCCGATCAGCGTGGACGTCGTCACGTCCTTGAAGCGCCTCCGGAGGGCCTCGGCGTTGGCGGTGGAGAACGGAATGAATGGCGCGAGGGTACGCCAGGCATCGTCGACCCCAACCAGCAGGAAATACAGGCCGAAGAACGCGACCGTCAGCTGGATCAGGAGTCGCGTCGCCGTGCCGACGAGATCGAGCAGGCTCGAGCCCACGAACGAGGCGACCTTGGTGCCGATGTCCTCGAGCTGCGTGCCGATGTCGTATCCACCGATGTTGAGCTCGCGCAGACGATTGAGCAGCGGGCTCTGGATGGCGCCTCGCGTCAGGTCTTGCGCCTCTCCTGCCAACAGCCCGACGATAGCGCCCCCGGGCACGACGATCACGAGCAGCGCGAGGAGGAGCGTGATGGCCGCGGCAAAGCGTGGGGGGATCGAGCGGGATAGCCAGCGATGCAACGGGGAGAAGACGATGTAGAGAACCGGCGCACCGACGAGGCCGGTTGTGAACGGCCAAAAGGCGACAACCAGTGCGATGCCGAGCGCGAGGATGAGCGCGGCCGCTCGTTGCTGCCTGCTGTCCAGGAAGGCCATCGCCAATCTTAAAGAGGGCCGGCATCCGCCGCCAGCCGCTGCGCGCTAAATTACGCGTGACCCTCCCCCGGGTCAGGAGGGTGCGTCCCATGAACGATGCTTTTGGTCGACTCGCCAACCTCGTCGCGAGCACGCTTGGCGTGCCCGCCGCGTTCGCCACCTCGGTGGAGCCGGACCGCGTGCGGGTGCTCGGCGCCGTGGGCCTGGGCGAGCCCTGGCAGGGGCAGGGCGAGCTGCCACTGACCCACACGCTCTGCGCGGAGGTCACCCGGCTGGGCCGCGCGGTCGTGGTCGAGGACGCGCGGATCGCTCCCGAAGCGAAGGGTCATCCCGGGATGGGCGAGATCGGGATCGTGGCCTATGCCGGCCTCCCGTTCGGGAACGGTACGAAGGACGGCGTGCTGGCGGCGGTCGACGGGCGGCCGCGCCGGTGGTCGGACCCGGAGCTCCGGCTGCTGGCGGACCTGGCCGCCCTCGCGACCGCGGCGATGGAGCGGGGCGCGCCGTCGAGCGCCAACGCCGGCGCCATCGGCGCGCTGCAGCGGCAGCTCCGTCAGGCGGAGGACGCGCGTCATGCACTCTTCGCCTCCAACCCGCTGGCAATGTGGATCTACGACGTCGCGACGCTGCGCATCCTGGCCGTCAACGACGCCGCCGTCGCGACCTACGGTTACTCCCGCGAAGAGTTCATCGGCCTGGCCCTCACCGACATTCGCCCGGCGAGCGACGTGCCTCGGCTCCAGCGGGTGGCGGCCGCGGTGCGTAACGACATGGGCCGTTCGGGTCCGTGGCAGCATCGCCGGAAGGACGGCTCGCTGGTCGACGTGGAGATCACGTCGCACCCAATCACGTTCGAGGGACGCGCGGCCAAGCTGGTCCTGGCCCAGGACGTGACTGATCGCCTTCGTGCGGAACGCGAGCTGCTCACCAGCGAGCAGCGCTACCGGCTCGCGGCCCGCGCCACCAGCGACATGATCTACGACTGGGACATCCCGGCGGACCGCATCGAATGGAGCGAGGCGGTGCACACCGTCTTCGGATATGGCGCCGCCGAGATCGGACACACGCTGGCCTGGTGGTCGGACCTGGTGCACCCCGATGATCGGGAGCAAGCATTGGGGGACCTGAATCGGGCCCTCACCAGCAACGTCGAGACGCTCGCCGCGCGGTATCGGTTCAGACAAGGCAGCGGCGCATACGCCATCGTGCTCGACCGCGGCATGTTTCTCAGGGACGAGAGCGGCCGAGCGGTACGGATGGTCGGGGCCATGACCGACGTGAGCGACCGCGAGCGCTCGGTGGAAGAGCTACGGCGCACGTACGAGACGCTCCAGGCCCTGGTGCAGTCGTCCCCCCAACCGATCATCGCCGGCGACCTGGACGGCATCGTCACGCTCTGGAATCCCGCCGCCGAGCGGGTGTGGGGCTGGAGCCGGGGCGAGGCCATCGGCCGACCCAACCCTACCATCCCGGCGAGCCACGCCGAAGAGGCGGTGCAGCTCCGCGAGCGCGTGGCCAAAGGCGAACAGATCGACGGCTACGAGACCCAGCGACGCCGGAAGGACGGCGCCGTGGTTCCGGTGTCGCTCTCGATGGGGCCGCTCTACGATGCGCGCGGCCGTGTATCCGGCGCCATGAGCATCGTCGAGAACGTGGCGGAGCAGCGCTCGCTCCGCGACCAGTTGCAGCAGGCGCAGAAGATGGAGGCCGTCGGCCAGCTCGCCGGCGGCATCGCCCACGACTTCAACAACCTGCTCACCGCGATCATCAGCGGGGCGGAGCTGGGGTTGAGCGGCCTCGATGCGCGCGATCCGCTGCGGGGGGACCTCGATCAGATCCTCAAGGCCGGCCATCGCGCCGCCGGGCTGACGCGCCAGCTGCTGGCGTTCAGCCGCCGTCAGGTCCTCAAGCCGGCCGTTCTCGACCTGAACGCCGTGGTGGCGGACATGGAGCGCATGCTCCGCCGTCTCATCGGTGAGAACATCCATCTGGAGACCCGCCTCGCCGAGGAACTCTGGCTGATCCGGGCCGACCAGTCCCAGATCGAGCAGGTGATCCTGAACCTCGCGGTGAACAGTCGGGATGCCATGGGCGACGGAGGCGTGCTGACGCTTCGGACCGCCAACGTCGATCTCGACACCGCGTTCGCCAGCCGGCATGTCTCCGTGCGGCCGGGGCCGCACGTGATGCTGTCGGTCGCGGACACCGGCGAGGGCATGGACCCGGAAACGCAGGCGCGCGTGTTCGAGCCCTTCTTCACGACCAAGGAGCCCGGCAGGGGCACCGGGCTCGGTCTCTCAACCGTGTACGGAATCGTCAAGCAGAGCGGTGGCAGCATCTGGGTGGAAAGCGCGATCGCACGAGGGACGCGCATCACCGTGTACCTGCCGCGGGCGCAGGGGGAAGGTCGGCCCGTCGCCCTCGAGGCCGCCGGCCCGCCCGCAACCGGCGGAAAGGAGACGCTGCTCCTGGTGGAAGACGACGAGCAGGTGCGCCGCGTGGCGTCCGAGATCCTGAGCCGGAACGGCTACGCCGTGCTGCAGGCGGCGAACGGTGGAGAGGCTCTCCTCATCTGCGAGCAGCACGCCGGCACCATCCACCTGATGCTGACGGACGTCGTGATGCCGAAGATGAGCGGGCGGCAGCTCGCCCGGCGCCTGGAGAGCGTCCGGGCCGGCCTCAAGGTGCTCTATATCTCCGGCTACACCGGGGGCGAGCTTGCCGCACAGGGCGTGCTCGAGCCGGGGACGGAGTTCATGGCCAAGCCATTCACACCCGAGGCGCTTGCCCGCCGCGTTCGCGAGGTGCTGGACCGTTGACGCGTCCACCAGGCAAGTCCGCCGAGCAGGCAGAGGACCTGGCCCCGCCCAAGGCGTGGACCGAGCAGCTGGTCGAATCGAACATCATCGGCATCGTGGTGGCGCACGAGGCCGCGATCGTCGAGGCCAATGAGGCGTTTCTCCGGATGGTCGGCTATACGCGCGAGGACCTGGCGGCCGGCCGCCTGCGCTGGGCGGAGATGACGCCCCCCGAGTACGCCTCCGCCGACGCGCTGGCCATGGAGGCCATGACCCGTCAGGGAGGACACCCGCCCTTCGAGAAGGAGTTCGTGCGGAAGGACGGCTCCCGGGTGGCGGTGCTGATCGGGGCCGCCGCCCTGAACCGTTCGCCGCTCCGCAGCGTCGGCTTCGTGCTCGATCTCACCGAGCGGAAGGCGCTCGAAGCCCGCGGGCGTCGAGCCCAGCGGATGGAATCCATCGTGCGCCTGGCCGGGGGAATCGCCCACGACTTCAACAACCTCCTGACCGCCATCCTCGGCTCGGCCGAGCTGCTGCTCGAGAACCCGCAGCTCGACGCCGAAGGGCGGGACGACGTCGAGCAGATCCGGAGAGCGGCCAAGCGCGCCGGGCAGCTAGCGCGGCAGCTCCACGCGTTCGGTCGGCGTCAGGCTTCACAGCCGCGCGTGCTCGACCTCAACGCCATGCTGGACGACATGCGGAGGATCCTGCGGCACCTGCTGGAGGACTGGATCGAAATGGTGACCGAGCTCGATCCGGACGCGGGATCGGTACTGGCCGATCCGGCACAGCTCGGCCAGGCGATCGTGGACGCCGCCCTCCAGGCGCGCGACCGTATGCCGGGCGGTGGCAGGCTCACGCTCACCACGCGGGCGGTGCGCGTCACCGGCGCGGCCTCGGACCCGATCGGCCTCCGGCCCGGCCGCTACGCCGCCCTCACGGTCCTGGATTCGGGGCCCCCGCTCGGCACAGCCGCGGATCCTTTGTTCGAATCCTGGCAGTTCGGCGCGCACACGGAAGTGCGCACGGGTCCGGAGGGAGGCGCGGCGTTCACGCTCTTTCTCGCCACGGTCGAGCCGGGAGTGAAGGCGGAGCCGCCGCCGCCCACCGAGTCGCGCTCGGGTGGCGAGACCATATTGGTGGTGGAGGACGAGGAGCAGGTCCGGACGCTCGCGGTCCGGGTCCTCGAGCGCGCGGGGTTCGCCGTGGTCACCGCCCGCGACGCGGAGAGCGCGGTGCAGCTCGCCAACCGGCACCCGGGCACGATCCATCTGCTCGTGGTGGACATGCTGCTGCCGGGCCTGAGCGGACGGGAGCTCGCCGCCCAGCTTGCCATCCATCGTCCCGCGATCAAGGTGCTCTACGTCTCCGGTACCGCTGACGACGCGATCGGCCGGCACCAAGTGCTGGCCCCGGGGACGGAGTTCCTCCAAAAGCCGTTCGCGCTGGACCAGCTGGTGCGGGTGGTCCGGAAAGTCCTGGACACTCCGGTAAGGCAGTGAACGGTGAACAGTGAACGGTGAACAGTGAACGGTGAACAGGGAATGGTGAACCGTGAACGGGGGTAGCCGTGGCGAGGCTGCGGAGTACGTCCCGTTTACCGTTCACTGTTTACTGTTCACGCGGTTTCAGGTGAAACCATGCCCCGTCATCGCCCGTAGGCCCAGTCAGACCCCCCGCCCTTTCCAATACCAGGAGGCGTAGTGCACCCAGGGCTCATCAGCCGGCTCGCGCTGGCCGGCGTCCTCACGGCCAGTGTTGCGGCCGCCGCCGAAGCGCAACGATCCGCCGGTGCCGCGACGGCCCGAGAGGCGCCGATCGACATTCCCTTCCAGAAGTTCGTCCTCAAGAACGGCCTCACGCTCATCGTCCACGAAGACCACAAGGCGCCGATCGTTGCCGTGAACATCTGGTACCACGTCGGCTCGAAGAACGAGCGCCCCGGTCGCACCGGCTTCGCCCACCTGTTCGAGCATCTGATGTTCAACGGCAGCGAGAACTACCGCGGCGAATACTTCACCCCCTTCGAGCAGGCCGGGGTGACCGACCAGAACGGGACCACGAGCAACGATCGCACCAACTACTTCGAGAACATCCCGACCAACGCCCTCGACATGGCCCTGTGGATGGAGTCCGACCGGATGGGCCACCTGCTCGGCGCCATCGACCAGGCCAAGCTCGACGAGCAGCGGGGCGTGGTCCAGAACGAGAAGCGTGAAGGCGAGAACGAGCCGTACGGCAAGGTCGAGGATTTCCTGACGCCGAGGTTGTATCCCCCGAATCATCCGTACTCCTGGACCGTCATCGGGTCGATGGAGGACCTGAACGCGGCGAAGCTCGAGGATGTGAAAGACTGGTTCCAGACCTACTACGGGCCGGCCAACGCCGTGCTCGTGATCGCCGGGGACGTCACGGCCGCCGCGGTGCGCGAAAAGGTCGAGCACTACTTCGGCGATATCCCGGCCGGGCCGCCGGTGGCGCGCCAGGGTCCGTGGATCGCCAAGCGCATCGGCAGCCAGCGCGGCGTGATGCAGGATCGGGTGCCGCAGGCCCGCCTCTACAAGGTATGGAACGTCCCCGGCGCCACCGCGGCGGACAACGACTACCTGCTGCTCGTGAGCGACGTGCTTTCCGCGGGGAAGACGTCGCGCTTGTACAAGCGGCTCGTGTATGACGAGCAGATCGCGACCAGCGTGTCCGCCGACATCGACCGCAAGGAGATCGCCGGCGCGTTCACGATCCAGGCCACGGCGCGCCCGGGCGACGATGTCTCGAAGGTGGAGCGCACAGTGAACGAGGAGCTGGCCCGTTTCCTCCGCGCGGGGCCCACGCCGGCCGAGTTGGCGCGGGCGAAGACGCAATTTCGAGCCGCGTTCGTGCGGGGCATCGAGCGTATCGGCGGGTTCGGCGGCAAGTCGGACATCCTGGCGCAGGGCGAGGTCTACAGCGGGAGTCCGGACGCGTACAAGGCCAGAGTCGCGCGCATCGCTTCCGCGACGCCGGCGGACCTTCAGGCCGCAGCGAAGCGGTGGCTGTCGGACGGCGACTACACCCTCGAGGTGCGTCCGTTCCCGGCGTACGAGACGGCCAAGACCGGCGCCGATCGCTCGAAGCTGCCCGACACCGGCACGCCTCCCGTGGCGACGTTCCCCGCGCTCGAGCGTGCCACGCTCCCGAACGGGCTCAAGGTGGTGCTGGCCCAGCGGCCCTCGATCCCGCAGGTCCGCCTGGACCTGGTCTTCGACGCAGGGTTCGCCGCGGATCAGTTCGGGTTGCCCGGCACCGCCAACATGACCATGGCCATGCTGGACGAGGGCACGACGACGCGTTCGTCCCTCCAGATCAGCGACGAGCTCCAGCGGCTCGGCGCAAACCTCGGAACGTTTTCCCGGCTCGACTACTCCAGCGTCTCGTTGGAGGCGCTCTCGGAGAACCTCGACCCGTCGCTCGATCTATTCAGCGACGTCGTGCTCCACCCCTCTTTCCCGAGTGCCGACTTCGATCGGCTCAAGAAGCAGCAACTGGCGTCCATCCGACGGGAAAAGGCCGAGCCGGTCTCGATGGCGTTCCGTACGCTGCCGGGCATCCTGTACGGCGAAGGCCACGCCTATGCGACACCGTGGACCGGCACCGGGACGGAGGAATCGGCGGCGAAGATCACGCGGAGCGACGTGGAGAAGTTCCACGCGGCGTGGTTCAAGCCGAACCACGCGACGTTGATCGTCACAGGCGCCACGACCATGGCCGAGATCCGGCCCAAGCTGGAACGCTTGTTCGCGGAGTGGAAACCGGGCGAGATCCCGGTCAAGAATGTGAAGCAGGTAGAGCTTCCGTCGAAATCGGCCGTATATCTGATCGACCGGCCGGGCGCGCTCCAAAGCGTCGTCCTCGCAGGGAATCTGGCGCCGCCCAAGAACAACCCCCATGAAGTAGCGATCGACGTGATGAACACCATCCTCGGCGGGGAGTTCGGCTCGCGGATCAACATGAACCTGCGGGAGGACAAGCACTGGTCTTACGGCGCCTTCAGCTTCATTCGGGACGCAAAGGGCCAGCGGCCGTTCGTGGCGTACGCGCCGGTTCAGACCGACAAGACCAAGGAGGCCATCGTCGAGATGGCCAAGGAGCTGCACGGCATCGTCAAAGACCGGCCGATCACGGAGGACGAGGTGGCGAAGGCAAAGGCTTCACTCACTCTGTCCCTGCCCGGCGAGTGGGAAACCATGGCGGCGGTTGCGGGGACCGTCCGGAGCATTACGACCTTCGGGCTGGACGACCGGTACTACGATACGTACCCGGCCAAGGTGCGGGCGCTGACGCTGGATCAGGTCCCGGCCGCCGCGGCGGAGGTCGTGCACCCGGACCAGCTGGCCTGGGTCATCGTAGGCGACCGGGCGAAGGTCGAGGCCGGCGTCCGGGAGCTTAACCTCGGCGAGGTGAAGGTGATTGAACCGCAGTGAGAGGTGAGGGGTGAGAAGCAAGAGGGGGGCTCCGCCAGGTCATCGGAGCCCCCCTTTTACCTCTTACCTCTCTGTCTCTTACTACTTTTTCGTGCTGTCCTTCGCGGCCGCGGCCGGGGCCGCGCCACCCTTCTTGTGGTGCTTGCCATGATGCTTGGCCATCGTGCTCGTTGCCTTGGTGCTGTCCTTCCCCGCGGGCTGCTGGGCCACGGCGGGCACGGCGATGAGGGCGGCGGTGAGAGCGAGGGTAGCGAGCGAGAGCGTCCGGGACATGCGTTCCTCCAAAATGGTTACGGAGAGTTGGGACGATGAAGGTCATGTCGCCGGCTCTCCCAGCCGGCGTGCGCGACTCTGCAAGGGCAGGACTCGCGCCAGTCCGGCATGTACGTGCATGTGCTTTGCGGAAAGGTACTTGGCTGCCGGGCGTCAGCGCTCTGCACCCCGTCCGGGCCAACCCGGCGCGGATCACGGGGACAATCCGGACCGTGTCGTGACAAAATGTCCCGGTCTGATTAACATCCAGCGCCTTCCAATAGCATCGCCAACTCCGCACCCAGGCACCGCATGCGCCGCCGCGCCACCATCGTCGCGCTCTGTTGGCTGGTCCTCGGCATCGTTGCGGTGCCGGAGGCGGCCGCCCAACGGGGGGGCGCCGGCCCCGCGTTTACGGCGGGCTTCCGGGCCGGGCGCGATTTCGAGGATCACGCCTGGAGTCTCGGTGGCCAGGTCGGGATCAGGCTCCAGGATCGGTTCGAGATCCGGCCGAGCGGCGACTGGTTCCTGGGTGACCGAACGCCGTTCCGCTGGCAGCTGAACGGCGACGCGACCGTCACCTTCGGACCCGGCCGGAGCGTCTACGCCGGCGGCGGCGCGGCATTCGTGAAGGTGATCCCGCTCGACAAGGTGAAGACGGGCTACAACGGCTTCTTCGGGCTAAATTTCGCGCCGGCATCTGCGCGGACCAGGCCTTTCGCCGAATTCCGCTGGACCTGGGTCAACGACACCAGCCCGTTTCGCGCGGTGTTGGGGATCAACTACCGGTTGGGGGGATGAACGGCGGTGAACAGTGAACGGTAAACAGTAAACAGGGGGCTCCGTGACTCGCCGGAGCCCCTGTTCACGGTTCACTGTTCACTGTTCACTGTTCACCGTTTACTGACTACTCACCTTCGCCGTCCCTTCCAGCTCGTCCGCGATCCGGCCGGCATCGTACACCCGCCTGAGCGCTTCGGTGATGCCCTTCGAGTGCACAGCGACCGACCGCGCCACCTCGTCCGTATAGATGAAGCGGTTGGGCAGCTGCTCGATGTTGCCGTCGAAGATGAGGCCGACCACCTCACCCGCCTGATTGATGACCGGGCTCCCCGAGTTGCCCCCGATGATGTCGTTGGTCGACGCGAAATCGAACGGCGTCGAGAGATCAAGCCGCTCCCGCGCCGCCTGCCACCGCGCCGGGAGGCGGAACGGCGGCTGGTTGTCGAATTCCGCTGAGCGGGCGTAGAGCCCGTAGAAGCTGGTCTTGTACGGCGCCCGCGTGCCGTTCATCGGATAGCCCTTGACCACGCCGTCGCTGATCCGCAGCGTGAAGGTCGCGTCCGGCGGCAGCGATGTGCCGTATGCCGCGAAGAGCGCTTGCCCGATCCGCTCCGCGTTGGCCGATGCCGTCGATTCCAGCTTGGTGTTGCGCATGGCCAGCGCCCGCGACAGCGGCGCGATCTTGCGCGCGACGACGATCAGCGGATCGGTCGATGAGCCGACCGCCGAGGCCCCGCCGTCGAGCAGCGCCTTTCGCGCGGCAGGGTCGCCGAGCGTGGTGCCCTCGATCAGTGCCTCCGCCGCGACCTCGGGGCTCCGGCCCTGGAGGAGGGCTGCCACGTACGGATCGGCCGCGGGCAGGTCCTTCCTGGCGGCAGTGAGCTGCGCCGCCAGTGTCGTCTTCTCCAGCTCCTTGTCGACCGGGGCATCACTCAGCACCACCCGCCGGGCATTCTCCAGTCCTTCGCCCCGGTACGCCGGCAGCCGAGCTGAATCGGGCAGACCGCCTTCGCCGGGGATGCGTACCAGAATGCCGGCCCACGACAGAAGCTGCGATCCGCCGAACCCGTAGTAGCGCGATTTGGTCGCCAACGACCGTTCCTCCGTCAGCGCCACGGCGATCTTTTCCCAGGCGTCGGCGTAGCGGGCTCGCAGCTTCGGGTCGGCGTTGACCCGGGCCCGGAAGGAGTGCTCGAACGCCCGCTTCTTGGCCATGATGGCGCTGTCGAGCAGTCCCGCCTGATAGCCGTTGATCGCCTTGTACGAGTTCTCCGCGTAGAAGAGCTGATTCTCCCACTGCCGGCGCGCGTCCTCGCTCTTCGACATGACCTCGTGGTAGATCGCGATGTTCCGCTTGAGCTGCGCGAGCTGGCCCGGGTAGGTCACGTCACGCAGGTACTCCATCTGGGCCACGGTCAGCAGGCGTCCGGTCGATCCGGGGTTCCCGATCACAAAGACGAGGTCGCCTTCCTTCGCCCCTCCGGGGCTCCACTTGAGGTAGTGCTCCGTCTTCATCGGCGCGTCGTTCTCGTACACTCGGAGCAGCGTCAGGTCGAGATCGAACCGGGGGAAGGTGAAGTTGTCCGGATCGCCGCCGTAAAAGCTGATCTCCTCTTCCGGGGCCATCACCAGCCGGACATCGGAGAACCGCTTGTACTGATAGAGCGAATAGCGCCCGCCCTGGTAGAAGGTGACGACCTGGCAGACGTTGCCCGATTGCTGCTGGCACTGGTCTTCGACGGCCTTGATCGCGGTCTCGCGCTGCGCCACCTGCTGACCAGCGGTGGTGCCGGTGACCTTCGCGCGGACCTGCGGGGTGACGTCGCCGATCGCCACGAGCTGATCGACGTAGAGCCCCGGACACTTCTTCTCTTCCGCGACGGTGTGCGCCACGAATCCGGTGCGCTGGTAGTTCGTATCCGGCGGCGACACGGCGCTGATGCAGGCGCGCCCGCAGTGATGGTTGGTCATCACGAGGCCCTCGGAGGACACGAACGAGGACGAGCAGATCGGGAGGCGCACCGAGGCCAGGCGGACGTGATCGAGCCAGGCCTGGTCGGGTGTGAAGCCATACTGCACCTTCCAGTAGTCGAGCGGGGGCGCATCGAAAGTCCACATCTTGCCGAAGTCCTTGACGAAGCCGGGCGTGCTCGTCTGCGCTGGGGCTGCCGGCGCGGCAGTCTGCGCGGGTGCGGGCACGGTGGCGATCGATAGAGAGAGGACGGCGGCGAGAGTTTCGAGGCGAAACAAGGCGCGAAGCATCGGCACCTTCCGGCGCTGGAGGATGGGGTCCGTGGAAGCGGGCTACAACCTAACCCTACGGGGGCTGGGCCGGGAGGGATTTGATATAGATTCGGAACTTCTCCGTACGAGGACCGGGGGCATGGCAACGACGAGCAGGGCGAGTGCGGTGTGGGAGGGGGTGCTCCGGACCGGTAAGGGCCGATTCGAGGCAGGTTCGGGCGCATTTCGGGGCGACTATTCGTTCCGGACCCGATTCGAGGGGGCCAAGGGCACGAACCCCGAGGAGCTGATCGCGGCGGCTCACGCCGCGTGCCTCAGCATGGCGCTGGCATTCGGACTCGAGCTTTCCAAGACGCCGGCAACCAGCATCAGCACGACCGCGGCCTGCACCATCGACAAGGTGGGCGACGGTTTCCGCATCGTGTCGATGCGGCTCGACGTGCGCGGCAGGGTGCCCGGCATCGATCAGGCGGCGTTCCAGAAGGCCGCTGAGGCGGCGAAAGACGGGTGTCCCGTCTCGCAGGCGCTGAAAGGGAACGTGAAGGTGGAGTTGTCGGCGAAACTAGAACAGTGAACCATTCACTGTTTACTGCTCTTCAGCGCCTCCGCCATCCGCAAGTACCCCTCCACCATGCGGTCCAGCCGCTCCGCGAGGTGGGCCTCCTTGAGTCCGCCCGCTTCGTTGAATGCATCCCGGGCGTTGGACAGCGGAAACATGTCCGGGTAGATCACCACACCGCACCCCTCCAGCGGGATCCGGAGCTGCCAGAGCCCCCGGATGCCGCCGATCAATCCTCCGGATGCAGCCATCAGGAACGCGGTCCGGCCGCGGAACGGCATCGGCCGCATGCGCGACACCCAGTCGATCGCGTTCTTGAGCGTGCCGGGCAGCGAGTAGTTGTACTCCGGCGAGGCGATCAACAGGCCGTCCGCCGCCCGCACGCGCCGGGCCAATTCCTGAGCGCCGGCCGGGAAGCCGGTCGTCTCCTGCACGTCGTGGTTGAAGAGCGGCATCTCGAACTCGGCGAACTCCGCTACATCCACCTCGGCGCCGTGCGCCCGCGCGACCGTAACGGCGGGCGCGAGCAATTGGCGGTTGATCGAGCCGCGACGGAGGGACGCCGCGAAGGCGAGCAGGCGAACGGTCACCGGGAGGTGATCGTGTACCGGAACAGCACTCCCTCGACGAACTCGGCCACGACCCGCCCGGAGGCTGTGTCGTAGGTCCGCACGTTCACGACGAGCGCGCCCTCCTTCCGATCGCTCCGGCGAGCGGGCGGGCCGAGCAGTTGATCGACGTCGTGAAACGCCAGGACATGCGGGAGCGTACGATGCATGTTGGTCCGCCGATTAGCGATGAGTTGCCGCTCAATGTATCGTGGAGACCAGATGGCATCTACCCGACTGGAGTCGGCCCCCGACCTGGCGCGGTGGCGGGCCGACACCCCAGGCTGCACGGCCCGCGTGCATCTCAACAACGCCGGCGCGGCACTCGTTCCCCGCACCGTGAGCGACGCGGTCGTTCGCCACCTCGCCCTCGAATCGACGTTGGGCGGCTACGAAGCGTCCGAGGCCATGGCCGAGGCCCTGGCCGACGCCTACGCTGCGCTCGGTCGCCTCGTCGGAGGCCACGCCGGCAACATCGCCCTCGCCCAGAGCTCCACGGTCGCGTACACGCAAGCGCTCAGCGCGTTCGACTTCGCTCCCGGCAGCTGCATCCTCACCACCCGAAACGACTACGCATCGAATCAGATCACGTTCCTGTCGCTCGCGCGCCGGCGCGGCGTGGAGATCGTGCGGGCGGACGACCTGCCGGAGGGCGGCGTCGATCCCGACTCCGTGAGCCGCCATCTCCGTCGGCGACGGCCGCTGCTCGTCGCGGTCACCTGGATCCCCACAAATTCCGGCCTCGTGCAGGACGTGGAGGCGGTCGGCATTGCGTGCGAGGCGGCGGGGGTGCCGTATCTCGTGGACGCCTGCCAGGCGGTGGGCCAGATGCCGGTCGACGTGGACCGGATCCGTTGCGACTACCTCGCGGCGACGGGCCGGAAGTTCCTGCGGGGTCCGCGCGGGATCGGTTTTCTCTACGCGTCCGACCGTGCGCTCGCGGGAGGCGGTTATCCGCTGATGGCGGACATGCACGGCGCCACCTGGACCGATGTGGATGCGTTCGAGCCGGCTCCCGACGCCAAGCGCTTCGAGACCTGGGAATGCGCCGCCGCGCTCGCGCTGGGCCTGGGCGCCGCGGCGAGCTACGCCCTCGCCGTGGGCCTCGATACCGCCAGGACCCGGGCCCGTGAGCTGGCTGTCCTGGCGCGCCGCCGCCTGGCCGAGGTGCCGGGCGTGCGCGTGCTCGATCGGGGACGGGAGCTGTGCGCGATCGTGACCGTTGCGCTCGAGCGCGCCGACCCGATTGCCGTCAAGCTCGAGCTGCGGCGCCGCGGGATCAACACCAGCTCCACGACGCGGACCGCCGCCGTGATTGACATGGACGAAAAGGGCGTGGAGGCGGCGATCCGGATCTCGCCGCACTACTACAACACGGCGGAGGAGATCGGGCGAGCGGTGGACGAGCTGGCGGCCGTCCTGACGGAGTGGCGCGGCGGCTGAGGCAGTCTATCCCCGCCCGTTCCTGAGCAAAGGCTCCAGCGCTCTCCATACGGTTTCGGCCACGATGCGCTGGCCTGCCGCCGTGGGGTGGAGCCCGTCCGGCTGATTCAACGAGTCCACGCCCGCCACTCCGGTGAGGAGGAACGGAATGAGCGGAATCCGATTCTGTTTGGCCAGCTCCGGGTAGATCCCCCGGAACCGGCGCACGTACGCGGGCCCGTAGTTGGGGAGCGCCTCCATCCCCGCGAGAACGATGCTTGGCCGGGGCGTGGTTGCCCGCGCTCGATCGATGATCGCCTGGATGTTGGCGCGAACCGAGTCAGGGTTCTGACCGCGGAGCGCGTCGTTGGCGCCGGTTTCGATCACGAGCATGGCGGGTGGATCGCGCAGCAGCCAGTCGATCCGCCGGAGCGCACCGGCCGAGGTTTCGCCGCTCACACCGGCGTTCACGACGCGATAGTGGAGACCAGCCGAGTCGATTTTCGCCTGCACCAGCGCGGGGTAGGCCAGATCGGGGTCGAGCCCCAGCCCCGCGGTGACGCTGGTGCCCAGGAACACCACGGCCGGCGCCGGTCCGCCCGGAGGTGATCCCGCGACGGTTCCCCCGGCCGGAAGTGCCGGGGCGCGCGCCGGCGCGTCGGCGGTCCGCCCGCAGGCACCCAGCGCCAACAGAACGGCTCCGATCGCGTACCGGGATATCATTCGGCCATGCTCGAGTGTGAATCGCTCGGCCGCACCTATCTGTCGGGTGGGCGCGAGCTCACGGTGTTGAAGGATATCAGCTTCCGGGTGGAGCCGGGCGGCTTCGTCGCGGTGGTCGGCCCTTCCGGCAGCGGTAAGACGACGCTGCTCGGACTGCTCGCGGGGCTCGACCGGCCCACCACCGGCCGCGTCCGGCTCGACGGCGACGAACTCGGCCGATTGGACGAGGATGCGCTCGCCCGGCTCCGCGGCGAGAAGGTGGGCTTCGTCTTCCAGTCGTTCCAGCTGATCCCGACGCTCACGGCTCGCGAGAACGTGCAGGTCCCGTTGGAGCTGCGTGGCGATGGCGCCGGGTCAGCGGCTGACGAGCTGCTCGCGCGGGTCGGGCTCGCCGAGCGGGGGCATCACTACCCGGCCCAGCTCTCGGGCGGCGAGCAGCAGCGCGTCGCGCTCGCCCGGGCGTTCAGCAACCGGCCGAAGATCCTCTTCGCCGACGAGCCGACCGGCAATCTCGACGCGACCACGGGCGCCGGAATCATCGATCTCATGGTCGAGCTCAACCGCGATCTCGGCACGACCCTCGTCCTCGTCACCCACGACCTCGATCTCGCCGGCCGGGCCCGGCGCACTATCCGCCTGGCGGATGGCCGCGTGGTCGGCGACTCGGCTTCGTGATCTCACCCCGATTCGTCATCCGGATGGCGTGGCGCGAGCTGCGCGGCGAAGCCGGCCAGCTCGGGCTGCTGGTCGGCGCCGTCGGCATCGGCGTCGCGGCGCTGGTCGCGGTCAACTCGTTCACCGAGAACCTGCAGGACTCCGTGCGCCAGCAGGCGCGGGCGCTCCTGGGCGCCGATCTCGCCGTCTCCAGTCGCGCGCCCTTCTCCCCCACCGTCGAAGCCGTACTCGATTCGGTCCCCGCCGTGGCTTCGGCCCGGATCACCAACTTCCCCGCGATGGCCTACGTCCCGCGCACGGCGGGCACGCGGCTGGTGCAGGCATCAGCCGTCGCCGGGCCGTTCCCGTTCTACGGAGAGATCAGGACCGCGCCTGCGTCGGCGTGGCGGGAGCTTCAGGACGGGCGCCGAGTGGTCGTGGATCCGGTGCTGCTCACCGCGCTCAACGCGCGTGTCGGTGACACGCTCGCTCTGGGCGCCGGTCGCTTCCTCATCACCGGGACGCTCACTAATCTCGTCGGGGACGTTGGCGTCCGCGCCGCCTTCGGTCCCCGCATATTCATCCCGGCCAGCTACCTCGAGGAGACTCGACTGCTCGGCTTCGGGGCGCAGGCGGAGCGGCAGGCGTTCTTCAAGCTCCGCCCCGGCGCTTCCGCCGACGCACTCGCCGGCCGACTGCGCCCCGAGCTTGGCCCGGAGCGCGTCCGCGTCCGCACCGTTGCCGAAGACCGGCAGGACCTCAACGATCTGCTGACCCGTCTCTCCCGGTATCTGGGCCTCGTGGCGCTGATCGCCCTGCTGCTGGGTGGAATCGGTGTAGGCAGCGCCGTCCTGGTGTTCGTGCGGCGCAAGCTCGAAACGATCGCGGTCCTGCGCTGTCTCGGCGCGACGGCGCGTCAGGTGTTCGCGGTATATCTGACCCAGGCGGCCGTGCTCGGCCTCGCCGGGAGCGTGGTCGGCGGCATGGCCGGTGTGCTGGTCCAGCAAGCCCTGCCGACCCTGCTCCGTGGACTGCTGCCGGTGGACGTGCAGGCGACGATCGCCCCCCGCGAAATCCTGCTGGGGCTCGGCCTCGGCACCTGGACGGCCCTCGTGTTCGCGTTGCTGCCGCTGCTCGCCGTGCGCCGAGTGTCTCCGCTCGCGGCGATTCGCCGGCCGTACGAGAGCGCGCCCGCCGACCGTGATCCGTGGCGCGGGCCCGCCGCCGGCATCCTGGCCGCGAGCGTCGTGGCGTTGGCGGCCTTCGAGGTGGGGAGCTGGCGCACGGGTGCGATCTTCTCCGCGGGCATCGGCTTCACGCTCGGCATCCTGTGGCTCGCCGCGTGGCTGCTGGTCCGCGCCGTCCGCCGCTGGTTCCCGGGCGGATGGCCGTACGTGTGGCGCCAGGGTCTCGCCAATCTTTTCCGCCCGGCCAACCAGACCGTGGCGGTGGTCCTCGCGCTCGGGTTCGGCGCCTTTCTGCTCAGCACGCTCTTCCTGGTCCAGCACAACCTGCTCCGCGGCCTCGAGTCCAGCGGAGGCCCGCGACGCCCCAACCTGGTGCTACTGGATATCCAGACGGATCAGGCGCAGGCCGTCGCGCGCGAGCTGCGGGGGCGGGGGCTGCCGGAGTACGGTCCGGTTCCGATCGTGCCCATGCGGATCATCTCGATCAAGGGGACGCCGGTAACGCAGCTCCTCGCCGACAGCGCGGCGACCGGGCCCGGCATTCGACGCCGGCGGCGCGACGGGGGCGGGGGGGAGCCGTCCAACGCCTGGGCCCTCCGCCGTGAGTACCGGAGCACCTATCGGGATACGGTCGTGGCCTCCGAGCGGATCGTGGCGGGCACCTGGACCGAATCGGCGCTGTCCGGAGCGACCGCAGGGGAGCCAGTGTCGATCTCGGTCGAGCAGGATCTCGCCGGCGAGCTGGGCGTCACGGTCGGTGACGAGATCGTGTGGGACGTGCAGGGCGTCGCCGTCCCGTCGCGCGTCACCAGCCTGCGCGAGGTCGAGTGGGCCCGCTTCGAGCCGAACTTCTTCGTCGTGTTCGCTCGGGGTCGGCTGGAGCAGGCGCCGCAGACGCTCGTGGCGCTCACCCGAATCGACGATGCCGCGATGCGCGGCAAGTTCCAGCGGGAGCTGGTCGAGCGCTACGCCAATCTCACTACGATCGACCTCGCCCTGATTCAGGAACAGATCGAACGACTGGTGGGGCGGGTCACGCTGGCGATTCGGTTCATGGCCGGCTTCAGTCTGGCCGTCGGCGCGCTCGTGCTGGTCGGGGCCATCGCGACGACTCGGCTCCAGCGGCTTCGGGAATCGGTGCTCCTCCGCGCCTTGGGCGCCACCAGACGGCAGATTCTCCGGATCGCGCTGGCCGAATACCTGGCGCTCGGCCTCCTGTCGTCGATGACGGCGGTCGTGCTGGCGGCCGGGGCCGGTTGGGGGCTTGCACGGTGGTTCTTCGATGGCCGCTTCTGGCTGCCGGTGGCACCCTTGGCGGCCCTGGTCGCGCTGCTGGTGGTGCTCACCGTGGTGGTCGGCCTCTGGACCACGCGCGA
>CAZFKN010000025.1:0-11051 GCA_964519805.1 uncultured Gemmatimonadaceae bacterium
GCCGGGAGTCGAACCCGGACCCCTCGCGGGACAGGATCCTAAGTCCTGCGCGTCTGCCAGTTCCGCCACGTTCGCAAACCGACTTTGAAGATACCGCCTTGGGGCGCCTGTCCAAGTCGCGGTCGAGAGGCTCCGGGGTATGGCTTTCACGGCGGTTGCAGGCGGCACCGACGCAGGCTCAGTGCGCCTACCGTATCTCGACGGCTGGCGGGGCACCGCGATCGCCGCGCTCCTGATCGGGCACTTCGTTTCGGGTTTCGGCGACCGGCCTCTCTTCGGAATGAACTTCGCCAGGCTCGGGGTGGAGCTGTTCTTTGTGTTGTCGGGGCTGCTGATGGGGGACCTTCTGCTCGTGCGGAAGGTGAGCATCGCCTCGTTTTACAGGCGTCGGATCTCCCGCCTCTTTCCCGCGCTCTATTTCTACTTGCTCGCCATCACGATCCTCCTTTTCGCGCTATACCATCTCCACGCGTGGAAGAGCATCGTGGCGGTGTTCCTCTTGTACTTCAACTACTATGCGGCGTGGACGAACTTGGACGTGCCGCGCCAGTACCAGCACATTTGGTCGTTGTGCATCGAGGAGCACTGCTACATCCTGCTGAGCCTCGTGGCCGTGATGTCTCGGCGATGGCCGGTGAAGGACTACGTTCTGATCGCGGGGGTGGTGCTGGTTTCGTGGGGGGTGGAGGCCGCTTACACGGCCTACACCAACTGGACGTACTACCAGCTCTACTGGCGGACGGAGACGCGGCTCGACGCGGTGTTCTTGTCAGCCGGATTGGTCTGTTGGCTTCGCAATGGGTGGCGACCGCTTGTAACGGGTTCCTGGGTCCTCGCGCCACTCGTTGCGGGCGTCGCGCTGCAGACGGTTTGGGTACCTGACATAGTCAAGTACACTGCGGGGACCACGTTGCTCGCGGTTGCCGTCACACACCTGCGCTTTGCGCCGAGCTGGATGCTCCGCCTCTTTGAAGCGCCCGGGCTCAGGCTCCTCGGCATGCTTTCATACTCCTTGTACGTGTGGCAGCAGCCGTTCATGGTCCTCCGCGAGAAGTATCACGGGCCCCTTTGCCTCGCGGGCGCGCTCGTGGTGGGCACGCTTTCGTTCTACCTGCTCGAGAATCCGGCGCGCCGTTGGATCAACGCCCGTTGGGTGCCTGGCCGGCCGGCCGCCCTACCGCACCCGGCTGAGCAGCGCGCCGGTTGAGCGCAGGCCCAGCGCCCGCACGACACTGGAGTCCACCATCAGATTCCCGTCCGGGCCCGGGTGGGCGCCGAGTCCGAACCGGTCGTCGAAGCTCCAGATCGCCCACCCGATCCCCAATCGCTCCGCCGCCATTCGCACGTCCCTGATCCAGGCGGCCCGCGCGGCTGGCGGCGCTGCCTTGCTGGACGCACCGAACTCTCCCAGGAGCACCGGGACCCCGTGCTTCCGCCCCCACTCCTCCGCCTTCGCAAGGCGCCGTTCGATCATCGCGGCGTTCCAGCCCTCCGCGCAGTAGCGGCGCATGGCGCGGGCCGCGCTCGAGTCGCGCTGCTCGGCCGCGAAGGTCGCGCACGGGATGCTGTCGACGGGATAGGGAACCCCGCGCAGCTTCCCGGCCGGCGGCTGCGCCCAACCCTCGCCCTGGTGCGTGAACACCAACGGCTCATAGAAATGGAACGTGTACACCACGTTCCCGTCCGCGACCGGTGTGAGGCGGCGCAGGCCGTCGATGCTGGACCACCCGGTGCCCGCGGCGAGGAGCGTATGCGCGGGTGCTGCCGCCCGCATTGCGGCCAGCACGCGCGCCTGAAGATCCGGCCACTGACTCGCCCGCCCCTCGTACACCGGCTCGTTGATCACCTCGAAAAAGACGCGCTCCGGGTCGCGGCGGCTCATGTGCGTGGCCAGCGCGCTCCAGAAGCGAACGAAGCCGGCCGCGTAGGTCGAGTCGGTCTCGATCCGGCGATCGGTCGGGGCGGGGTGTGGGTCGATGATCACGCCCAGGTCCTGCGCGAGCAAGCGATCCAGCGTCCGATCCAGCTCGGCGATCGTAGTCGAGTCCGGGTGGTCCGGCGCCGACGGGCGAAAGATCCTGCCGAGCGGAACGACGAGTCGCACCGTGCTGAACCCGAGGCGGCGTATCAACTCGGCGTCGGCAGGGGAGAGATCGTGGCCGCGTGCCGAGCGAGCGTGATCACCGACGACGATAGACCAGCGGGTGAGATTGGCCGCCCGCGCCAGGCGGGCGAGACGGGCGGCGGGCACGGACGGGAGCGGCTGGGGGGCGACCACGGGACGGGCACAGGCGGTCGCCGCGAGGATCGCGACGAAGAGGCTCCACCCGAACGCTCGGCTTCCCGTCGTCGGCATACCGAATCTTGGCGGGACGCTACGGTGCGGGCAATCCAGCGGGCTCTGCTGGCGCGCGTCTGGGTATAATCAGGACTTCGATTGGAGCGTAAAACGATGCGGTTGTTGCGGGTCGAGCGGGTGCGTGACGGAGACAGGGCCACCCTGGTGGGCCGGATCGAGCGCGACTCGGGCACGATCGACCTATTCTTCCGCTTTCCCGCCGAACTGGCTGACTCGGAGCCACCCACCGCCGATCCGTTTCTCGCGGCCCTCCTTGTGCCGGCGCTGGTTGCCGGCGAGCCGCTGACACTCGATCCGCCGGTCTCGAGCCGTCTTCTGGGGCGCACGGCCCGGGCCCAGGATGTCCTGACCTACTGGTACCCCGCGCTGCGGCGGATCACGGTCGCGGCCACCGCAAGACCGTCGGTGGGTGAGGGAAGGCCGGCCGGCCAGGGCGTCGGGGCGTTCTTCTCCGGTGGCGTGGATTCCTGCTACACGCTGCTCAAGAACCGGCTCGGACTGCCCTCTCCCGCGGATCCGATCACCCACCTGATCTTCGTCAAGGGGTTCGACGCCCCCCTGTCCGAGGCCGATCGCCTGGCCGAGTCCGAACGACGGCTACGGGCCACGGCAGCGCAATACGGCTGTAGTCTGGTCGCGGTCGAAACCAACCTCCGGGAGGTCGTACCGGCGCCCTGGGGCGAGATGCAATGCGGATCGGCGCTCGGCGCCGTGGGGCTCGCACTCGGCGCGGGGCTCCGAACGGTGCTCGTCCCGGCCTCGTACGACTACGGCGACCTGATCCCACACGGCACCCACCCGCTGCTCGACGAGGTGTGGTCGACGGAGTCGGTCGACTTTCTCCACGATGGCTGCGAGAAGACCCGCGTGGCGAAGTTGGCGGCCTTGGTGGAGCGGGCACCGGTGCTCGTGGATCAGCTGCGGATCTGCTGGGAAGCCGCACGGGGCGGCCCGGAGAACTGCGGGCGTTGCGGGAAGTGTGTGCGGACAATGACGGCGCTCCGGGCGCTCGGGCATCTAGGCAGGACCGCCAGCTTTCCGGCGGAGTTGCCGCCAGACTACACGCTGAGCTTTCCCTGGGAGCACCGCGCGTATCTGGGACACGCGCTCGAGCAGGCGCGGCTGACCGGCGACCCGGAGCTGGTTCGTGGACTCGGGCGCTATGCCCGGGCTCTCGACCGGAGAGAGGGCCTTCGCCGCACCTTGCGGGCGATCCCGCTCACGGCGGCGGCGCTCGATGCGCGGGCGGCGCTGGTTCGGCGCCTGCGCCGGCGGTAGCGCGCGCTCAGTCCCGGTTCCCCATCCGGTCCACCACCCGCCACACCGCCACCCCGACGACCGCCGCGGTCAAGCCGAGACAGAGCAGCACCCCCGCGCCGGGGTCACCCCGCACCAGCCCCCGGATGCCGAGGCCGGCATACGCTAGGCCGAGGGCCGCGAGCCCGAGGCTGAGTCCGAGAAACAGTGGCTTAAGCCCGTGCATAACAGCGCGTGGAAACGGCCCAAAGATACGCGACGGCGGGCCTGTTGCGCCGCTCCTCACCCCGCCATATTCCCGCGCACCGCGACCCAAGTCTCGAGCCCGGACCTCCCAAGCGCTCATGCGATTTCCTCTTGCCCTTGCCGTGGCGGCCGTCACGGCGGTGACCGTGGCTCCCGCCCGAGCACAGGAGCCTATCGCCATCCGCGCCGGCCGGCTCATCGACGTGGAGCGGGGCCAGGTGCTTCGAGACCAGTTGGTGCTGGTTCGGGGTGCCAAGATCGAGTCGGTGCGGCCCTGGCCGGTGAAGCCGCCGGCGGGCGCCCGAGTGATCGACCTGTCCCGCGCAACCGTTGCGCCGGGGCTCATCGACTGCCACACGCACCTGGAGGACGACGTCCAGTCCGCCGACGTGCTGGCGCCGCTCAAGCGGAGCGCGGCGCAGCAAGTGATGGTCGGGGTGCGTCAGGCGCGGGCCACGCTGCTCGCGGGATTTACGACGGTCCGCGACGTCGGGACCTACCGCGCGTTTGTCGACGTTGCCCTTCGTGACGCCATCAACGACGGCACGGTGATCGGGCCCAGGATGGCCGTTGCTGGGGCTTACATCACCGTGACGACCGGCGGGGGCGAAGTGGCGGGCATGGCGCCCGACGTGACGCTGCCGCCCGACTTCCGGGTCGGGGTCGCGAATTCGGCGGACGAGGTGCGCGAGAAAGTCCGCGTGCTTGCCCACGGCGGCGCCGACCTCATCAAGGTGATCGCGACGGGCGCGGTCCTCACCAGCGGCACCAAGCCTGGGGCGCCCGAGTTCACCGAGGAAGAATTGCGGGCCGCCGTGGACGAGGCCGGCAAGTACGGCCTCTTCGTCGCGGCTCACGCGCACGGGGCGGAGGGGATCAAGCTCGCGGTACGGGCGGGCGTGCGGTCTATCGAGCATGGATCCCTGATCGACGACGAGGGCATCCGGCTCATGGCGGAGAAGGGCACCTACCTGGTCGCGGACATCTACAACGGCGACTACATCGCCACCGTCGGCAAGCAGCAGGGCTGGCCTGAGGAGATGCTCCGGAAGAACGACGAGACGACCGACGCGCAGCGGCAGGGCTTCAGGAAGGCGGTCGCGGCCGGGGTCAAGATCGCGTTCGGCACCGACGCCGGCGTCTACCCCCACGGACTCAACGCGCGCCAGCTGCCCTACATGGTGAAGTACGGCATGTCACCGATGCAGGCGGTACAGTCGGCGACGATCGTGGCCGCGCGGCTCATCGGCTGGGACGACCGTCTCGGCTCGCTCGCACCGGGCAAGTACGCCGATCTCGTCGCGATCGATGGCGACGCCATGGCCAACCTCGAGAGCTTCGCGAACGTCGCGTTCGTCATGAAGGACGGCGTCGTGTACAAGGACGGTGGCCAGCCGGTGGGTCGGGCGGCCCCCCGGTGAAAGCGGCGATGCTCCAGCTCGCGGCAGCCGCCGTGGCGCTGTCCACTGCGGCTGCCCAGGCGCCCTCCCGCCAGCCGTTCTCGCTCGACGACGTCGCACGTATTCGCTGGGTCTCCGATCCCCAGATCTCGCCCGACGGCGCGTGGGTCAGCTACACAGTGACCACGACGGACGTCGGACGCGACCGCCAGCAGAGCAACATCTGGATGACCAGCTGGGACGGCGCCCGCACCGTGCAGCTCACGTCATCCCCCGAGTCGGAACACGTCGCGCGCTGGAGTCCCGACGGGCGGTGGCTGGCGTTTCTTTCCCGCCGGGGAGACCTGCACGCGGCCGACCAGCTCTGGCTGCTCGACCGGTTGGGCGGCGAAGCGGCGAGGGTCACCGGGTACCCCGGTGGTGTGCTCGACTACGACTGGGCTCCGGACAGCCGGCGGCTCGCATTGATCGTGCGGGATCCGCCGGCGGAGCGTGCCGACGGCGACGGCGCCAACCGCCCCCGACCGATCGTCGTCGACCGCTTCAAGTTCAAGGAGGACGAGCGGGGGTACCTCGGGCACCAGCGCGATCATCTCTACCTGTTCGAGCTGACGACTCGGCGCGGTGTCCTCCTCATCCCGGGCGACTTCGACGAGGCCATGCCGTCCTGGTCGCCCGACGGCCAGACGATCGCGTTCACCAGCAAACGCGGCTCCGATCCGGACCGGAGCAACAACTGGGACGTCTTCGGCATCGGGGCCGCGCCCGGCGCCGTTCTCCAGCAGCTCACGACGTTCGAGGGCTCCGATGGCGATCCCTACTACGGCAGCCGACCCGCGTGGAGTCCTGACGGCAAGTGGATCGCGTACCTCCGGGGCGGGGCGCCCAAGCTGATCTACTATGGCGTCGAGCGGCTCGCCGTCGTGTCGGCGGCGGGTGGCGCCGAGCGGATCGTGTCGGCTGACCTCGACCGCTGGGTAAGCGAGCCGAAGTGGAGCGAGGACGGGAAGAGCATCCTCTTCCTCCTCGAGGACGACCGGAACTACCATCTCGCGCGGGTCCCGGCCGAAGGGGGCCCGGTAGAGCGGATCGTCTCCGGGCCGCGCGTCGTGAGCGCGCTCGCGAGGGGCCCCAGCGGTCGACTCGCGGTGCTTTCCAGCACGCCCGACGCGCCGCCGGAGGTGTTCGCGGTGGAGGAAGGGGGAACGCTCCGGGCGCTGTCGCATCAGAACGACGACTGGCTGAGCGGCATTCTGCTAGGCCATGTCGAGGAGATCACGTTCAAGAGCCGGGACGGGACGCCGATCAACGGGTTTCTCGCGAAGCCCCCCGGCTGGACGTCCGGCCGTCCGTACCCGGCGGTCCTCTGGCTTCACGGCGGCCCGGTCGAGCAGTTCGAGAACGGCTTCGACTCGTGGCATCAGCTCGCCGTGCAGTGGCTCGCAAGCCGAGGGTACGTCGTCATCGCCGCGAATCCCCGGGGAAGCTCCGGGCGGGGGGAGAAGTTTGCTTCGGCCATCTATGCGGACTGGGGGCACAAGGACGCGGAGGATGTCCTGGCCGCGGTAGACTACGCGGTACGGCAGGGGATCGCCGATCCGGAGCGGTTGGGCGTGGCCGGGTGGAGCTACGGCGGCATGCTTACGTGCTACGTCATCGCCCAGGACCGACGATTCAAGGCGGCGATCAGCGGGGCCGGCAGCTCGAACATCCTGGCGGGCTACGGCACGGACGAGTACATCCGGGAATACGAGGCGGAACTCGGCGTCCCGTGGCGGAACCTGGATGCCTGGCTCAAGGTCTCGTTCCCGTTCCTGCACGCGGACCGGATCACCACGCCGACCCTGTTCATGGGCGGCGCCGCCGACTTCAACCTGCCGGTGCTGAACTCCGAGCAAATGTACCAGGCGCTGCGAAGCCTGGGCCGCGAGACCCAGTTGGTGATCTATCCGGACGAGTACCACGAGATCCGGCGGCCCAGCTTCGTCCGGGACCGGCTCCTGCGATACGCCGAGTGGTTCGACGCACACCTCAAGTGACGTGAGCGGTGAGCCACGAGACAGAAGCGAGAAGGGGACTCCGGATAGCAGCGGAGCCCCCTTCTCGTTTTTCACTTCTTGCTGCAGTTCAGCACGCGTTGGGATCGTTCCAGTTGCGGGTCGGGCCCCCGTTCGGGATCGAGGTATTCGCGTTCCGCTCGCTCAACGGGTAGGCGAGCCGTCCCGGGATGGCGGTCGCACCGCCGCCAGGCGTGAGTGCCGGGATGCAGGTCCGCTTGTAGTCGTTCCAGACCTCCATGTTTTCGAACAAGGCGATGTACTTCTCGGTCATGATCGTCGCGAGGCCCGTGACCGGGATCGCGCCCAGGCCCTGGGCCGCGCGGGCGTTGGTCACATGGGGCAAGGCGGCCGCGTTGCCGGCCGCTCCTCCTCCGGCAAGGTTCCATGCGGCTTCCGCGAGTATAAGCTCATTCTCCACGTAGGTGGCGAGCGGCTGGAGATACCCCGGCGCCAGCACGGCGACGCTCAGCGCGGATGGGTCACCGGCGAGACCCTGACCGGGGTCGGCGCCGACGAACGCGCTGCTCGAGTTCGGGGCGAAATAGCGGGACACGCGCGGATCGGCCGTGGAGTTGAGCAGGTCCACGAGGAACTTCCCGGCCGAGAGATACTGTGGCCAGCTGATCGAGAACTGATGCCACAGGTTGGATGAGGTCGTGGCGCTGGTGTGGAACGTCCGGTAGTCCCCGCTGCTGTCGGACGCGCTGATACCGAGCGCGGCGTACTTGGCGACCGAATCGTAAACGGCGGTCTTGTTGGTCGCCGGCTCGACCGTGTGGAGGTAGAACCGTGCCTTGAGCGTGTTCGCGAGCGCCCTCCACTTGGTGACGTCCCCGCCGTAGACGACGTCCTCTCCGAGCGGCGCCGCCGTTGCGGTCGCGAGGAAGACGATCGCGGTGTCCAGCTTGGCCTGAATCGTGGTGTAGACCAGCTGCTGCGGATCCAGGGCCGGTGCGGTAATGGTCGAGTCCACCGCCTGGCTGTAGGGGATATCACCCCATACGTCGGCGGTTTGCCCGATCAGAAAGGCCTCGAGCACGTACGCGACCCCCGCATACGCGGAGTCGGCCGTCGCGAGAGAGGTGTGTTCGATGCGCCGGAGATCGAGCAGCCCTCCCCGGATGTAGGCATCCTGCCAATCAACGAAGTAGTCGTCGTCGCCGACGATGTAGGTGCCCAGCGCGAGGTATTGCTTGTTGGTCCCGGAGCACTGTTGCATCCAGATGCAGACCGTACGCGCCAAATGCCCCTCGGACTGGAAGGACAGGTTGGTCTCCGCGGAGACCAGCAGATTCGCATTGTTGGCGACTGTCGGCCGGTTCGGGTTGTCCGAGAGCTTCGGGCCGGTCAGAAAGTCGCTGCAGGCCCCCGTGCCGAGCCCCAGGCCGAGCGCGAGTGCGATCGCGGTGAAACGCTTGCGCATATAGCGTGATCCTCGTGGTCGGAGTTGGGTCAGCGGTTCAGGGTTACGGTAAAGACGAACGATCGGCTCTGGGCGTTGTTGAACCAGTCGACATTCCGAGCGCCCGTCTCCGCGCCGGCCAGGTTGGTCTCCGGATCGACGCCAGTGTAGTTCGTCCACACGAACAGGTTACGCCCTGACACCCTGAGGTCCACGCTGCTGAATCCGAGGCTCTTCGTCACGAAGCCGCCGGCGAACGAGTAGCCCACGGAGATCTCGCGAAGCTTGGTGAAGCCCGCGTCCTCGTAGAACGGCACTCCAAGCAAGGTGAAGGTGCTGTAGTAGTTCTGGAACCAGCCTTGGTCCAATACCACGGGCGTTCCGGCGCCCGGTCCGGCCACTGGTCCCGGCAGGAAGTTTTGGCCGACCGTGACCGTCTGATAACGCAGGTTGCCCGATTCGGCGGAGGTGCCGAGTGAGTTGAGCGCGCCCCGCGTGCCGTTGTAGACCACGCCGCCGTGCCGGATGTCTACCAGGGCCGAAAGCGAGAGCCGACCGATCCGCACGCTGCTGCGGATGCTACCGGTCCACTTCGGGTTCGGGTCGCCGACGATCCGGCTGTTGGGGTCGAGCAGCGGATAACCGGCGCTGGAGTGATTGCCGGCGATCCCGGTGTTCCCGGCGTCGCCGTTGGCGTTGGAGAAGGTGCCGTCGTTGATGAAGAGGGCCTGCTGCTGGTTCTGCGATGCGGAGCAGAGACCGTCGACGCTCACCGGGTTCCCCCCGCCGTCGAAGATCGTGATCCCGCGGCCGCAACGGATGTAGTCGAAGTCCCGGAACGCTCCGATGGGCTGGCCGACCTGCGCCGTGGCGATGGCGAATCCACCCGCGCTGCCATAGTTGATGAAGAACGACGTGTCGGCCGTGCCGAGATTGAGGACCTTGTTCCGGTTGGTCGCGACCTGGAAGCCGAGGTCCCACGCAAAGTTCTTGTGGGTGACCGGGCGGATGTTCAGCGACCACTCCGTGCCGGAGTTCCGGATCTGGCCCACGTTCGCGGCCTCATTGAGGAAACCGGTACTGGCCGCTGTCGGAACGGTGAGGATCACCTCGCTGGAGTTCCGCCGATACCAGGTGAAGCTGAAGTCGGCCAGGTCTTTGAACAGGCCAAGATCGATGCCGGCTTCGAACTCCTTGGTCCGCTCGGGGCGGAGCTGCCCGGCCTTGGTGGTGTCGCTGAAGAGGCCACCGAACCCATTCTGCGATGCCGTGAGGGTGCCACCCCAAAGGTCCTGGTAGAGGGCGCCGCTCAGGTAGGTGAACGCGGTCAGATACGGCTGGGGCTGGGTGCCGACCTGGCCGTAGGCTGCGCGCAGCTTGCCGTAGGAGAGCACGCCGCCTTCGCCGGTGGCCTTGGTGAACTGCCAGGCGGCGCTGGCGCTGGGGAACCACGCGTGCTGGGTATTGATCCCGAAGCTCGACGCCCCGTCGTAGCGGACGCCGCCCTTGACGAAGACCTGGTCCCACAGGTCAAAGGTGGCCTGCGCGAAATAACCTGCGATCCGGAGCTTGGTCTCGTTATCGATCGGCGGAAGCTGGCTCGCCGTGTTGGTCAGGGTATACGGTTGCGGCGCCAGGAGCGCATTGCCGACCCCACCCAGTTGCCGAACGCTGCGGGTGTTCAGATTCTGTCCGAGGGTGAAGGTCCCAGCGAAGCTCGGGCTCACCTTGTAGCTGAGGGTGCCGGTCAGATTGTGATCGATCTGGGAATTGGTGAGATCGACTTTCACCACCTGCCCGAGTGGGTCAGGGGTATTGGACGAGGTCTGGGGCTCCCCTTGGAGCCGGCTGTCACCTGAGTAGTCCACACCGAGCGTGTAGGCCAGCTTGAACCAGGTGGCCGGGGTCCAGTCCAGGCTCAGGTTGCCGAAGACCCGGTCGGCGTAGGCCGTGCTGATCGGCACGTTGGCCGTGAAGAACGGGTTGTCGTAGCCGCGTCCGGTGTTGAACGACGTGGCCGAGGGGTTCGGGAACCGATAGGAGCGCTGGAGCCCGTTGATCGGGTCGAGATATTGGGAATTGTCGAACGTCGGCGTGGTCCGCCAGGCGCCGAGCGTCATGCCGCTGAAGTTCGAGCCTTTCTGTAGGAAGCTCCCCGCCGTGTTCGCATACGCGACGTTCGCGCCGATCTTCAGATTGCTGACCACCTGCTGGCTGCCGTTCACCCGCACCGAGACGCGCTGGAAATGGTTGTTCGGTCCGGTGAACGTGCCCCGGTCATAGGAATAGCCCCCGGAGACGAAGAAGGTCGTCCGGTCGTTCCCGCC
>CAZFKN010000025.1:11151-33283 GCA_964519805.1 uncultured Gemmatimonadaceae bacterium
TGCACGTCGCTGAAGCCGAAGGAGGAACGGAGCGAGTACGAGGTCGCCCCCGGCCGCCCCTTCTTGGTCGTGATCAGGACGACTCCCTGACCGGCCCGGGCGCCGTAAACGGATCCGGACGCCGCGCCCTTCAGGATCTCGACCGACTCGATATCATCGGGATTGATGTCGATGGCGCGGTTCGAGGCCGAGGTGCCCTGCTGGCCGGCGAATCCGGTGCCGTCGAACTGGGACGTCGGCGTGGTCGAGTTGTCGATCGGCAACCCGTCCACGACGAACAGCGGGTCGCCGGTGCCGCCAAGCGTGTTGGCGCCGCGGATGCGGATGGAGGTCGAAGCGCCTGGGTCACCCGAGGTCGAGATCACCTCGACGTTGGGTGCCTTGGCCGCGAGTGCGGTGACGAGATTGCTTTCGTTGCTCCGCGCGATGAGCGCCGAGTCCACGTTGTTGCGCACGTTGCCGAGCTTTTCCACCGAGGATTCCGTGCCGGCCCCTGTGACCACCAGCTCGCCCAGCTGGAGCGGGTTGGGTGCCAGCGCGGCGTCGACGCTCTGATCACCGGTCAGGGTGACCTCGCGGGTCTGCGGCTTGTAGCCGATGGCGCGGATGGACAGCGTAACGGTCTGCCCCTGGGCCCGGTTGGCCGGGACGATCAGCGCGTAGCGGCCGTCGGGCCGCGTGACGGCGCCGAGACCAAGCGTCGGGATCGCCACGGTCGCGCCGGCCAGGGCCGACCCGTCTTCCCGGGTGACCGCGCCGGTGATCGTGGCGGGCGCTTGCGCCCGGGCGGCGACCGGCAGGCAGACCGCCGCGAGAGCGATGAGAATCCGACGAAGCACGAGTGGCATGCACCCTCCTGTGAAGCGGAATGAGTACAAACGCCCGCCCGATGACATCGGGACGCGGCTGGATGGGATCAGGGGAATACCAAGATGGGACTCCTGGTGCAGGGAGCAGGACCGCCGGACTGTGGCGGCGATGCTTGGGATGTGCGGACGGTGCGCCTCCGCCAGGATGGCGGCGGCCTCCCACGATACGTGTTGGGGGAGCGGGGCGTCAATAGCGTTGGCGCTGGCGCGGGCCGGGGGGTCCCGCTAGAATATCCGCGCCTCCCGCGGTTTTCCGCGGTCGCCCATCCTCATACTCGGCACCAACATGACCGCTACGTACGACCTGATTGTCATCGGGGGTGGGCATAACGGATTGGTCACCGCCGCCTACGCGGCCCGCGCCGGTCTCAAGGTGCTGGTGCTGGAGCGCCGGGAGGTCCTCGGCGGGGCATGCACGACCGAGGAGCTCTGGCCCGGCTTCAAGGTGTCCACCGCTGCGTACGTGAACAGCCTGCTGCGCCCCGAGATCATCCGCGACCTGGAGCTCAAGCGCCACGGCTTTGCCATGCTCCCGCGCAACCCATCGTCGTTCACGCCGTTCCCGGACGGCCGCTACCTCCTGCTTGGCCCGGATAAAGACCTTACGCACCGAGAGGTGTCGAAATTTTCGAGGCGGGACGCGGACGCGTTGCACCGCTACGAAGCCATGCTCGAGCGGGTGGCCTCATTCCTCGAGCCGACACTCATCCAGACCCCGCCAAGCCCCTGGTCATTCGCGCCCGGAAACTTGATCCGGCTCGCGAAGCTTGGTCTCGGCTTCGCCCGGCTGGGCAAGGACGCCGTCCGGGCAGTGGAGGTGCTGACCGGCGCGGCCCGGCCGATTCTCGATCGCTGGTTTGAGTCGGAGCAGCTCAAAGTGACGCTGGCGACCGATGCGATCATCGGTGCCTTTGCCTCCCCCTCCATGCCGGGCACGGCCTACGTGCTGTTCCACCATGTGATGGGAGAGTGCGACGGCGCGCGGGGCGTCTGGGGATATGTCCGCGGCGGAATGGGCGGCATCAGCAATGCGATCGCGGCGGCGGCCCGGGAAAAGGGCGCCGAGATCCGCACCGGGGCGCCGGTTGCGCGCGTGCTCACGCGGGCTGGGACGGCCTACGGCGTCGCGCTCGAGGACGGCACCGAGTTCCACGCCCCACGCATCGCCTCGGGCGTCGATGCGCACGTGACGTTCCTCCAGCTCGTCGATCCGAAGGAGCTGCCGGACGAATTCCTCGGAGATGTCCGGGCGATCGACTACGCCAGTGCGAGTCTGAAGATCAACCTGGCGCTCAGCGCCGTCCCCAACTTCACGACGCTCCCAGGCGCCCAGCCGGGGCCGCAGCACCGGGGCACGATCCATCTCTGCCCTACGCTCGACTACATCGAGGAAGCGTACGACGACGCCAAGCACGGCCGCGCCGCCCGCAACCCGATCGTCGAAGCCACGATTCCATCGGTGCTCGACGACAGCGTGGCCCCCAAGGGCATGCACGTGATGTCCATGTTCACCCAGTATTTCCCGTACGACGTGCGGGAGGGCTCGGTGGACTACTGGAAGGAACGCTACGCCGACCGCTGCATCGAGATCATGGACGAGTACGCCCCCGGCTTCAGGCAGTCGGTGCTCCACCGGCAGGTACTGAGCCCGCGCGATCTCGAGGCCCGGTTCGGTCTGACCGGCGGGAACATCATGCAGGGGGCCATGTCGCTCTCCAGCCTGTCGTTCATGCGCCCGGTCGCCGGCTACGCCGACTATCGGACGCCGATTCGCGGCCTCTACCTCTGCGGTGCCGCGACACACCCCGGAGGTGGCGTGATGGGCGCCTGTGGGTACAACGCGGCACGCGAGATCCTGAAGGACGCCGGGAAGCGACTTCCCTCGGCGGCGTAACCCCGTGGCGCTCGAGCGTACACTCCCCCGCGAGGCCTACTTCGCCGACGCCGTCTGGCAGTTGGAGAAGGAGCGGATCTTTGCGCGCGAGTGGATGTGCGCCGGCCGCGAGGAACAGCTCCCGGCCGCCGGCGACTTCGTGGTGCTCGATATCGCGGGTGAGAGCGTCCTCGTCGTCCGCAGCAAGGGGGGCGGGCTCCGCGCCTATTACAACACCTGCCGCCACCGTGGCTGCCGCCTCGTGCTCGTGGCCCCGGACGCAGCCGGTCAGGCGATCCCTTCCCCCGCCGGCCGGTTCGGGAGCGGGATCCGGTGTCCCTATCACTCCTGGACCTACTCCCTCGACGGCGATCTCCGCACCGCTCCATTCCTCGAAGAAGACGACGCCTTCCGCCGGGAAGACTTTCCGCTCTGGCCGGTGGGCCTGGAGACGTGGGGCGGCTTCTTCTTCCTCAACCTCTCGCCGGTCGAGGCGGCCGCCGAGAGCCGGACGCTGTCGCGCCAGCTCGGCGCGGTGCCCGAACGGCTGGGCCGCTACCCCCTCGCGGAGCTTCGGACCGCCAAGCGCATTGTGTACGACGTACGCGCCAACTGGAAGGTCCTCCTGGAGAACTACAACGAGTGCTACCATTGCGCCGGTGTCCACCCCGAGCTCTGCAAGGTCGTGCCGGCGTTCAAGCAGAGGGGTGGGGCGGAGCTGGACTGGGACCGCGGCATCCCGCATCGCGAGGGCGCGTGGACGTTCACCCACTCGGGCACCACAACCCGCGCGCCGTTCCCCGGGCTGAGCGACGATGAGCGGGTCGTGCACAAAGGCGAGCTGGTCTACCCCAACTTCCTGATCTCGCTCTCCGCCGATCACGTGGCCGCGTTCATGGTGCAGTCCCGCGGCCCGGAAAGGACCACGGTCACCTGCGACTTCCTCTTCTATCCGGACGAGATGACCAAGCCCGGGTTTGATCCCTCGGATGCGGTCGAGTTCTGGGACCTCGTGAACCGGCAGGACTGGACCATCTGCGAGGGTGTGCAGGACGGCATGCGGGCGCGGGTCTTCACCCACGGTTACTACGCCCCGATGGAGAGCTGGAGCCTCGACATCCGCCGCTACATCCGCGAGCGCCTGGGCGACGCCCTGGGCCGGTAATGCGGCGCAACTTCGACTACGTCGTCCTGGGTCTTGGCGGCCTCGGCAGTGCCGCGGCGTACTGGCTGTCGCGCCGGGCCGGCGCCGACGTGCTCGGCCTCGAGCAGTTCGAGCTGGGACACGTCCGCGGCGAATCGCAGGATCATTCGCGCATCATCCGTCTGTCCTACCACACGCCCGCCTATGTGGAGCTGGCCAAACGCGCGTATGCCGCGTGGGAGGCGCTCGAGCGGGAGGGCGGGGCCCAAGTGGTGCTGCGCACCGGCGGACTCGACCTGGCGCCGAGAGTAAGCGCCATTCCGCTCGAGAGCTACAGCGAAAGCATGCGGGCGGCGGGCGTTCCCTTCGAGCACTTGGACGCCGGCGAAATCATGCGGCGCTGGCCGCAGTTCCGGCTGACCGACGACATCCACGGGCTCTACCAGGAGCAGAGCGGGATCGCCATGGCCGCGCGGGCGAACGAGGCGCACCAGCGCATGGCACGGGAGCACGGGGCCACGCTCCGGGATCGGACCACGGTGACCGCAATTCGGGCGGCCGGCGGCGAAGTGGACATCGAGGTCGGCGGCGTGGTCTATCACGCACACCGGCTCGCGATCGCAGCGGGACCGTGGTCGAACGACGCGCTGGGTCACTTCGGTCTCCAACTCCCGCTCGAGGTGACGCAGGAGCAGGTGACGTACTTCGCCAGCCCCCGGAAGCGGGACTTCCAGCCGGACCGGTTTCCGGTGTGGATCTGGATGGACGATCCCTGCTACTACGGCTTCCCCGTGTTCGGAGAGGACGGCCCGAAGGCCGCGCAAGACGCTGGAGGCAAGCCGGTGACGGCCAATACCCGGAGCTTCGAGCCCGACCCCGAGAACTCCGGGCGTGTCCGCGCGTTTCTCGCGAAGTACCTGCCGGGCGTGCTCGGCCCCGAGATCTACACCAAGACCTGCCTCTACACTCTGACCCCCGACCGCGACTTCGTGATCGACGCGGTGCCTGACGCGGACGGTGTCTTCATCGCGATCGGCGCGGGCCACGCTTTCAAGTTCGCCTCGCTGATCGGCAAGACCCTATCGGAGTTGGCGTTCGACGGACGGACCGAGGCGGATCTGACGCCGTTCACGATCGAGCGCCCGATCCTGAAGCAGCGGCATCCGCCCAAGACCTACATGGTGTGAGAAGTGAGCGGTAAGAAGTAACAGGGGGACTCCGCGTACCGGGGTCCCCCTCTTCCCTCCCACCTCTTTCTCTCACCCTCCTACCAGGCCGGCCGGTGCCCCAACGCCTTCAGCACCTGCTGATCGAAGGCGGCCGAGAGGCCCTCCCGCCGGGAGTAGGGGCCGGGCGTGTAGCTCCGCGACTGCACCCCCGCCTGGCTCAGCTCGCAAACGTGCCAGTCCTGCCGGTTGGTCAGATCCCAGAACGCGACGCCGTCCTCCGGATCGAACGCCGGGTCCCGGAGCGTATCCGGGTGAAAGAGCCATTCGCAGCTGACGAGCGTGCCCCCGGGTCCCTTCGGCCAGATCGTGTGGTACATCACGTAGTCGGGATGGAGGCTCAGGAGCATGTTGGGGAACAGCGAGTAGTAGTACACCCGCTTGAGGTCGTCCTGGGGGAGGTCGCCCACCATGACGCCGCAGGAGCGGCCGCTCATGGTGAGGCTCTCGCTGGCGTCCACGATGTCCATGTAGCCGCCCAGGAACGGGCCGCTGATCAGATCGTTCTCGCCGCTCGTGGGCGGCGAGAGCTTGACGAGGGCGGGGTGAACCAGGGGGCAGTGATAGCACTCCGAGTAGTTCTGGACGATGAACTTCCAGTTGCACGTGAGGTCGTAGTCGATTCGGCGGTGGGCGGCCAGCCCCGCGAGGTTGAACCGACTGAACCGGCCTTTCAGCGGCGCGAAGGCCTCCGGAAACGGCTCCGGATCGGTGGCCAGGTTGATGAAGACGAACCCTTCCCAGGTCGCCACCGCGACCGGGTGAAGCGGCCAGTCACCCTTGTCGAAGTCCTCGATCGTGTCGGCGGAGGGAGCCCCGACGAGCTGCCCGTCGAGCGTATAGGTCCACGCATGGTACGGGCATTGGATGGTGCCGGAGAACTGACCTGTATGCTCCTCGCAGAGTCGCGTTCCGCGGTGGCGGCAGACGTTGTGGAATGCCCGGACTTCGTTCTGGCGGTCCCGAAGAATGATCACGCTCTCCGGGCCGATTCCCTGGACGAAATACTGCCCGGGCCGGGCGATCTGCGACTCGCGCCCGACGCACAGCCAGCTCTGCAAGAAGATCTTCTCCCGCTCCTCGGCGAACAGCTCCGGAGAAGTGAAATAGCGGCCGGGGAGCGTCTGCGCGCCGAGGAGTGCGATGTCGGTCCGCTTCACGAAGGTGGACATCAGGGTGCCTCCGCGAGCTTGATCCGCTCGATCCTGCGGGCCTGCTGGCGCGGGTTGTACACCCGCAGGGTGACCACGTTGCCCGGCTTCTCCTCCTTCAGGGCCGCGTCGAGGTCGGCCTTGCTCTTCACCGGCTTGCCTTCCACCGAGAGAATGATGTCGGGCCCGCCGCGGGCTTCGTCGGCCAGGGACTCCCAGGCCGGACCACCCGGGGTCACGTCGCTCACCAGCAGGCCGCGCGTATCGCCGGGGAGCTGAAGCTCCTGCGCGATGGCGGGGGTGACCGGCTGGACGCTGATGCCCATGCGGCGCGCGACGAGTCCGCCCGTAGCGGCAGGACCGTTGGTGTCGCCCGGCGCACCGGCGTCGGCCAACTGCGCCGCGTCCTGGAGCGGCTGCAGCTTCACCGAGAACGTCTTCCGCACGCCGCCTTTGCGGGCCACCTCTACCTGCACGACGTCGCCCGGCTTGCGGAAGCCGACCTGCTGTTGGAGCTGGCCGACGTATTCCACCGGCTTGCCGTCAATCGCGACGATAATGTCGCCGGGCTCCATCCCGGCTTTGCGGGCCGGAGAGTCGTCGTTCGGGATGTCCTTCACGACCACGCCTCGGATCTCCGGCAGCCCCACGTACTGGGCATCGTTGAGCGACACGTTGTCGATGGCAATGCCGAGGGCCGCGCGGTGCACCTTCCCGTCCACGATCAGCTGGTTCATGACCGTGCGCACCAAGTTGATCGGGATCGCGAAGCCGTACCCGGAGTAGAAACCGGTTTCGCTCGCGATGGCCGAATTGATGCCGATCACTTCGCCGCGGACGTTCACGAGGGGACCGCCGGAGTTGCCCGGGTTGATTGCCGCGTCGGTCTGAATGAAGTCCTGAATGCTCCCGGCGCCGCGCCCCGGCAGGCCGTTGAGCGCCCGGCCCTTGGCGCTCACGATGCCGGACGTGACCGTGAAGGTGAGGCCCTCGCCCAGCGGGTTCCCGATGGCCAGGACCCAGCTCCCGACCCGGGCGTCCTCACTGTTGCCCAGGGCGACCGGCGGGAGGCCCCTGGCGTCCACCTTGAGCAGGGCGACATCGGTGTTCGGGTCGGTCCCGACGATCTTGGCCTTGAACTCACGACGGTCGAGCAGGCGCACCACGACTACGTCCGCGCCTTCAACGACGTGGTTATTGGTGAGGATGTACCCGTCCGCGGAGACGATGAACCCCGATCCGCTGCCCTGTTCCAGCTCGGGCCGGTTGGGTCCGTTGGGTCCAAAGCGGGGGAAGAAGCGCTCCATGCCCGGCGGCAGACGCCGCTGGCTGGGACGCTCGGTGTGCTGTGCGCGGATATACACCACGCTCGGCCGCACGTGGTCGGCGACGGCGGAGAACGCGTCGCTCAGCTCGACCAGCGGCTTGGCGGCCGGTATGGCCGGGGCCTGCACCGGGGGGATCGCGGACGCCAGGTGGCTTTCCTGCGCCGACGATCGATTGGGGAGGTCGAGCAGCCCGGCAAAGAGCAGTCCCAGGGCAAAGGCCAGCGCCACCAGGCCGCCGAATTTGAGCCAGTTCAACGAGCGTGAAGACATCTCGGAGTCCTTAAGGTGATCTACCGTAAAATACTCTGGTCGCCGGGGAAGAGTTTCCCGCGGGGGCGGGGAGGGGCGAAAAAGACGGGGCGGGAGGGGCACCGCACCCTCCCGCCCCGTCCCACCCTGGGAACTACTTCTTCCCTTCGTCCACGATCTCGTAGTCGGCCTCGACCACGTCGTCCTTGGCGCCGGGCTGTGCGGACGGCCCTGCCTGCGGACCGCCTTCCGGTGCCGCCGCGGCTCCCTGCGCCGCCTGGTACAGCGACGCGCCGGCGGCCGAATACGCCGCGTTGAGGCCGTCCAGGGCGGTCCTGATCCCGGCGGCGTCGCCGGTGCGGAGCGCGGCCTTGCCGGCCTCGAGCGCCGCATCGAGCCTCGACTTCACGTCGGACGACAGCCGGTCGACCCACTCCTTGCTGTCCTTCTCGACCTTGTAGACGAGTCCGTCGAGCTGGTTCCGGGCCTCGATCTGCTCGCGACGCTCCGAGTCTTCCTTGGCGTGCAGCTCGGCCGCCTTGACCCTCTTGTCGATCTCGGTGTCGGAAAGCCCGCTCGACGCCTCGATGCGGATCTTCTGCTCCTTGCCGGTGGCCTTGTCCTTGGCGGACACGTGCAGGATGCCGTTGGCGTCGATGTCGAACGTCACCTCGACCTGCGGCATGCCGCGCGGGGCCGGCGGAATTCCGGTGAGCTGGAACTTGCCGATCGTCCGGTTGTCGATCGCCATCTGACGCTCGCCCTGCAACACGTGGATCTCCACCGTGGTCTGATTATCCTCGGCGGTGGAGAACACCTCGGACTTCTTGGTCGGGATCGTCGTGTTCCGCGGGATCAGCACGGTCGTCACGCCGCCCAGGGTCTCGATACCGAGCGAGAGCGGGGTCACGTCGAGGAGCAGGACGTCCTTCACCTCGCCGCCGAGCACGCCGCCCTGGATCGCCGCGCCGATCGCCACGACTTCGTCGGGATTCACGCCCTTGTGCGGCTCCTTGCCGAAGAAATCCTTCACGATCTCCTGCACCTTCGGCATGCGCGTCTGGCCGCCGACGAGGATGACCTCGTCGATGTTCGTGGGCTTGAGCCCGGCGTCCTTCAGCGCCAGCTCCATCGGGGGGATCGAGCGCTTCACGAGATCGTCCACCAGCTGCTCGAACTTCGCGCGGGTGAGCGAGTAGTTCAGGTGCTTCGGCCCCGACTGGTCGGCCGTGATGAACGGCAGATTCACGTCGGTCTGCTGGGTGCTCGACAGCTCCATCTTGGCCTTCTCCGCCGCCTCCTTGAGGCGCTGGAGCGCCATGGGGTCCTTGGAGAGGTCGATGCCCTGGTCCTTCTTGAACTCGGCCACGAGCCAGTCGATGACCCGCTGGTCGAAGTCGTCCCCGCCAAGGTGCGTGTCGCCGTTGGTGCTCTTCACCTCGAACACGCCCTCGGCCAGCTCGAGGACGGAGATATCGTAGGTGCCACCACCCAGGTCGTAGACGGCGACCTTCTCCTCTTTCTTCTTGTCGAGGCCGTACGCGAGCGCCGACGCCGTGGGCTCGTTGATGATCCGGACCACGTCGAGCCCGGCGATCTTGCCGGCGTCCTTGGTGGCCTGCCGCTGCGCATCGTTGAAGTACGCGGGCACGGTGATGACCGCCTTCTCGACCGGGTGGCCGAGATAGTCTTCCGCGGTCTGCTTCATCTTCTGGAGGATCATCGCCGAGATCTCGGGGGGCGTGTACACCTTGCCCCCGATCTCGACCGCCGCCATGCCGTTGGGCCCGGGGACGACCTTATAGGGGACACGCTTTGCCTCTTCCTTGACCTCGTCGAGCCGGCGACCCATGAACCGCTTGATGGAGAAGATGGTCTGCTTCGGGTTGGTCACCGCCTGTCGCTTCGCGACTTGGCCCACCAGGCGCTCTCCGTCCTTGGTGAACGCGACGACCGACGGCGTGGTTCGCCCGCCTTCCGCGTTGGGGATGACGACGGGATCGCCTCCCTCCATCACGGCGACGACCGAGTTGGTCGTGCCGAGGTCGATACCGATGATCTTTGACGCCATGATTTATGTGCTCCGTTCCATAATAGAGATCAGCCGCTCGCCAAGGCGCCGCCTGCGCTGGCGCGCGAGTCCGAGGCGCATCAAGGCAAGCGCCGTACCCGCCAAAACTGCCGTTTTGGCAGCAATCTGGCAGGTCCAGAACCCAGTATATGCCCAGACGGCCAACCTACCCGGCTGCATATACATTGCAGCATGTTCCCATACCGCGACGACAACCCAACTCTCCGCACCCCGGTCGTCACGGTCGGGATCATCGCGCTCAATACTCTCGTCTGGCTGTTCGTTCAGCAGATGGGGACCGACCCGGCTCTCACCCGGTCCATCTGCGAGTTCGGGCTGATTCCCGGCGAGTTCCTCGGGACCATCAGGGCCGGTACCGAGGTCCCCGTCGGCCCGGGGGCCAGTTGCGTGCTGGGGGAGGGCCCAACTTGGGTCACCCCGTTTACGTCGATGTTTCTCCACGGCGGATGGCTCCACCTCCTCGGCAACATGTGGTTTCTCTGGTTGTTCGGCAACAACGTGGAGGACTCGATGGGCCGAGGCCGCTACGCGCTGTTCTACGTGCTGTCCGGTCTCGGCGCGGCGGCTGCGCAAACGCTCTTGAGCCCGACCAGCCCGGTGCCCATGGTCGGCGCGTCGGGTGCCATCAGCGGCGTCATGGGCGCGTACGTCGTGCTTTATCCCACCGTTCGGGTGCACATGCTGGTGGTGCTGATCGTCTTCGTCACCCGCATCGTGGTTCCCGCGTACCTGATGCTCGGTTACTGGTTCCTGATCCAACTGCTCCAGGGCGCCGCCTCGGCCGGCTCCAACGGCGGCGTGGCCTTCTGGGCCCACGTGGGTGGGTTTGTCACGGGCGCGGCGCTCGTCTTCCTCTTCCGCGATCCGGTGCTCGTGGCCGAGCACCGCCGGCTCGCTCGCGTGTACACTCGCGCCGCGTGAGCCGTGGGTCCCTGCCCGCCTGGCTCGGGCCTGACGCGGCGACGGCGCGCGGCGTCGGACGCTTTCTCGACTACACGCTTCTCAAGGCCGAGGCCACGCGCGATGAGCTGCTGGAGCTGTGTGACACGGCGGCCGCCGCCGGAATGTGGGCGGTGTGCGTGAACGGCGCGTGGGTATCGTCGTGCGTGGAGCGTTTGCGCGGCACGGGGGTCCGGGTGGCGGCCGTGGTGGGCTTTCCTCTCGGTGCGGGCGCCGGCGTCGCGAAGGCGGCCGAAGCCGCGATCGCCGCGGCGGACGGTGCCGCGGAGCTGGACATGGTCGTGCCGCTTGGGGCGGCCAAGGCCGGCGAATGGAGCGCGGTCGCCGACGACGTGGCGCAAGTGGTCAGCGCCGCGAAGGAACTGCTGGTGAAAGCCATCATCGAGAGCGCCGTTCTCACCGCCGACGAGATCGCCCGCGCGTGCGCCGCCGCGGTCGCCGGGGGCGCCGGCTTCGTCAAGACTTCCACCGGCTTCCACCCCTCCGGGGGTGCCTCGCTCGCGGCCGTGCGGCTCATGCGGGCCGCGGTCGGGTCGTCGATCGGCGTGAAGGCGTCGGGCGGCATCAGGACGTCGGAGCAGGCGCTTGCCATGCTCGCCGCGGGAGCGAGCCGGATCGGCGTGTCCAGCGTCGCGGGCCTGCACGCCATCGTGGGCACGGCTGCCCCGCCGCTCATGGAGCTTCTGGCACGGCCGAGGGCCGCGCGATGAGCGACGTCGTCTACTTCGGCGGCACGATCCTGCCCCGCGAGTCCGCGGCTGTGTCCATCGACGACCGAGGCTTTCTCCTCGGCGACGCCGTGTACGAGGTTCTGCGGGTGGTGCGCGGGCGGTTCGTCGAGCCGCAGCGCCACCTCCGGCGGCTGGCCCGGAGCCTCCGCGAAGTCTCGATCCCGGACCCGGGGCTCGATCTCCTGGAGATCTCGACCGACCTGCTCCGACGCAACCGGCTCGAGCAGGCCGAGGCGACCGTGTACCTGCAGGTCAGCCGAGGGGCCGCCGCGCGCCAGCACGCCTTCCCGCCGCGCGGTACGGCGCCGACGGTGCTGGTAACTGCGACGGTGTTCGTGCCGAGGGTGGAGCTGCTCGCTGACGGCGCCAAGGCGATCACCCTGCCGGACCTGCGCTGGTCGCGCTGCGACATCAAGTCGGTCAACCTCCTGCCCAACGTGCTCGCGGCTCAGCGCGCCGAAGAGGCCGGGGCGTTCGAGGCGATTCTCCTGCGCGACGGCGTGGTGACGGAAGCGACCCGGAGCAACGTACTCATCGTGACGGGCGGTGTGGTCCGCACGCACCCGACCGGCCCGTTCATTCTCCCCGGCGTGACCCGCGAGGTGGTGCTGGAGCTGGCGGCGGAGGCGGGCGTGCCGGTCCGGGAAGAGGCGGTGAGCGCGGGCGTCCTGCAGGCGGCGGACGAAGTGCTGCTCACGGGGACCACGGCCGACGTCATGGCCGTTGTGGCGATCGACGGGAGGCCGGTCGGAACCGGTCAGCCGGGCCCGATGGCCCGACGGCTCGGGGCATTGCTGGCGGAGCGGATCGGCGTGGCCCCGCCGGGCCCGCACACCGCAGCGGTGGCTATGCCCCGGGGCGGATGACTACGTCGCGCTGAAGCACCTTTGCGAGCACGTCGGATTTCCGCTCCGCCCCCCAACACTCGAGCGAGAGGTCGGCCCCCGCGACCCGCGGAGCGACTTCGATCACCAGCTCGTCGGGCCCGAGCGTCGTGGTCACTTGATCGACGTTGGATGTGTGCCCACGATCGAGTCCGTCCGCCACCCGCAACAGCGCGCTGATCCGCCGCACGATCGCCTGATCCTCCAGCCCGAGCGCCATGAATTCCGGGTGCTTCCGGCTTGGTCCCTTCTTGCGGTGATAGCGGCTCGCCAGCGCGACCAGCGCGCGGTCCCGCGCCGACAGGTCCAACCGGTCGGCGTGGGTGATGAGCTGGAGGCTGTGCCGGTGGTGCTTGCGGTAGCTCACGAGCTGCCCCACGTCGTGGAGCAGGCTCGCCGCCTCCAGCAGGGACCATTCGTCGGGAGCGCAGCCGAGGGAACCCGCGAGCTGGTCGAAGAGCTGCCGCGCGAGGACCCTGACGTGCTCGACGTGGCGTCGGTCGCCCTGGCAGCGCTCGACGAACTCCCGCATGAGACGAAGCGGGTCCGGCGCCGCCACCGGCGCGTCGCCGGTCACCATCTCCAGCAGGAGCCCCTCGCGAAGGCCGAAGGCGCTCACGGTCACCGTGCGGGCATCCACCAATGCCAGCAGCTCGGCCGTGACGGCCAGGCCGGCGAGGATGATATCGGCGCGCTGCGGATTGAGGCCCGCCACGGCCCTCCGCTGTTCCGGCGTCTTCGCCGTGAGCCACTCGAGCAGCGTCTCTAGCTCGGCGGTGGCGACGGCGACGCCGTGCACCGTCTCCGGCACCGGCAGCCCCCGGCGGGCGGTGGCCATGCGGCCGAGCGTGGTGAAGGTGCCGCCCGAGCCGATCAGTGTCGCGGCCGTCCACTCCCGTCCGCGGAAGGCCTTCTTGAGCTGCTTGCGGACCTGAGTACGAAGGGTGGTTACCTCACGGCGGGCATCCCGTCGCCCGAGCAGGTGGGTTTCGGTGAGGCGCACCGCGCCGAGGGGCAGCGAGAGCGTCAGCTCGACGAGTCCATCCACCGCGCCGATCAGCTCGAGGCTGCCGCCGCCGATGTCCGCCACCAGCGTGCGGGCCCCGAGGACTCGGAAGTGATGCGCGACGGAGCGATAGCTCAACGCCGCCTCGGTATCGGGGTCGATCACCCGGAGCGGGAGATCGAGCTCCGTCCGCACGCGCTGGACGAACTCCTCGCCGTTGGCCGCTTCGCGTACCGCCGCGGTCGCGACCGCCGCGATGCGACGAACGCCGCGGCGGCGGCAGACTTCCCGCATCCGCGCCAGCGCGGCGAGGGCACGCTCTATCGCGGCCTCGTCCAAGCGGCCGGTAGCCGCGAGGCCCTGGGCGAGGCGGGGCTGGTCCTTTACTTCATCGATAATGGAGAGGCCGGACTGCGGGTCGTGCTCCGCGACCAATAGGCGGATCGAGTTGGATCCTACGTCGAGCGCGGCGAGGCGCTCCCTCGGCTCGGCCGCGGGCGGGGCGGCGGCCGTCGTCGGGAGCGCCCGTGCCGTCATGGGCGCGCGATCGCTCCCGACCCGCTTGTCGAACGGGCCTCACCGCGGTCTTCCGCGTGGTGCTTGATGGACTTGCCCTCGACCAGAAACACGACGTCCTCCGCGATGTTGGTGGCGAGGTCGGCGACGCGCTCCAGATTGCGGCTCACGAGGAACAACTCCATCCCCGCGCCGATGGTGTGCGGATCCTCCATCATGTGGGTGAGGAGGATGCGGAACACCGACCGGTGCAGAATATCCACTTTGTCGTCTCGAAGGCAGATCTCCCGGCCCGCAGCCGCGTCGCCCCGGATAAAGGCTTCCAGGGCGTCGGAAAGCATCTCCCGCGCCAGCCGCGCCATTTCAACGATCTCGGGCTCCGGCGCGATGGGCCGGGTCTGGCTCAGCCGCTCGGCCGACTGGGCGATGTTTACCGCGTGATCGCCCACGCGCTCCAGGTCGTTGGCGATCTTGAGCGCCGAGGTGAGCATCCGCAGGTCGCGCGCCATGGGCTGCTGAAGCGCGAGAAGATTGACGCTCATCTCCTCGATCTCCATCTCCATGGCGTCGATGACCCGGTCACCCTGGATGACGCGGCGGGCTTTCTCGGGGTCGCGCTCGAGCAGCGCTTCCACGGCGAGGCCGAGCGCCGCCTCCGCCTCGCCCGACATGGTGAGGAGCCGGACCTTGACGTGGCTCAGCTCGTCGTGGAAGTGGCGATGAACGTCGAGGCTCATCCGAATCTCCCGGTAATGTAGGCCTCGGTCCGCTCGCTGGCGGGCGCAGTGAAGATCCGCTCGGTCTCGCCGAACTCCACCAGTTCGCCCCGGTCGAAGAATCCCGTCCAGTCGGACACCCGAGCCGCCTGCTGCATGTTGTGGGTCACAATGACGATAGTGTAGTGCTTCTTCAGGTCGAACATCAGCTCCTCGACCCGCTGGGTCGAAATCGGATCCAGGGCGGAGCACGGCTCGTCCATCAGCAACACCTCGGGCTGGTTGCCGAGCGCCCGGGCGATGCAGAGCCGCTGCTGCTGGCCGCCGGACAGGCCCGGTGCGGGCGTATCGAGGCGATCCTTCACTTCCTCCCAGAGCGCCGCCTGCCGGAGGCACCGCTCCACCAGGTCGGGCAGGTCGCGCCTTGGGACGAGGCGGTTGAGGTTGGCGCCGTAGGCCACGTTCTCGTAGATCGTCATCGGGAACGGATTCGGCCGCTGAAAGACCATGCCGACCCGCTGCCGGAGCGCCACGAGATCCGTGCTCGGCGAGAATACCGACAGCCCCTCCACCCGGATGTCGCCACCGTGGCGGACGCCGGGGATCAGGTCGTTGAGCCGGTTGATCGAGCGCAGGAACGTCGACTTGCCGCACCCGGAGGGCCCGATGATCGCGGTCACGGCCTTCCGCGGAATCGTGAAATCGAGGCCCTGCAGGATCTGCCGCTTGCCGTACCAGAAGCGGAAGCCCTGGATCTCGACAGCGGGTGTGCCGCCGGCCTGCGGACGCGCCGCTCCCTTGGGGGCGAGCGTCGGACGCGGGGCGGCGGTGAGCGGCGTGGGGTCTTGCACGGTGGTCATCCGAACCGTCCGGTGATGTACGCTTCCGTCTGCTCGTTCGTGGGCGCCGTGAAAATCTGGCGGGTCGGACCGCTTTCGACCATCGTCCCCAGGTAGAAGAACGAGGTGGTGTCCGAGACCCGCGCCGCCTGCTGCATGTTGTGCGTCACGATGACGATCGTATAGGCCTGCTTCAGCTCGAAGAGTAGCTCTTCGATCCGCTGGGTGCCTTGCGGATCCAGCGACGCCGTCGGTTCGTCGAGCAGCACGACCTCCGGCGACGGCGCGATGGTCCGCGCGATACAGAGCCGCTGCTGCTGTCCGCCGGAAAGCGCCATGGCGTTCACCTTGAGCCGGTCCTTCACCTCGTCCCACAGCGCCGCGTGTCGCAGCGAGCGTTCCACGATCTCGTCGGTTTGCGGCCCGGAGATCCCGCCGTTGAGCCGGAGCCCCGCGGCGACGTTCTCGTAGATGGACATGGTCGGAAACGGCGTCGGCCGCTGGAACACCATGCCCACCTTCCGGCGCAGCTGCATGGCGTTCACGGCCGGATCGTAGATGTCCTGTCCGTCGAGGAGCACGCGGCCGGTGATCCACCCGCCTTCGGACAGCTCGTGCATACGGTTCAGCGTCCGCAGAAACGTGGACTTGCCGCAGCCGGACGGGCCGATGAGCGCGTGGACCTGATTGGACGCGAACGAGAGCGACACGTTCTTCACCGCCGTGGTCTTGCCGTAGACAGCGGTGAGCTTGTCTGTCTCGACCCGCGCCCTGGTCTCAGCCACTGGAGACCGTGCTCCGCCCGATGGCGAGCCGCGCGCCCAGGCCCAGCAGGAAGACGACCAGGATCAACACCAGCGCGGCGGCCCAGGCAAAGCGATGCCACTCCTCGTAGGGGCCGGTCGCGTACGTGAAGACGGTCAGCGGCAGCGCCGCCATCGGCTGGTTGAGCTTGAAGCTCAGGTACTGGCTGCCGAGCGCGGTGAAGAGCAGCGGCGCCGTCTCGCCGGCGATCCGGGCGACGGCGAGCAGGGTCCCGGTGACGATCCCGGCGAGGGTCGTCCGGACGATCACCGAGAGACTCGTCCGCCAGCGCGGATAGCCCAGCGCCAGCGCCGCCTCGCGGAGGGAATTGGGGACCAACTTGATCATCTCTTCGGTGGTCCGCATCACCATGGGCACCATCAGCAGCGCGAGCGCCACGGAGCCGGCCAGGGCGGAGAAATGCTTCTGCTTGGCGACGATCCAGGTCCAGGCGAACACGCCGACCACGATCGACGGGGTGCCGTTCAACACGTCGGCCACGAAACGGCTGAGCCACGTGAGGCGGCTGTGCGGGTATTCGGCGCAATAGATGCCCGCGCCCACGCCCACCGGGATCCCGATCAGGCTGGCCGCCCCCACGATGATCAGCGTCCCCACGATGGCATTGGCCACCCCGCCGCCGGTTTCGCCCGCGGGCACCGGCATCTTGGTAAAGAAGGCTACGGAGAGGCTGCTGGCTCCCTTGAGCAGGAGGTCCAGCAGGATCAGTAACAGCGGCAGCACCGCGAGCACGACGGCGCAGATCATAAGGCCAACCATCACGTTGCTGGCCACGCGGCGCATCAGCCGGCGGTTCACAGGGCCTTGCTCCCGGCGCCGGACCCGCGCGCGACCCGCCAGATGAGCAGCCGCGCCCCCGCGTTCACCAGCACGGTGAGCACGAAGAGCACGAACGCGACGTACGTGAGCGCGGAGAAGTGCATGTCGGTCGCTGCTTCCGAGAATTCGTTCGCGATCGCGGCCGCCATGGTGTAACCCGGAGCGAACAGCGACGCGGCGACCTCATGCCGGTTGCCGATCAGCATCGTGACCGCCATCGTCTCGCCCAGGGCCCGGCCCAGACCGAGAATGATGGCGCCGACGATGCCGGAGCTGGCGTAGGGGAGCACGGCCGTGATCACGGCCTCCCACCGGGTGGCGCCGAGCGCGAGCGCCGCCTCCCGCTGACTGTTCGGCACGGCCATCAGCACTTCCCGGGACACCGACATGACGTACGGCATGACCATGATCGCGAGAATAATTCCCGCGGCCAGCATGGACGGTCCGTAGATCGGACCCTGGAAGAACGGGAGGAAGCCGAGCGTCTCCTTCAGGAAGGGGAACAGCGTCTTCCGCAGCACGGGGACGAGGACGAAAATGCCCCAGAGGCCGTAGACGACGCTCGGAATGGCGGCCAGGAGCCCGATCACGAAGGCGACGGGCTGGCGCAGAAACTTCGGCGCGAACTCCGTGAGATAGATCGCGACGCCCAGCGAGAGGGGAACCGCGATCAGCAGCGCGATCAACGACGAGAGCAGCGTCCCGAAGATCAGCGGGAACGCGCCGAACCGCTCGGCGACGGGATCCCAGATGCTCGTCGTAATGAAGTCCAGGCCGAACTTCGACATCGCGAGCTCGGAGCCGGTCCACAGCTCGTAGACGAGGAACCCGAGGAGGATCGGGATCAGCGCCGCGGCGCAGAGCAGGACGAGGTTGAATACCCGGTCGCCGTAGGCGGCGGCGCGGAGCGACGCCGGGACCTTCGACGGCGCGGCGACGCCGGATGGGGCAGGGGGAGTGGCGGTGGTCATCGCGAGTGATTCTATCCGACCCATCCGGGCGAACGGTCACGCTCTTGTAACGGACACGTCACGGCGGCGAGTCGAGGCCACGGCCCGACGGCGCGGCTGGAGGGTGCAGCACCGGCCCGGCGCGCCTCTGAGGGAAGCGAGCGGACGGCCGGACCGGTGCCGCGGGGAACTGCGGAGCTACATGCCGGCGATGACCTTCCCACCGGCCTTGAGAGTCTGGAGCCGATCCTTGATCAGGCCCGCTACCTCGTTCGGCAGCGGGGCGTAGACCAGATCCTTCGCCATGCCCTGCGCTTCCGGCGTGATCATCCACGCGAGGAAATCCTTCATCGCCTTCCCCTTGGCTGCGTCCTTCATGTCGGGACGCACCAAGAGCCAGGTGAACGACGAGATCGGGTACGCGCCCTGGCCCGGGGCATTGGTGATCGACACCCGGAAGTCGGTGTTCTTGTCGAACTTGGCGCTGGCAGCGGCCTGCGTCACCGACTCGAGCGACGGCGTCACCAGCGCGCCGGCCGCGTTCTTGACCTGCCCGTACGGCAGCTTGTTGGCGACGGCATAAATCAGCTCGACGTAGCCGATCGCGCCTTCCGTCTGCTTAACCTGCTGGGTCACGCCCTCGTTGCCCTTGCCGCCCAGGCCGACCGGCCAGTTCACCGAGGTCGCCTTCCCCACCTTGTCCTTCCACTCGCCGGACACCTTGCTCAGGTAGTCCGTGAAGATGTATGACGTGCCTGACCCGTCGGAGCGGTGCACGACGATGACGTCCTCGTTCGGCAGGCTCACACCCGGGTTCAGGGCGGCGAGCCGCTTGTCATTCCACTTGGTGATCTTGCCGAGGTAGATGTCGACGATGGTCGGGCCGTCGAAGTTGAGCGGCTTGTCGCCCAGCGCCGGCAGATTCCAGGTGAGCACGACCGCCCCCATCACGGTGGGGATGTGCAGCACGTGGCCCCCGACGGCCTGGAGCTGGTCGTCTGTCATCGGGCCGTCCGAGGCCCCGAAGTCCACCGTGCCTTCGGTGTACTGCTTGATGCCGCCGCCGGAGCCGATCGACTGGTAGTTGATCTGGACGCCGGTCTTCTTGTTGTACGCGTCGAACCACTTCGAGTAAATCGGGTTCGGGAACGTGGCGCCGGCACCCGTCAGCGCGGTCTGCGCCGCGAGCGGGGCCCCGACGAGGAGTGCCGCACCGACGAGGGTTAGCGGCCGAATCGAGAGCTTGCCGATCATCTCACTTCTCCGTTGCGGAATGAGCATTGACACTCAGAACACGACCTGGATCTGGAACAGACCCTGGGTCCGTGTCGAGTTGAAGGCGTTGGTGTACACGCCGGTGGTCGTCGACAGGTTGTCGATGTCGAGCAGCGCCCGCAGGTTCTGGTTCACCTGGTAGGACACGCCGCCGATGATATGCGTCAGCTTGTTCTTCACGGCAAGGGACGTGTTCGGGTCCTGCAGGTCCCACCGGGCGATCACGGCCACCTTGCTGTTCGGAATATTGAGCACGCCGTAGGCGCTATAGATGTTGCCGTCGACCAGGGGCGTGGCCGCGCCGCCCACCGGCGCCTGGTTCGCGAGCGAGTCGGATACCCGCGCGTACTCCGCCGCGAGCGTGAACAGCTTGGACCGGTAGGACAGCATCCCGATGAACCGGTTGCGCCGCCCGCCGCCGGTCGGCTTGCCGATGCCGGCGTAGCCGGTGACCCGGAGGCCGCCGACCCGGCTGTGGTCGTCGCTCTCGATCACCCGTACGGAGAGGCGGCCTTCGAAGTCCTTGTGCTGATCGCCTTCGGGCTTGCTGTAAAACTCGCCGTTGTAGACGCCGACCTGGAAGTTGACCAAGTCGAGCGCGAACTTGCCGTCGATCCCGGCGCCGAAGTCGGAGGATGAGAGGTAGCCCGAACCGGCCGCGTTGTGGAAGCGCTCCGTCGCCATTTGCCCCTGCATCCGGTAGTCCCAGAGCGCCTCTTCCCAGTCGAGCCAGGGGGTGTGAATCTGGCCGAGCTTGAGGGTGAGGGGGCTGTTCTCGGGGGTCCAGGTCGCGAATGCATACTTGAGGCGGAAGGCCAGCGAGCCGTCGGCGTTCCGGTAGACGTCGGGGGTGATGCGCGCCCCGACGCCCGAGCCGAACTTGCCGATCACGTTGATGTACGCGCGGGTGACATCGAAGTTGTTCAGGTTGCTGTTGGTCACCGAGTCCTTCCGCAACTGCAACAGGTACTGCGCGTACCCGACGCCGCCGACCGTGACGGTCGGGGCCTGCGCGGTCGCGAGCGAGACGACCGACGCGACCATCATCGTGCCGAAAGCGGCAGACCGACAAGCTGCCAGACGCATGGCCTGTCCTGTTCTCTGTGGGTTGCGGCGCTGCCCGCGCCACGGGGCGTTTCAAACAGCCCCTAAGAGGCCCGCCGGCCGTCACGCGTCCGCCATCGGGCCGTAACATCGTCGTAACGGAGGGGGTAAACGGGCTGTGGCGCCCGTTCGGTAGGGCTACGCCAGGGTGCCGTCCGGCTTGGCGTTCGGGAACCAGCAGAGAATCGTCGTGCCGCGGCCGCGCTCGCTCTCCGCGGTGACGCGGCCCTCGTGGGCCTCGACCAGATGCTTCACGATGGCGAGGCCGAGCCCGGTGCCGCCCTCCTCCCGCGAGCGGGACGCGTCAGCCCGGTAGAAGCGCTCGAAAATCCGGGGCAGGTGCTCGGCCGCAATCCCCTGGCCGGTGTCGCTCACCGCGAGGGTCACTCCGTCCTGCTCCGCGCGGGTCCAGCAGGTGATCCGGCCGGCGGCCGGGGTATACCGGAGCGAGTTGTCGAGGAGATTCGTGAGGATCTGGCGGACGGCGTCCGGATCCGCATCGACGCAGGGCGCGTCGGACGCGGCGTCCAGGACCAGCTCCACACCATGCGCTGCCCGGTCGCCCAGGGCGCCCCACGCCTCCCGGGCCGTTGCCCCCACGTCGACCGGCTCCAGCGCCGGTACCCAGCGCCCGGACTCGATGCGCGAGAGGTCGAGCAGGTCGTCCACCAGGTGCTGCATTCGCCGGGAATTGTTCAGGATCGTCGTGAGGAAACGGCGCTCGAGGGCGAGGTCCGGGCGGTCGGCCAGGATCGTCTCCGCGTACCCCGAGATCGACGTCAGCGGGGTCTTGAGCTCGTGCGACACGTTGGCCACGAAGTCGCGCCGGACGGCCTCGAGTCGCCGGATCTCGGTCACGTCGTGCAGGACCAGCAGGGCGCCGCCGGCCGGGAGCGGCCGCGCGTTCACGATCAGCATGCTCCCGTCCAGCTCGATCTCCCGATTCTGCACGGCGGTACCCGCGAGGGAGTGATCCACGATCTCCCGCACCGCCTTTGCCCGGAACAGCTCCGGCAGATCGGGGAGCGTTTCGTGCTCGCCGTAGCCCAGGAGCCGCCGGGCCGCCCCATTCGCGGTCGTGATCCGGCCGCGACCGTCCGCCGCGATCACGCCCTCCGTCATCGCTTCCACCAGCGCCGCGGACTCCGCCCGCTCGCGTCGGAGCTCCTCGAACCGGTCGGCGAGCTGTCGGTGCATCTGGCGGAGCGCCTGTACGAGCGCGTCGATGTCGGGGATCCCCGACCGCGGGAAGCGCGGCAGCGCACCGGCAGCGATCGCGCGCGAAGCGCCGACCAGGCCGCTCAACGGCTGCGTGATGGACCGGCCGGCCACCAGCGCGAGCAGACTGCCCAGCGCGAGCGCCACGAGCGCGCCGCCCGCGATCGCGGCCTGCGAGCGGCGCACGGTTTCGTCCACCTGCGAGAGGCTGGCGATCAGGCGAACGACCCCCGGACCGCCGCGCACGGAGACGTACATTCGGTCGTCGCCGCGGGCCCCGCGGCGCACGACCGGCTCGGGTGCGCCGGCGAGCACGGCGCGGACGTCGGAGTCGCCGGCGAGCGACCCGAGGCCGGC